>NZ_AP025461.1:321151-642302 GCF_024347315.1 Vibrio atlanticus | reverse complement strand
ATCGTGAAATCCCCTTCTGCGTATCCTTCTATCAAGGAGACATCGTCACAGAGTGTTTTACAGAAACGATAGACACCTTGAGGGTGATAACTCATCAAGGTATTGCGTGAAGGATATTGGCTTGAATTGAGCAGATTAAAAATCACCGTCTGATTCGCTAGTCCAAACATACGAGTAATCATGTTAGTCAGATAATCCGAGTCGCGAGAGATGTAATTCAATGAGCCACTGGCGATAACTACATCGTGTACCTCAAGGCTCATTTGGCTCATATCACCCGACAAAAACCGACAACGATCTTCTGTATAGCTCTGCTTCGCCTTCTTTAAAAAGCCTGCGTGTTGGTCAACGCCGGTGTAAGATTGAATGCGATAGATGCTATCGAGCAGCTCAAACAGCTCGCCATAGCCACAACCTAAATCTAAAATACTCTTCTTTTCGAAGTCAGCCGAACGAGCAATCACTTCAAAGCGACATAATTGGCTCTCTTCGCTGGTCCACCCTAAAGCTTTAGCCTTATCGCCATTCGAGCGGTTAGCCTGTTTGCGATGATAGCGATACACTTTCCAACGATCGAGCCAGTGCATTCAAACAAATCTCACTTCAATGAACATAAGTACGCCTCAATAAACTTAGACGTCAGAATTTGAAGAAAAGAGCCCACCGATTTTATAACCGATCGCATAACAAACCACGGCGACAGTCACAAACACCAAAGCTGAAAAGACATAAGCCACCGATGCTGCGACGCCAGTGCCCCATACTACGCTAAACACCAAACCGAGATACGCTTCTTGCGGCCACTGATAGATAGGAAACTGAGTACCACCAGCAATAAGATAAACCATCGCAAACAAGCCAATGAAGGTAGCAATAAGACCGATGAGAACGCGCATGTTCATAGAGAAACCCTTGATAAATTTGAGCTTGGTTGCCGTATTCTTAGTCGGAACGGAATATTCTTATTCGGAACCGAGTGTTCTTAATAGAAACCGGATTTTCTTAATTGAAGCCGAATGCTATTAATCGCAACCTAATGATATTCAAGTATATCGGATAAAACAGGCTTGCTCTATTACTCTTCCGAGTGAGCCTTATACACCGCATAGCAATAAAAGTGGTGGTTCAAAATCTGAATCAACTTAACGAGCAGGCACAAAAAAGCGGACACCCTTCTCACGTTAAATCTGCAAGAAAGGTGCCCGCTTCAACTGAATTTAGGCGCTTTAACTAAATTTAGGCGCTTGAACTGAATCTCGCTTAAAGCAGGATGAAGATACCCGCTAAACACGCACTCATTAGGTTTGCAAGCGTACCAGCAGCGACTGCTTTCAAGCCTAAGTTTGCCACTTCAGCACGACGCTCTGGTGCCATAACACCGATTGAACCCAGCTGAATAGCAATAGAACCAATGTTAGCAAAACCACATAGAGCAAAAGTGACGATGACTTGGCTATGTTCAGATAACAGCGCTTTGTTCTCAACGAAATCGATGAAAGCAACAAACTCGTTCATTACGATCTTCTGACCAATGTAAGAACCCGCCATCAATACTTCATCACTCGGGATACCGATCAGCCATGCTAGTGGTGAGAACAGGTAACCAAAGATAGCTTGCAGCGTAATACCGGCAAAACCGAACGTCTCACCTAAGCTTTCTAGGCCAGTGTTCACCATCGCAATCACACTCACGAATGCAATCAACATAGTACCGACAGCTACTGCGACTTTCATACCGTTCATCGCGCCGCTTGCCAGTGCATCGATCACGTTGCTTTGGTCAGCTTTATCGAGTTCGATATGGTCATAGTCACTTGGTGTACTGCGCTCTGGAACGATGATCTTCGCCATTAACAGACTACCCGGAGCTGCCATGAAGCTTGCGGCGATAAGGTATTTAAGTTCAACACCTAAACCAGCATAACCACCAAGCACACTACCCGCTACCGACGCCATACCACCTGCCATTACAGCAAACAATTCCGAACGAGTCATAGACTTTAAAAACGGACGAATAAGAAGAGGAGACTCACCCTGAGAAAGGAAGATATTGCCTGTCGCTACCAAGGATTCAGCTTTACTGGTGCCCAGCAGTTTTTGCACCGCTCCACCCAAGATTTGAATCACTTTTTGCATGATGCCGAGGTAGTAAAGTGCAGAAATCAGAGCACTGAAGAAGATAATGATTGGAAGTACGCGTATCGCGAAAATGAAACCTTCAGTTGCAAGGTCGCCGAAAAGGAATGCGATACCAGCGTCTGCAAAACCAAGCAGGCTAGAAACGCCATTACTTAGGCTCGTTAGCGCCAATTGTCCCCAAGGGAAATACAACACCAAAGCAGCGAAGCCGATTTGAAGTAATAGTGCACGAGAGACTGTTTTCCAGTTAATCGAAGAACGACTTTCAGATAGCAGGTACGCACAAGCAATCAGTGCAAGAACACCGACAAAACCAAATAGAATATTCATAATGTGTCCTAGTAATCCTTAAAGAGTGAACATGAGCCAAACGAATGACATCAAAGGAATAGGACAAAGAACCGCAAGCAAAACGCTACGCGATGAAGGAGCTAACAGGGTTAGCGAATGTAACAACGAGTTGTTCATGTAAAAATCACCTTATACAAGCAGTGGAACGTAGCTGGTCCGGTCCGTGGGGTCATTCACATATCCATGTGACGGCTTGTATTGGCTAAGCACCGGCTTAAAACCGGAAAAGAAGTATAAACAGTTAAGTGAGACTTTCATCACATTTTTCAACGCAAACGATCGCGCGGTCAAGGATTAAACAAAACGCAGTGTTTATCGTCATTTTTAACTTATCAGTCAAAAAGAACGTCGAGGCAGGAAGTTTAAAATAAAAAGCCACAAAGTGTGGCTTTCTAAAGGATATTATCGAAATGGGCAAAATTAATTAAGCAATGCACTTTTCACTTCGACGTCTTGGAAGATCTCTTCGAAACGTTGTTTATAGATAAGCTGCATTTCATTAATGATCACACCACCATCTGGCACATCGTTCTCGCCTTGGAAGTTTTTGCTCAGCAGTTTCTTACCTACTTCGTCGTAAATAATCACATTTACGTTGTACCAAGAGTTATCCGTAAACGCATGGAAATCATATTTCCATTCATTCAAGACGAACATCATCGATTTATTGTCGAACGCTTTCATCTGCTCAGCGACTTTAGTGATGTCTTCGTTTGGTGTCGTCTCGACTGAGTCCACCGTCACTTGCTGCTTCTTTAAGCCCGCAACAAGTCTATCCGTCAAAAACTGAGACATCGGCTGTTGTGTCGCCGTGTTGTGTGAATAAGGAATACCGAGAGAACTACGGATAATGCCCTCAAACTTTGGCTCTTTATCTTGGTCTAAAACGTATGGGCGTTTATCAATCACTGCAATAGTCAGTGCTTTTTCTTGAGGTACGACACTCAATTGTGGCGCACTCTGTTCTGGAGTTAATACTGTTGCACAACCTGAAAGCCCTAGCGTGATTGTGGCAAGGAGCAAACTGACGAGTTTTGTCATTAGATTTACCTATCTTATTGTTTTGAAGATGGTGTTCTAACAAAAATTGTCTTACTCAGTAAACATTCATTAAATCAATAATTTATACAATTCTTATTTATATAAATTGGCTCACATATCAGGTTGGTTTTATTGAGTAATTACCCAATAAAACTTTAAGCAGCAGGCGTTGTAAATGAAGATCATGAAATGAATGTGATATGTTCAACCTATGTAGAGAGCTGCGTAACCTCTCGGTTAATTCTGTGTAATTATTACCACTTTTCTGTGTTCTCCCTCATTTACTATGACTTCAAGATTCATCTTAAGTTTAGATGCGTATATACTTTGTATTATCTCACCCATTCATTATCTATAAAACGAGAAGAGCTGATTAGATATAACAGCCATTGAGACTAAGAGAGGAAACACGTGAAGAAAATGGAAGCTCCGCACGACATGAACAATGGAGCTAGATTCAAAACAAATAGACACGGCTATGTGAAAGTAGTTGAGTATTATAATACCTATACCGTTATTGTCGCGTTTGAAAACACCGGAAATATCCGCGCTATCAGTGCGGCGAAATTACGTACAGGTCAGTTAACCGATCGCTCTGTCGCACCTGAATCAATTATGATTGGTGAAAAGGTTGAATCCGTTAAGCATGGCATATTAACTATTACCCAAGTTGAATCTGAAAATATTGTGGTTCTGACCAATATCAATAATGAAGAAATTAGAATGTTATTGCCTGCCGTACAGAAAATGAAAGATAAAACCGAAGAAATAGATGGTGAAAATGTTACCTCGCCAAAACCGACTTCTCTTAGCCAACTAACTAAAAGAAATAAAAAGACCAAAGACGTTAATAGCATGCTTAAGAAAATGCTTACCGACTACGGTCGATACGATTAATTCTCTATTTTCTTCAATAGACCCTCTATATATTTACATTCCAATAGACAAATACATTCCCCCCAACCTTTCTCAATAGATACGTTGCATATTCGTGTGAAAAGTTAAATTTGATCAAAGTCTCACTCTGGATCTTTACCACACACAAGGGAGATCTCCGTCACAATCTCATTTTAGCTTTGTGATGGAGATCTTATTGAAATCTCAATATTTCCATTACTATGCTCCCACACAATAAGAGAACGCAGTTTCTCAACCCCTAAAATCCAATTGAGACAAATATTATGAAAAAGATTCTTGTAGTTTGCGGTAACGGCCTTGGTACTTCACTAATGATGGAAATGGCAGTGAAAGAAGTGGCTAAAAAAATCGGTTTCGAAGCGGAAGTTGATCACGAAGATCTATCATCTGCTGCATCAAGTAATGCGGATATTTGGGTAGCAGCAACAGACGTTGCAAACCAACTGAAAGAAGGCGGAAAAGAGAACATAATCAGCCTTAAGAATATTTTTGACAAAGCATCAATCGAAGAACAACTAAAAACTTTCATGTAAGGTCCAAATTATGCAGAACTTTTTCGAATTCATGCTCGGCTTATTAAAAGAGCCAGCAATCATGGTAGGCTTAATTGCTTTCATTGGCCTTGTTGCACAGAAAGCTGATATTTCCACCATTCTAAAAGGCACAATTAAAACCGTAATGGGTTTCCTAATTTTAGGTTTTGGTGCTGGCGCTCTTGTTGGCGCACTAAATAACTTCTCAGTTGTATTTACTGAAGCATTCGGCGTAAGTGGTGTTATTCCAAATAACGAAGCAATTGTTGCATTAGCACAAGAAGCATTCGGTTATGAAATGGCTCTAATTATGTTCTTCGCATTCGTTGTGAATATTTTATTGGCTCGTATTACTCCTTTAAAATATATTTTCTTAACGGGTCACCACACAATGTTCATGTCTATGTTAGTAGCGGTAATTTTGTCTACAGCAAACATTGAAGGCACAGTTCTAGTCGCAATCGGCTCTATCATTGTGGGTACATTAATGGTTGTGATGCCAGCGCTAGGCCAAAAGTACACTGAAAAAGTGATGGGTACTGATCAACTGGCTATCGGTCACTTCTCGACACTGTCTTACATCGTGTCTGGCTTCATTGGTAGCAAATTCGGTGACACATCAAAATCAACAGAAGACATCCAAGTTCCTAAAAGCTTAATGTTCCTGCGTGATACGCCAGTAGCCGTAGCAACAACAATGGCTATCTTCTTCATGCTTGCGTCTATTATTGCGGGCGGCGAGTTTGTAGAAACAGTATCAAGCGGTCAAAACTGGGTTGTATTTACCTTCATGCAATCTCTAATCTTTGCTGGTGGTGTTTACATCGTATTGCAAGGTGTGAAGATGCTAATTGCTGAAATCGTTCCTGCATTTAAAGGTATCTCTGACAAACTAGTACCAGGAGCAAAACCTGCTCTAGACTGCCCTATGGTATTCCCAGTAGCACCAAACGCGGTACTAATCGGTTTCCTTTGTTCTTTCGCGGCTGGCCTACTAGCAATGGCAGTTCAAGGTGCACTTGGTTGGACAATCATTGTAGCAGGTGTGGTTCCACACTTCTTCGTAGGTGGTGCGGCAGGTGTTTACGGTAACGCGACTGGCGGTCTACGTGGTGCAATTCTAGGTTCATTCACGCAAGGTCTGTGTATCTCTTTCCTACCAATGCTACTACTTCCAGTACTGGGTGGTCTTGGGCTTGAAGCAACAACATTTGCTGACTTCGACTTCGGTGTTGTTGGTCTGATTCTAGGATGGATTGTTTCATGAGCCTATTCGATTTAATCGGTAACCAAGGCGTTATCATCAACTCTGAAGAGAACCTAACGGTTGATGCGGCGATTGATTTAACCTGTTCAACACTGTTAGCAAGCAAGAAAATTGAAGCAAGCTATGTTGAAGCTATCAAGCAAAAGCACAAAGACATCGGCGCGTACTATGTTCTAGCACCAAAGATTGCGATGCCTCATGCTCGTCCTGAAGATGGTGTGAACGAAGCATCACTGCAGGTAACAGTATTCAAAAAGGGTGTTGATTTAGAGTCGGAAGACAACGGTGACGTTTACCTTTCAATCACTCTGGCAGCGATGGACTCAGATAGCCATATCCATACTATTATGGCGCTATCAGAGTTGTTCCAAAATGATGATGACATTGATGCCATTATCGCAGCGGAAACAGAGCAAGAGATCATCGAGATCTTAAAGCGATACTAGTTACGCTAAAAGCTGTTACTCCAGAGAAAAGCTATCAGACCGAGCCCTGCTCGGTCTTTTTTTTACGCGTTTCAAATGACGATGCACCAGATGAACAAAGAGACACCTGCCAAAGAGTTTTTCAACTCAGTACTTACCAATTAGGAGCTTACCACTTAAGAGCTTTCAACTCAGAACTTACCAACTACAGAGCTTCTCACCTAAAAGCATCTCAACTCAATAGTCGACAGACAAGCGCCCCTGGCTCCCTTAATGCATCCACGTTATAGCTAAGTACACGCCCGGCAGACGGTGCATGATAACGACGACATTCGTTACCAAAAGCGTCGTATTGAATCGCCAAAAGATCATCTTGCTCTACGCTTTGTAAAAGCTCGACCTGAGGCAACACAAATCCACCAATATCAGCGCGGATAGACACCACATTATTGCCCTCTATCCAATCTATACTTGGCAGTGGCTTTTTGTCTCGTAAACCTTCAGCATCAAGCATCTCGTAGTAAGAAAGAATATTAAAAACACCATCTACGGCTCGTTGAATCATGTCAGGTTGAGTAAATTTCCCCATCCCGACTTCCACTGTAATGCTCGGAATTCCACTTCGATTCCAGACCGTTTCAAGAATACCCGGATCGCCGGGATCATTAAGAACACAATCGGGCTGCATTAACCTCGCCATCTCCAAACATTGCTCTACTCGGTAATCAGCAAACACATAAAGTGGATACACGGCACCACGAGTTTGGGTATGCAGATCAACAGCAAATGTCGCGTTGTGTTTGAGTAAGCGATCCCACAGAGATGCGACGAATCGCTCCGCGGCTAAGCCGTGTGCATCCCCCGGAAAGAGTCGATTAAGGTTGGCAGGGCAAGAGCCCGGATCCGAAGAGATAAAATCGCGGCTGTGGTTAAGCAAGCCAGACAAATTCACAGTTGGTACAACTGTCACCGTGCCTTTTAATGTGTTGCCTACTAAATCTCGGATAATTTGCTGAGCAGCCAACACACCGTTTAGCTCATCACCATGAATCCCGGCAGTGATCAGCAACTTCGGGCCGTCTTGACTGCCTTTGAAAACAGAAACCGGCATGTTTTTAGGTTGCCCTAACCCATCACTGGTTACTTGAAACCAAAACTGATGCTCTCCAATCGATAAGTCTTCAACATTTAAGGCGCCAATAACCTGCCTACCTTGTAAAACATCGCCTAAGTACTCTGTTTTCATCCAACGTCTCCATCTTGTTGAGCAAAATTTATTCTTTTCTAAGTTTTGGCATCATAGAGGATATCTTAATCAGTACAAACAGTTAATAAGATGAAGAAGCTCTAACCTCACCATAAGGTTCACCCATATCATTATCACCTCACCCAAATAGAAACTTGAAAAAGTAACCGAATAAGGAAATACGAGTGGTATACCCATTCACAAACCACTCAGGTTCCTGAAATAAAAGTGCAATAAAATCAACACTTAAAAAGTTCCCTATTCACGAAAATGTAATTTTACAGAAATGAAAGCTTAATTTAGCTGCTCTAGATTAGTTTCATATCGAAACGGAGAGCGTATTGCTCACGGATTTTAAAATACAAGGTAAGTGATTATGAAAAAGGCAGTTCTAGCTTCTGCAGTGGTAGCGGCACTAGTTTCAGGTTCATCGTTAGCAGCAACGGTTTACAGCTCTGATGGTACAGAACTTAAAATTGGCGGTCGTGCAGAATTCCGTGGTGATTTCATTGGTTCCGGTGGTGCTGAAGTTGAAGGTTCAATGAAAGATAAAACTCGTTTCCGTTTAAACCTTGGTGGTAAAACAGAACTTACAGATACTGCAACGGCATTCGGTTTCTACGAAGCTGAGCAAGACACAGGTTCTGATAAGTTTGAAAACCGTTACATGTACGCAGGTGTTGATTTTGACGGTCAAGCCATTTCTGTCGGTCGCCAAGATATGGCTTCAGTTATCGTATCTGACTTTACGGATATCACTGAGTTTTCTGGTGTGCAGCAAGCATTCGGTGCAGCTTCTGATAAAGAAGATGGCGTATTTGCGTACCGTGGCGGTTTTGATGCTCTGCAACTAGAAGCCACTTACCAAACCAACAGCAAAAAAGACTCTGACGGCTACGGCATTTCTGGTGTTTACTCACTGCCAATGGGCTTAGATCTTGGCCTAGCCTACTCAGGTGAAGACCTAGGGGAAAATAAAGGTAGCGCAGACCAAATCCTTGCCGGCCTAGCGTATTCTCTAGACAACCTGTACTTAGCAGCGACTTATTCAACAGGCGACCTAGATGATAAAGCGACAGGTACCGATGCTAAGTCATTCACTGCTATGGAGTTTGCAGCGCAATACAAATTCACCAAGCAAGTATCTGCTGCAGTCGTATATACTTACCAGGAAGATGAAATCAACAGCGGAGCAAAAGTAGACGCTGTCGACGGTATTGAATTAGCCGGTTACTACAAACTAAACAGCAATTTCCGCACATACCTTTCTTACTACGTTAACGGTTTAGACGAAGTTAAAAATGCAAAAGGTATCGTGACAGCTGGTGAAGACACACTTCGCCTAGGTGTCCGCTACGATTTCTAATCTAAATCGACTTTAGATAGAGACTAGAAAGGTTGGGCGGTTGCTCAACCTTTTTTATATTCAAATATTCTGACCAACTTCATCAATGCTTTTTCTGGTTAAGTGGTGCTAAATCCGTATCATAGGTGAACCACATCAAATAATTAGAAGCATCATGTCACAACACCATCCGATCCAAGGCGCTAGCTGGATGCTAACCGCAGGCATAGCCTTTGCCGTTATTAATAGCCTAACTCAAGTCGCTAGCATTCATTTCGGACTTACTTCTACCACCGTTGCCGTCATTCAATACGCCATCGCGTTGTTCGCTATTCTTCCTTATCTGAAAACGCTGGGCATTCGCCGCGCGCTAAAAACCGACAACCTAAAGTTGCACGTATTCCGTGTCTTCTTGTCTGTTATTGGTATTCAACTTTGGATATGGGCATTGGCTTACCCAGTACCTATTTGGCAAGGCATTGCCCTTCTCATGACGTCGCCATTGTTTGCAACCATAGGCTCAGGACTTTTCCTCAAAGAGAAAGTTGGGGCAGCTCGCTGGGGCGCGACCTTAGCCGGCTTCGCTGGTGCTATGGTGATTCTAGAGCCGTGGGCAGAAGACTTTAACTGGGCAACACTGCTACCGGTTGGCGCAGCTTTCTTCTGGGCATGCTACTCACTCATGGTGAAAAAACTCTCTTCGCAAGACAGTCCTTCAACCATGGTGGTTTACTTGCTGCTATTGATCACACCATTTAACATCCTGCTTGCCGCGCCAGATTGGCAGACTCCAAGCGGCGGTACAATTTGGGCTATCTTGATTGTTATCGGTGTTATGACGGCACTCGCTCAATGGGCAATTGTAAAAGCCTACTCAGTTGCTGATGCTTCGTTTGTGCAACCTTTTGACCACGCGAAATTACCGTTAAATGTTCTAGCGGGTTGGATTGTATTTAGTTGGGTTCCACCGGGTCGTTTATGGCTAGGGGCTGCTATTATTATTGCGTCAGTTGCATTTATTACCCATTGGGAAACGAAAAAACCGGCGAAAATAAAGAAAGTTTAGGATCGATGAAATAAATAGTTCGACTGTCCGTTCTATATGGATAAGAGAATTCAAACGAGGCCGTAAGCATGAAGAAACCAGTCAAGATTACACTATACCGTTGGGCAGGCAGCTGGGGTCCATTTAAAGTTAATATCCCATGTGGGGAATGTACCCTTACCAAAGACATTCTTAAGGATACTTTTGAGAATGAGTTATCAGATGTCGATGTCGAACTGGAAGTGAAAGATTGGTTGTCTCACTGGTGGGAGCCGCTAAAACTGGGTTCTTGGCATGCTCCAATCCTTGTTGTTGAAGGCAAGGTTGTAAGCCAAGGCGAAGCGCTTAACCGCGGTGTGTTAGTTCAATCCGTTATCAAAGAGTGGACCAAACGCGACAGCCTAAAAGGCAACATCGTTTATGGTAAAGCGACCTGCCCATTCTGCGTTAAGGCAAAGAAAATGCTTGATGAAGCGGGTGTTGAATACCAATACCACGATGTCGTGAAAGACAGCGCAGCTTTGTATCGTATGATTCCAGAGGTAAAAGCGCACATTGGTGAGAAAACACCAGTAACCGTTCCTCAGATCTGGCTCGATGGTAAATACATTGGTGGAGCTGACAACTTAGAAGCGTGGATGAAAGAGAACGGTTTAGATAGCATCCCGAATAATGTTGTCGACCTATCCAACCAATCGACAGGCTAAACTCACACAGAGTTACAAATCCGATCGTGAATTAATCAGTGTTTTTTGTGTCCATCCACAACAAAACGAGCGATGACCTTCATTAATCGCTAAAACGCAAAAGGCCTTAAACTGAACTAATCCCAATAGTTGGACACCAGTAAGTTTAAGGCCTTTTTAAAATCCGTTTTTGAAAATGCTTATTTCGCCATTTTCTTCATCATTCGCTTAATGAATGATGCTTTTTTTGGCTTTGGCTTGCCATACAACGCTTCGTGCATCATGTTTTTTGCTACCATTTGACCAAGGTATGCGTGGCCTAGTTCGTAATTCATGCTTATCTCCGCACATAATCGATTTTCTTATGCGCGGATTCTACACTTAAAGCGCTCAAAAACAAGATCTAAATCACACTTTTAGTGTAATATCACCATTAAGTTACAATTCAAATTTTCATTTAAACATCCATAAAAAAGCAGCTCAAGAGAGCTGCTTTAAAAATAGTTTTTTAGAAACCTAATTGCTTAGAAATCAACCAACATGAAGAAATAACTTAGAAAACAAACAGTTAAGAAAACTAGCTACGCTTTGGCTGTCTGTAAGTTTTACCTGCAATTTGGTATGTGTCTTTTTGCTTTAATTCGAACATAGTTTCAAAGAACCAAGCTGCAAATTTGATTAAGTCATCGCCTTCATTCATCACATGTTCGATGTACTCTTGCTCTTCGCCTTGTTCATTTTCTTGAAGCGTCACGTGGTAAATACGCTTTTCGCCTTCAACTTCAGCTAGCGCAAATTGACCTGTTAGTGATCCAGCAGCCTCAGCGACTTCTGTATCCTCATTGGATTTCAATAACTCAAGTGCTTGAGGCAAGCCATCTAGTACGCAGATAGCTTTTACCAGTACTTCAAATTCATTTTGCTGCATGTTTATTACCTATTAAATGGACGCAGGTATTGTAGAAAACCATCCATACAAATACAACGTATTAACGACTGTATGCTGAACTATAGCGAGCTAGCTGTTTAACTGGTCTGTACTTCAGCTGCTTAACTGTACTCAACTTCGGTAGCTGTGGCTTTCTTATTCATTCTCGTTGAAGACCAAAGTACTGTAGCCATACAAGCGCCAATAATCAGATAAAACACGCCGAGCTGTAGGTGAGTCGTCACCCAACTCTCGACTAGATATCCACCAAGTAAGCCCGCCAAACACATCTGAATTGAACCTGACAGTGCCGACACCGCGCCCGCTTTCTTCTTATGAGGTTCTAATAGCATACTGATCGATAGAGGGAAGGAGATACCTTGAGCGATAGCTAACCACGTAAATGCCCACACTAAGTTAAAGATGGATAACTCATGAGTAAGTAACCAAGTCCCTGAAGCTAAAATGATCAAAATCGCAAGACTCATCAATTGTGGTGTACTAAACCTACGATTGAGCAAGTTCAAAGCCACGCTACCAATCAGTAAGCCAGCCGAAGGGACTATCATCAACGATCCGTATTCGGCGGCTGTCAGCCCCAATTGCTCTTGCATTAAGAATGGAAACAGTGATAGCGACACCAAACTCGCCATGTAACTCATCCAATTATAACTGGCACTGGTCAACACTTGGCGATTCGTCAACAAACGGCCATAGTTCTTGACCACTTGACTGACTTCAAAGCGGCTCTTTCCGTATGGTAAAGTTTCATGAAGAACAAAGTAGCCGAGAGTGAATATCGCCAGTAAATACACAAGAACAAACAGGAACACCGCCTGCCAACCGAGGTGGAATGAGATCCAACCACCAAACACGGGCGCAATAATCGGCATGATCGAAGCGGTGACCGAAATATAAGACAGCGCTTTGGTCAGTTGAAGGCCATCATAGCTGTCGCGCAGCACACTTCGCCCAAGAACCGAGGCACTACCCGCCCCTAGACCTTGCAACAAGCGACCAACCTCTAACGCCGTCATGCTGTCGGAAAAAACAACACAAACAACAGTACCAATCAAATAAACACCCTGACCTAACAAGAAGATAGGTCTTCTCCCCACGGCATCGGACATCGGCCCATAAAATAGCTGAGACAAGCCAAAACCCACAAGAAACAGCGTAACGAGCAGCTGTACATCTACCTGAGTCACACTTAAGTCTGAAGCTATTAGCGGCAATGATGGTAAATAGATACTCACCCCCACCTGTCCTGTAGCAATGATCATCATGGCTAAGAGTAGCGGTGTTTTTTTAAAGGTCGATTGGCTCAAAAAATTCCCTATTCGTTTGTTATTTGTTCATCAGATGAGTTTACATTCAAAACCAATAATTGATAATTAGCTAAATTGGAATTTAATTAAGTCCCAACAGGAAATAATATGGATTGGATTCTTAACGTAAAAAGTTATGTAAAAGTGGTGGAAGAAGGCAGCTTCAATGGCGCAGCACGTAAACTCAATACCACCAGCTCAGCGATCAGCAAAAGAGTGAACTGGTTAGAAGAACGTATCGGCACTCAACTATTAAAGCGCACCACGCGCTCAATCAGCCAAACCGAAGCGGGAGCTCTCTTTTATCTGCGAGCCAAGGATCAGCTCGATAATTGGCAATCGATTATTGATGAAACTCGATCGGTTAACCAAACGCCTGCGGGCCTACTAAAGATAGGCGCAACCATTGCTGTTGGTTCTAAGTTTCTCGTGCAATACATGGACGACTTCTTAGAAAAGTATCCAGACATTAAAGTACAGCTTATCACCACCACGCCAGGTCAATTACCTGAGCTTGGCTTGGACCTGGTGATCAGTCGTGAACTGGAACAACTCAACTCGTTAAGCTTCAAGAAAACACCACTGTTCGAACACAAAGCCAGCTTTTATGCCGCACCAAGTTACTTGGCTAAACATGGTTATCCCATCAACGAGCAAGACTTAGAACAACACAACTCCTTAATATGGGGAGAGCGTCCTATTCGTGAAGTCACGCTAACTAAAGGACAACGCATCACTTTGAACGGTAACTTTGCGACCACCAATCCTGAGGCTTTGTTTCATGCCGCGAAGCGAGGAATGGGCGTACTGTTAACCATCAAAGCAATGATCAAAGAGGATCTGAAACAAGGGACACTGGTTCCAGTATTACCAAATATAACAGCCGACGAAGTGATGGTTTACGCGTACTACCCTAAGCTTGACTACTCGCATACACGAACCAAGCTATTTTTAGACCACCTAAAAGATAGGCTAGACAAAGAAAGAAATAGTCAAGTTTTGTGAAATATATCGCACTAAATTTGAAAAATCACACAACACGACCAATAATAAACTAGACGCATATTAAGATTATTAATGCAAGTTGCATTGTTAATATTTAAGACAGTGCAGCTACAAGATCGTATACACAAGATCATACACATACAGCTTACACACGATTCTGGTTGGCTACGGATGGTGACTATGACTCAACATACACGCAATAGCATGATAGACACAGAGCGCATTGGGCGCTTACTCAAATTGGAAGGTATCGACCTTTTAGAGTCTGCCGTGCTTACTTTGCATCAAACCTTCGGTACTCAATACACCAGTATCATTGAGAAAAAGCACTTTCCCGATCAAATGGTTCCTTTGGTCATTGCCCATTCTGACCATGTACTGCATGACAAAATAAACGCACGCCATGGTCACATATACCAACAAGCCGTTAATCAAAAACACCCAGATTGCTCATTTGCTCAGTATATCGTTCAGTCACTCCCAACATCAGCATTTAGACAGGAAATCACCTCACAAAACTCAATCGCTATCCCAGCACGCAGTCAAAGTGGCGAAGTCATGGGTGTGCTTTTCTCAACCTTTAGTTCGCCTATGAGTACAGATCAGCAACTAGACGTGATAAAACACCACCAGTTGTTCGCAGATATCGTCATTCACACCTTGCGTGAAATGTGGTTCAACGACCGTTCTGAGCAACTGGTTAATCAACTCAGCTACGAAGTATCACACGATAGCCTAACTGGGCTATTAAACCGTAGCTGCTTATCAGACACCTTAGAATCGATCACTCAGCAGAGTGTCACTCCCTTCACGCTCGCTCTGCTCGACATCAATAGCTTCAAAGCCATTAATGATATGCACGGTAATTATATTGGCGATAAGGTGCTTCAGTTCGTTGCAGAGACCTTGCGCCGAACCATGCCCGACAACAACCTGACGTTCCGGACGGCTGGCAATGAGTTCGCATTCATTACCTATCATTCAGACCCAATAGCTGTTTGCGAGCAAATACTGGATAAGATAAAGCAAGGTTACAATAGTATTGATATCAAAATCGATTTCGACGTCAGTATCGGCATTGCCCGGTCAGATGGAGATAATAAAGACGTAGAACAAATCATCTTCAACACCAGTTTGGCACTAAAAGAGTGCCAGCATAGTCAAGATACATACATTCAATGTTACGACACTCACCTAAGGGTTCGTTACCAAAGGAAAACCGAGTTAATCGCCGCCTTACGAAGTGAGCTTGACAGCCCCATATCAGACAGTCAGGCACCTAATGACAATGGAATGTACGTGGTTGTACAACCAATCGTTGATCACATTGATACACGATGGGATTACTTCGAGGTGTTAACTCGTTGGAAAACCACAAGACATGGCGACATCTCGCCAGTGGAGTTCATTCAGGTAGCGGAAGAGTCGGGGTTGATCGTGGAACTGGGTGAACGGATCATCGAATTGGTATGCCGCGCTAAAACAATATTGGAGCGAGGCTTAGGCTACAAAGTTAAGCTTGGAATAAACTGCTCCGCTCACGAGCTTACCGATTCTAAGCGTTATATTTCCTATCTCACTCGAACGATTGAACAGCATCACTTTAAAGCAAACGAATTTGTCATTGAGCTAACCGAAACCGTGCTGTTATCTCCAACTCAAGAAACAAAGTCAGCACTCGACTTTCTAAGGGGACAAGGGTTCACGATCGCTCTAGATGATTTCGGTACTGGTTACTCAAGCTTAAATTACATTCATAGCTACCCTATCGATTGTATTAAAATTGATGCCACCTTTATTCGAAACTTGCTGACAAACTCAACATCCGAAAGTGTTGTGTGGTTGATTGTTCAACTGGCACACAGACTCAATGTGTCATTGGTTGCGGAAGGCGTAGAGAAGCGTGAGCAATTAGAAAAGCTGCACGCAATGGGGTGTGACAAAATTCAAGGATACCTCTACTCTCCACCTATGCGACCAGAAGCTATCGTTAGCTACGTCACTCACTCAGAACCTCTAGCCTAAACGCCGTTTACTACCTCAACCTAAAATCAAAAAGCCGCGAGCGTATCACTAAACATTTAAGTATTTAGTTCTGCACTCACGGCTTTAAAGGCTACATCATTACTCGCAACCATCTAGCTAACGGTTACCTTGACGACATATAGTCAGCTGCTAGCTATTATTCGATTGTTTTTCTAGAGCTTTCTTTAATAGCTTGTCGGCTTCATCTCTAGCGGCTACGAATGTCGCTTTTTCCTTTTTAGGTACGGAATCGGCCATCGGAATATTTGCTTTCATTGCATTGACAGGACGACCACGTTCGATCAATTCGTAATGTAAGTGCGCCCCCGTCACTCGGCCCGTTTTACCTGATAAACCAATACGCTGACCACGAGATACCGTTTGCCCTTTACGAACGAGGATCTTACTCAAGTGTAGGTAGCGTGTTTTGTATGTGCTGCCATGCTGAATCACCACATAGTTACCCGCATATGGGTGCTTACGAGTCATGATCACTTTACCATCACCTGTTGCTTGAACGGGTGTGCCAATTGGCGTCGCGAAATCTGTGCCGTTATGCGGAGAGACTCGCCCAGTCACAGGGTGTAAGCGCTTAGGATTAAACTGAGAACTTTGACGCCAACCACGGCTCACAGGGTAACGTTGGAAAGCGCGTTGTAAGCTATCGCCATTGGCATCGTAATATTGTCCGTCAGTGTGTAAGTACGCTGAAACAACACGGTTACGGTTCATGATCTTGATGGCTTCTATTTCACGTTTCCCGGTTGCGACACCATCAACGAATTGCGCTTTTTGAAGTACTTCAAACTGATCGCCAGCACGTAAGTCTCGGCTGAAATTCAGCTTATCTTTAAGAAGAGTCACAATATGGTCAATCTCAATACTATTCAGGCCAACTTTGTTCGCTGACATAGAGAAACTGCCTTGAATATCACCCACTAGAGGTTTCTGCTTCCATTCACCCGGAATAGAAATGTCTTCGAATTCGTAGCTGCCGTCATCAAGCAATCGATAAACCACTTTGTCCGCGACACTAAATTGAAGTTCCATTTTTGAAAGGTTGCCCGTCGCTTCGTCACGCCAAAAGCGTAATGTATTACCCGGACGAAGCGTGTCTAACGCAAGGAAGTTCAAATCGGTTTCCATCACGCTCATCATCGAGTTATAAGAAAACCCAAGCTGAGTGAAGATGCTACTTAAGTTATCGCCTGATTGAATTTGATATTCAAACGTCGGTGGCTCAATAACGGTAGCAGAAGGAGGTGACAGAATTGACTCAATAACGGTTGAGTCTGGCAAATCAAGATCGATCGTTTTCGTCAGATTTGATGGTGAATATTGCAAAGCAACACTAATCGCTGCAATAAGTGGTAGTCCTAAAATTGCTGCTTTTTTTACAGGTGAAAGCTCAGCAAACGGAGAGGAAAATATTTTTGAATACACGGTAAACAGGTCTTTCTACGATATAAAAGCACAGGATATGCTTTTCAGGCGTATAAATCATCATTGCATTGTCATAATATGATGTGAATCTGCGCAATCTCGGCTAAGTCATTGAGTTACCGTTAATGAAATAGGCACAACTCAAAAAATTAATGAACCAACGATTTAGACATTAAAAAGCAGAAACCTCTAGTTCCTGCTTTTTAATTCATACTATTTCAATTAAGTCATGCTATTTCAACTAAGCGTTAACTGTCGATACCAAGCAATTGTCTTCACCAAATTCATTCGGGATATAACGATCAGCATTCGCATCGTTCACCCATTGTTGATCATCAACTAGGTAGCGAAATTGAAACTCGCCATCTTTCGGAAGACGAGTTTTAAACTTGTAAACCTTCCCTTTCGCCAGTTTTTTCATTGGGGTCGCTTTCCAATCCAGAAAGTCGGCAACGATTGATACAGAATTAGCTTCTTGAGCTTCTAGCTCGAAAGTCACTTCAACTTCATCTTTCGTCTTAAAAAAACGTTTATTAATCATTCGCAAGCTCCATTTGTAAAGTAAGCAGACACAAAGCTAAGTGTGTCTAAATTTCATTCATCTACTTAAGATAATATGTAATTTAGCTCACATAAACAACAGTTCCTTGTCCTAACAAAAATGTCATTGCTCATCAATTGATTGCGTATTGAAAGAAAAACTCATTAACACCTTTTCAGATTGCAATTCTGGAAAAGATTGTTCCGCAGAATGTCGAGTAAAACCGATAAAACCTTCCCCAGAGAGTTTGCTTTGTAAATCGAGCAGTTGAGTAATCTCTAAAGTTTGGATTCTCACACGGTCACCAAGAAAGAATTGGTCAACTAACACGACACGGCTTCGATGCTGGTCATGTTTAAACAGGCCAAGATAATAGAAAACGCCACTGCCTTGGTTAGATACCCACATAGATGCAACAAAGAAACTCGCCTTGCCTAACGTGACACTTGAAAGGTTGTTGGTGTCTACGGTGACCACACCACGCTCAACACCGGAGTCATACCGCCCAAACGCGATTGATCTTGGTCCATCGACTTCATTAATAAAGGCGTACGCGTTGGTTTCAGGAACTTTGATTGTCCATGGGTTAGTCGTCTTCAAATCAAAAACGGTTTCAACAACAGGGTCATAACTGACTTGAGAAGAAGGAAACTTCGCCAAGATCTCTTCGTCACTTAAGCTAAAGCGGTAAATACCCGCCAGTATCACCACAACCAACATGACAATAGGAATCAATAAAATCAGAGGTATAGGTAAGATTTTCTTTTTCATGAGCAATTATATTCTTTTGTTTTCATCCAGTTGTGCAGACCATAAAGGGCTTTAGTATAATTATCAATACAGGGTTAACCAGAAGTGGAGCATGGATGGATATCAATCATATTAAAGAGAAGAATATCAGAAATTGCGAATGCCGCTGTGGAGCCGTCAATTTAGTCTGCAGAGGCGAGCCTCAACGCACCTCCGTATGCCATTGTTATGAATGTCAGAAGCGCACCGGAAGTGTGTTCGGGGTTCAGGCTCGATTTCCCATAGAACAAGTGACACTCAACGGAGAGGTCACCTCCTTTTCACGTATCAGTGACACGGGCAATGAAGTCACCTACCAGTTTTGCCCTAAATGTGGCACTACCATGCTATTGCAGTCGGTTGCCGCCGCCGATTTTTATGTCGTCCCGCTCGGACTATTTAAAGAGCAAGACTTTCCGCTACCAAGCTTTTCAGTCTACGAAGAACGCAAACACGGATGGGTCAAATTTGACCATCAGATGAGTCATTACAACTAGCTTGTTACTGACCATTATCTCTATAAAGAAACAGTATTGGAACAAACTGCAAGACTGTTGCCTAAGATCAAATATCAACGTTCTACAACGCTAGCGTATCTTTTCGCTAGCGTTATAATCGGCTCCTCTTTTTAACCCAGGGTGAACCACATGATTTCAAAACTACCTCGCTGGGTTGAATACGGCGCCTTACTGTTAGCGGGCCTTGCTGGCAGCGTTAATGCTATTGGTTTACTCGGCTTCCAACATCAAGCTATCTCCCATATTTCAGGCACCATGTCTTTACTTGGCAGCAGCCTGCTCACGCCGACTTCAACTTCTATGCACCTCCTGCTAATCATTATGAGCTTTATGCTAGGTGCCGCGTTCAGCGGATTCTTTATCGAAAATCAAGCATTGAAGTTAGGACGCCGTTACGGTGTTGCGCTATGTATTGAGGGTGGATTGCTGTTCTTGGCGCTTTGGGCACTGTTACAAGGCTACACTTCAGGCCAGTATTTCGCTTCAGCCGCGTGTGGGTTGCAGAACGCAATGATCACCACCTATAGCGGGGCGATCATTCGCACCACACACATGAGCGGGATCATCACAGACCTTGGGATCATGATTGGCGCACGCTTAAAGGGGATGCCTTTTGACCGCCGTAAAGCCAAACTTCTTATGTTCATCGTTGTTGGCTTTCTGTTTGGTGGTTTAAGTGGTGCTTGCCTGTTCCAGCGCTTTGAAATTTTGGCACTGGCTTTCCCTGCCTCTTTCGCGTTCATTGTCGCGTTTAGCTACTGGCTCTACCTAACTTATCGAACTGAAGCCTCAGTAAATTTATAAACGCCTAGTAATAACCATGAGAATATGTAACATCTGCAACACTTTATTCTAAACTCATAATTTGTTGCAGAATAACCTGCGTGAATATTTAGCGATATTTGATGAATAGTATTGCAAGTGATATTAATACTCGGTAATCTTGCACCCAATGAGAAAATACGGATGTTTAGAGAATAAAAATGCCAAGGATGTGGCTTTTTTACATGTAGAAATACGAGAATAATTAACATGTCTAACAACACGAATACTGCTCAACCAGAGAAATCTAAAGGCAGTTTCTGGGTTTTCTTAATCCCATCTCTGATTGGTTTGTTCCTCTTCATGGCGCCAATTAGCTACCAAGGTGATCTCACGATCCCTGTCGCTATTCTAGCCAAATCAATTCAAGCGGTTTTCGGTGAGTCTCTAGTTGCTATTATCACTGCAATCGTTGCCTTCATGTCTGTAGCTTCCGTGTTAAGCACCATTTTCAAACCTACATTCATTACATCGAATTCATTTCTAAACGGCCTTTTCAACCCATCTCCACTGTGGTTGTTGGTTCGTATTATCGGTGGTGCTGCAGCATTCATGGCTTTCTTCCAAGTTGGCCCTGAGTTTATCTGGGAAGAAAACACCGGTGGTCTCGTGTTAGAGGGCCTATTGCCGACTCTATTTTCAGTATTCATCTTTGCCGGTTTACTATTACCACTTCTACTTAACTTCGGTTTGTTAGAACTGTTTGGCACCTTACTAAGTAAAGTGATGCGTCCAATCTTCAACCTGCCGGGTCGTAGTGCTATCGATTGTATGGCTTCTTGGTTAGGTGACGGCAGCGTTGGTATCCTGCTTACAAGCAAACAGTACGAGAAGAAATTCTACACTCAACGTGAAGCCGCTGTTGTTGGTACGACTTTCTCAGCAGTATCTATCACGTTCAGCCTTGTAGTGATTGCTCAAGTAGAACTAGAGCACCTATTCCTACCCTTCTACGCAGCAATCTGCTTAGCAGGTATTGTGGCCGCGGTAATCATCCCTCGCCTTCCTCCACTGAGCATGAAGAAAGACACCTTCATTGATGGTACAAAACCTCACAAAGATGCTGATGCAATCCCAGCGGGTCACTCGACTTTCTCTTGGGGTCTTGAACTCGCGGTAAATAAGGCATCACAAGTGAAGTCTGCTAAGTCTGTATTTGGTGAAGGCATTCGTAACGCAGTCGACATGGTATTCGGCGTTCTTCCTGTTGTAATGGGGCTAGGTACAATGGCATTGGTAATTGCAGAATACACCTCTGTGTTCTCATTCCTAGGCCAGCCTTTCATTCCATTCCTTGAGCTACTTGGTGTACCTGAAGCGGTTGCAGCATCTGAAACCATTGTTGTTGGTTTTGCGGATATGTTCATCCCAGCGATCCTTGCCGCTTCTATCGACAACGAGATGACTCGCTTTGTTATTGCAGCAATGTCGGTAACTCAGCTGATCTACATGTCTGAAGTGGGCGCTCTGCTTCTAGGCAGTAAGATTCCCGTGAATATCCTTGAACTGTTTATTATTTTTATTCTACGTACGTTAATTACACTTCCGGTTATCGCTGGTGTAGCGCATCTAATATTTTAAATTAGACGCACTGATACAGTGTAATAAATAACCTGATTTATAATAGCCTCACTTTTGTGGGGCTTTTTTTGCCTAATATATTCACTCTCCGGTTTAAAATACATACACTCTCCTGTTTGAAATATCGCCAATATACGAATTGAGAATATCATTTGATTTCATATTAATTCCCTTACACCTCTCCCTTATATAATAAACCATACGCATATTCGCCTAATTAATACCCTCCTCACTTTGTTTGCCTTTGATTAAGCCAACTCTTTAACTCATTGAACCAAAAAACAAAAGTAGCAAGTATGTAATTAACTGAGTTTTACGTTGTGCGGGTTGTTGTATTTTTGTAGTCTATTTTGCGAAATTACATTCAAGTAAATCCCAACAATGTCGATATATATAATTACAAAAACACGATTAGCTTTAGTTTTCGCAAAGCTTGTGAGAAGAGGAAAACACAATGAAATTTAGCCATAAGGTGGTTGCAGCATCATCAGCCTTGCTATTAGTGACAGTATCATTGCTTTCAATACAGCAACTTTACACCGTAAAAAGTGCTGTAGAGAACCACGTCAATGCAAGCCTGAAAGAGATGGTCTCTGGGATTAAGAACACCGTAGCATCAGAGATGAATGCTAAAAAAGCACTGGCTCAGTCGACGACTGAAGTCATCGAAATCAACCCTCAAGATCGTACCTACGTTCAAAACATCCTAGAAAAGCCAAAACTTAAAGGCAGCTTTCTCGCGGTTGGTTTTGGTTATGACGCAAACGGTTTCGTTATTGAAAATGATGATGGTTGGGAAGCTGGCCCGGATTACGACCCACGAATCCGCCCTTGGTTCATTGATGCTAAGTCCAAAAACAGTTTAGTTGTTACCGACCCTTATGTGGACGTATCAAGCAAGAAAGTCATCATTTCAATTGGTACGCCAGTGCAAGAAAACGGCCGTTTCACTGCAGGTATGTTCTACGACCTAGAACTAACCAACCTTGCGACCTTGGTAAACCAAGTGAACTTGTTTGACGCGGGTTACTTATTCCTAGTCACTGCCGACGGCACGACGATTGCTCACCCTAATGCTAAGAACAATGGCGAAACGCTATCAAGCTACCTGCCACAAGCGACTATTCGCGAGGGATCTCAACAAATTGAAGTCGACGGTAAAAAGTTCCTAGTGAACTTCACTCACATCCCAAGTGAAGATTGGTACATCGGCGCAATACTTGATGAAGAGATCGCATTCCAAACGGTTGAAGATCTGAAAAACAGCTCGATAATCTACTCTTTAATTGCGGTTATTCTCAGCATCATTGCATTAACCGTCCTTATTCGTGTGTTAATGCGCCCGCTTGAGACGCTTAACCAAGCCATTCAAGATGTTGCGAGCGGACAAGGTGACTTAACTAAACGTCTAGATACCAATACAGATAAAGAGTTCTCTGACCTTGCGAAAGGCTTCAACACCTTTACTGAAAACCTGCAAAATCAAATCATTCAATCCAAAGCGATTGGTGTTGAGATTAAACGTGGCACTGAAATCACAGTAAAAGGCGCGGGTGAGTCAGCGAATGCGATGAATACTCAGCTGCAAGAGCTTGAACAGCTAGCCACCGCAATGAACGAGATGGCCGTTACCGCAACGGAAGTAGCAAACAACGCTCAAGGCGCAGCCGCCGCGGCTCGTGAAGCTGACGATGCGACACTAGACGGTACATCTGTAGTAAGTGACACGACTCAAGCGATTGATAACCTTTCAGCACGTATCGACCAAGCGGTTGCAGAAGTACAAGTACTTGAATCAGCAACAGCAAATATCGAGACGATTCTTAAAGTAATCAACGATATCGCAGACCAAACCAACCTACTTGCATTGAATGCTGCTATTGAAGCGGCGCGTGCTGGTGAATCGGGCCGTGGTTTCGCTGTCGTTGCCGATGAAGTTCGCACACTAGCGCAACGTACTCAAGAATCGACCACTGAAATCCGCAACATGATTGAGCAGCTCCAAGCGGGTGCAAGCTCTGTATCTAACGCGATGAATCAAAGTAAAGACACAGCCACTGACGCCGTTGAACGCGCTCAGCAAGCAAACTCTTCACTTGACCGCATCCGCGACGCGATTCAGCGCATCTCTGATATGAATATTCAGATTGCTTCAGCAGCTGAAGAGCAGAGTTTAGTAGCGGAAGAGATCAACAACAACACAGTTAAGATCAAAGACCTTTCAACACAGGTATCGAACGCAGCTCAAGACGCAAACACAGCAATGCAAGTTCAAACTGACAATGTTCGCCAACAAGACGAACTATTAAACAAGTTTACGGTTTAACCGCCTTAGCGTTTAGCTAACTAACACCTTGTTTAACTAACACCCTGTTTAGTAAGCAATAAACAGCTTTAAATAAAAAACCCCGCTTACTGGTAATCAGTAAGCGGGGTTTTCTTTTCAAGGTTTTCTTTGCAAAATTTACTTTCTAACTCGTAACAGGCTCGAGCTAGTTGGTCGTCAGCATCATGCACTGGTTGGATTCAACCTTAATAGTTAAGTCCTTACCAACACATTCGAACACTTCGCCAGACAACAGATCCGTCACAGCGCCTGTCCAATTTAATGAGGCCGTCTTGCTTCGTTTCGATTTATTAATCACCACAATGCCTTTGTCGCCACGAACAAACACCAACAAGTCATCATTGGCTTCAACCACCTGCATCGCTTCGCCATGAACATGGTTATGGAATTGAATCATGTTTTTCATATAAGGCGCTTGCCAGTCGTTAAGCCAACGAGGTTGGCCGCTCTTGTCCAGAATACCGCTGGTGCTGAGTTCACTGTAAACAAGCGGCACACCGCCATCTCGCCCAAGAATAAAGGCGTGAGCTAATTGCTCGTCGACTTCATCCATCACATGTTCCAAAAACACCTCGTTATTTGGAATGTCATGAGTGACAGCAAAAGTGATCGCTCGCATGTTCGACAGAGCTTGACCAAAACAGTAAGGGTTGATTAGAGATTTAAAGCTGCCCTGCTCTTCAAAAGCTTTGAAAATGGTATTGAACAACGGAAAATCATACGCTCCTAGACGAGTGTGTTTAAGGTAAGGCTTGAGGAACAGTTCGTACTCTTCTTTGGTTGCACCACCGTCAGTAATAATCTCGCCAAAGATATGCATCTCTTCACAAATATCATCGGTCCAAACCTTACGTAGATGTGACAGTGTCATGTGTTTCGCTGCATCGATGCGAAACCCTTTCACACCAATCACTTTCAAGGCTTTTAGGTAAGCTCGCTGCTGCGCAACCACATTGTCGTTGTCTAAAAGCGTTGGCAGGCCTGGGTCGCTTGCTCCACCAGTAATACGCCCGTTTTGCACTTCCCAAGTGTCTTTCCAGTTCTTGATACCAAACGCTTCGACAAAGTCGTTCTCATCAAACAAAGGTTTAGAAAGATCACCAAATAAACGAACGGATTCGTAATACTCAGAATCTTGTTGGTAAGACGCCATGTCTTGTTGATTTGGATACGTCAAATCGCCGCGGATACTCGATTCGTTGGCCATGTGGTTAAACACAACGTCCACATAGGTACGAAGCCCATGTTGCTTTAACGTGTTCACCATTGCAGTGAAGTCTTGCGTATCACCTAGCTGATTATCAATCACACGATAATCTTGGGGTTGATAGCGCTGCCACCATTGGGTACCTGTATCTCGATCACAGCCTTTAGGCCCTCGTAACGACTTCATCGCCGGTGATACTAAAACAGATTTATAACCCAACTCTTGAATCAGAGGGGCGTTCTTCATTACGTCAGCGTAGCACCAGTCAAAAGCATGCAATATAACATCTGTCGCTGGGGTGCTTAACATAGCTGAACTCTCCATGTTGTTCTCCTACCAAACTCGTTTACAGCTTTTTAGGGCGTGTTGACCTTTCGTGGTTAAATTTTGTTCGAGATAAAAGCGTTTTAATCGCGGCGAGGGGGAAGTAGCCTAGTCATTCTAAGCAAATCTCCCTCAACAAAGAGTAAAACGCTTTTAGCCGAACCCTTCGGGCAGCGTTTGCTGGTCATTTCTACTGCGTTATCGGCTTCTCATGTAGGCTAGCTACACATCAAAGCCTCTGCCTTGTATAAATACCCAGCAACTCGCTGCAAAAATCAGCTCGAAAGATCAACACGCCCTAGATATATACAAAGGCTTAAAGGCAAAGCTGCATAAATTTCCTTAAGAATGGTGTTTATTATATGAGTTACTCATTAAAACCCCCTCCTCCTCCCACCGATTAGTCAAGGTGGATAGTTGAGGGCGTAGCGCCAATTATCGCATAACGTCTGGGATGAACACTCAGCCATAATGTTTTTAAATGCGCCCAAAAATGACAAAAAAGGAGCGTATCTACGCTCCTTTTATTCAATCTAACACATATCAATGACTAAGTTCGGTAAAGAACCTTCACTACGTGCCAGCCAAATTTTGTTTTTACCAGGTGTGGTACAAGCGTCTCGCCAGAGAAACAAATCTTATCAAACTGAGGCACCATTTGACCTTTTTTGAACTCGCCTAGGTCGCCGCCCTTTTTACCAGATGGACAGGTTGAATGCTTCTTCGCTAGCGTTTGAAATTTAGCGCCCTTTTTAAGCTGCGTCATGATGTCTTCTGCTAATTCTTTATGCTTCACCAATATATGAAGCGCTGCTGCTGTTCTTGCCATGATAATTCTCAGTTTGTTGCGGTCAGTTTATTTGTGATGATTACGTAGAATTCATCAGAGTACTGACTGTTGTAATTCAGCTTACGGCTAACGACTTGTCGACAAAAGTCCATCAAACGCCTGCGTTTAGCGTGATTTTAACCCAAGAATCATCATTCTTCACTCTATAACCGAAAACAACCCCCTTAAAGATCTTTAAAAACCGCATAGTGACTTGCTGCGGATGCCATTTCCCTTTAAATTAATCCTTATAGATTAAGCGCGTATTAAGTAGGAGCCACTTATGGCCAAACCGATAAGTAAAGCGAGTCAGTCACAGGGAATGCTGATGTTCAAGTTATCCCTCACTCAAAGTTTTGCGATAGGCACGCTTAAGGTCAGAGAAATCGTTCCTTTCCAGCCAATGACCCAAATCCCTTACTCTCATCACCATGTGATTGGTACCGTCACGATTCGCGATCTTACGGTTCCAGTTATTGATATGTCCGCAGCTATTGGGTTTCGGCCGATCACACCGACTGAATACCAAGACTGTGTGCTCATCGTGACAGATTGCTTAAGAACCGTTGTAGCATTCTTGGTTCGTTCGATTGATAAAATCATTGAATGTGACTGGAAGAGTATTGAGTCGCCACCCGCAAGTGTAGGAACCAATGTGTTTGTTACCGGCATTACACGTTTTGAAGATCGTATCGTGCAGATGCTCGACGTAGAGTTATTACTTTCTAAGATTTACCCTGCTTATGAAAACGCACATATTCCGATGCTGACTGATGTCGAAAGAGAACGCCTAAAAGCGCTGAATATTCTACTGGTTGATGACTCTTTGATTGCACGAAAGCAGCTGTCTGATGCCTTAGACAGCATCAACATCCCTTATAGCATTTGTAACAACGGTTTAGATGCTATTGACCTGATGCGCCGTGAAGCAAGCAAAGGCACTGCAATTGATCTTCTCGTGAGTGATATCGAGATGCCCGGGCTCGATGGCTATGAACTTGCATTTGAAGTACAAAACGACAGCGCACTCAGTCATGCCTACTGTATTTTACATACTTCACTATCCAGTGAGATATGTGTTGACCGAGCCAATCAGGTGGGAGCACATGAAGCGCTAGAGAAATTCAATGCAGGCGAATTAATCGAAGCCATGTTGCGCGGAGCGAAAGTCCTAAACGACGCGGCTATGACTACTTAGACACAAAAAAGCCCTCACATTAGAGGGCTCCTAAAGTAATCCGTTAAACGAGCTTACTCGTTAGACACTTTTTTGTGACCTTCTTGCAGGTGAACGAAATCCACTAAGTCGTCGCCAGATACTTGGTATGCCTGACCGAAACCTTTTACGAACAGGCCATTCTCTGCTTTAAGGTTGAATAGAGAAAAATCTTGAAGTTGGCTTAAACCATCAATAATCTCACCAAAACGTTCTTGCATCTGGCCAATAACTTGAGTCCAAAGCTCCGTTTCACGCTCTACAACACTTGCTTGTGCATCAAAGGTTAGACGCTTACGTGCATAAAGCTGCTTAGAGCTCTCTTCATCTTCGATCATCATCAAAGAAACTTGTGGGTTCGCTTTTAAGTTACGAGCATGACGAGCAACGTCAGAAATTAGAACAAAGTAACCTTCTTGGTTCTGTACGAAAGGCGCGTAACTTACGTTCGGGCGACCGTCTTGATCAACTGTTGCAAGTTGAAGAGTACGGCGCTCTTGGCGAAACTCTTTGATTTCTGGACCTAGGCGACCTTGTAGGCGTTCTTGTTTTACTTGTTGTTCCATCGATAATTCCTTTCTTCACTTTCTCTTATTTATTATTTTTACCCGAGGTTGAGCGTTCATTAGTAAACTAAGTGGACCTCGAGCATTCATATTTTCTTTAAGCTAGCTGGCAATCTTATTTAAGCTTGATGTTGACTGTACTTAAGCTCGTTCTTTTAGTGCTTTGAAGCGTTCAACTTGGTCGACAATCAGCTCTCGCTTTTCATTGCGACCTAGGTAAATCTTAAAAATGTTTTCGCCTGTTTCACTGAAGAAACCGAAGTAATGACTTTCACGCCCCATGAACGCCTTGCTCACCAAACCAATATGTTTGATGTTATCCAGTTTTAAGTGGCCATGCAGCTCGCCTTCTTTACCCATCAGATTGTAGTAACCACGCGCTACTTTGCCTTTAGGGAACGGCGCCTTTACTTCGAAGATTGAGCCAAATGAATGCATAATTGTGGTCACTGGGCCCCAACCAACCAAACCTTCTAGAATATCTTGAGCACGGCTGCCATCTAACATCACCGCCATGTCTCCAGGAAAAGCAGCGACAACTTCAACCTCTGAAACACCTAGCTTCTCAGCAATCGCAGTAGGAAGCAGTTTTGGTTCTTCTTCTAGAATGCGTGCGACACGTTGTTCTAAAGTTTCTGTCATTGCTAATGTTGTATCTGTCATTGAATAGATTTCCGTATAAACAAGTAAGTTATGAATTAAAAATTCGAGACTAAGCGTGCTTCAAACTTGCATGCGGGTGAGCACCCAAGCCAGAGGCAGTTGGTGCTGGGTGCAAGGTCTGATATTCAGTGTTAAGCACTTGAATCACACTCTGTGCAAGGCTTACCGCCCAGAAACTGCCAGCTATAGTCAGGCTCAGGTAATCTTCCGAAAGATCAACTAGGCCATTCTTTTCCCAATGTGAAAACAGAGGCTTCAGGTAGTCAAACGTGTCTTGCCCCATAAAACTCGGCAACGTACTTCTTCTTACAACACCAGAATCAAAACCGGCTTTCAATGAAGAGAAGGTTGGCTCTAGTGAGCTTTGCTTGGTCATCATGGCTATTGGCAATTGACCTTGCTTTATAGACTCCATGTAGCTGTCTAAAGTTCTCTGTTGCATCACACCATGACCACCGATGTTGCCACCAGCGCCACAACCAATGGGTAGAACTTCGGCATAAGTTTTCGCTAAGCTGTTGTAAATGCTGCGTTCGCGGTTATCACGAGTCCAGTGATTCACGCTCAGTTGCTTAACCTTGTGCTTTGCCATGAACTCAACGCCCGCCAAGTACATACTCGCCTTATCTGGCGTATTAGCCGGTGGTGGGATTTTTCCTTTCTCAACAAGATTAAGCATAGGCGCGTTGCCTGAAACAATCAGTTGGTAGAGATCAATACCGTGTGCACCAGTCGACATGTAGTCTTCTAAATCTTGTTGAAACACTTCCATAGACTGGTGTGGCAACCCGTATAGCAAATCAAGAATGATAGGCGCTTGTTCAGTGCGACTCAGTGAACTGATACGTTCCAACACAACTTCTCGGTCATCCAAGCGCTTAGCACTGCGTCGAACTTGAGTATTGAAACTTTGAATACCAAATGAGAAACGATTGAAGCCACCTTCCAGCGAACGATCAAACATCTCGTCGCCAAATCGATTAATACGCCCTTCTAAGGTCATTTCCACATCGTTCGCTAATGGGAAGTGTTGACGAATAGCCTTACCTAACAACTCAACTTGTAGAGGAGATAAATCGGTGGGTGTTCCACCACCAATATAGACGGCGTGAAATAGTCCAGACTGAGCCCAAGAGGTTTTAGCTTTTTGCTTTAGCTCAACCATCAGTGCATCAAAATACTCATCCACTAATTTACGGCTTGCGGCATTTTGGAAGAAATTGCAGAACGTACAACGCACGCGACAAAAAGGAATATGTATATACAAACAACGTTTATCCTGTTTCTTTCCTTCACTCAGCATCAATTCATCAAAGATTTCCAATTTCTTGCTCGGGTCGACCGGGATTGAGCTTCCCCCAGCATGTGCAGATTGCTTTTTGGCAAATGCAAAACGAAGTGGGTCTGGGCTAGAAACGCCCAGAATTGATTCGTCAAACTTATATATATCAACGCTCATATAATCTCTCTAAACACTTATATAGCAAAGCCTGGAAGACTGTTTGCTAAAACTGAGAGAATCATAAATATACGCAAATGATAATGCAATTGATAATTGATCTTATTTAGATTCTAAGCAATAATCCGATACATATTTTAGATTTGGTGAAGGATTGAATGTGAACGTTCCTAGATATGTTATTGCAGGCGGTGCATCGTTAGTGATTCATGCGGCGATGTTATTTGTCGCTCAAGAATCCAAAGTCTTTGCAATGCCAGCAGGTAGCCAATCGAACACGGTATCGATCAACTTCACTCCAAAGAGCGTTCCCTCACAAGCTCAGAAAAAAACCGTTACAGAGCCAGTTGAGCCTGAGCCAATCAAGGAAACGCTCTCACACCCAGAACCTAAACCTGTCGAACCGAAAGCAGTAGAGCCAAAGCAAGCTAAACCTGCACCAAAGAAAAAAGCGATCACCAATAAGCCTCAGCCCAAGAAAGTAGAGAAAAAGGTTGTGGAGAAGACAGTCGAGAAGAAGCCGATTCAAAAAAAACCGGTGACTCAACCAGAAAAGCTGGCCGACAAAAAAGTCGATAAAAATATGGACGAGTCCGCCAACCAACCTCGACAAGTTAACCAAGGCGTATCTAACCAAGAGCCGGTGTTAATCACTAGGCCCTCTTTTTCAGCTCGTCCAACACCACCAAGCTACCCCCGCCAAGCAAGGCGCCGAGGCGTTGAAGGTGTCGCAACTTATGAGGTCTGGTTAGACGCTGAAGGAAAACAAATTAAACAGGCATTAGTCAACTCATCAGGCGCACTAATGCTCGACAACGCTGCCTTGAAAGCCATTAAAAAATGGAAGTTCTCACCTCATACTGTCAATGGTCGAGCAATTGCTCACCGTGTGCAAATACCTGTTCGTTTTAAGTTGGATTAACCATGCAACAAATCAGTTACTTACAAGATCAACTTGGCCTAATGACATGGCCTCTTCTTATCTGTTCAGCATTAACAGCAATGATCATCGCAGAGCGTATCTTCCAAGTCATGCTAAGCATTGGGGTTGGCAAACGCGCTATTCGTCATGAGCTCAATCAGATTTCACCAACCAATAGCAAAGAAATCGAAGCATTAGCACAATCTATTTCTGGTAAACGACCTCTGCTGTACAAGGGCGTGTCGATGCTGCTTGCTCACCACTCTTTCTCAAAAGGTTTACGTGAAGATGCAGCAGGGATTTGGCTACAAGAGAAACGCCACCAGCTTCATGCAGGTTTAAGACTGCTTGGCTTGATCGGCGTCATCAGCCCGCTAATTGGCCTGCTTGGCACAGTACTTGGGCTTATTGAGATGTTTAAAGGCGTTGCCGCTACAACAGGCAGCATCACGCCTAATGATTTGGCAGACGGTCTTGGATTAGCAATGAGAACCACTGCTGCGGGTTTGATGATTGCGCTTCCTGCTATTTCAGGAGGTCAACTACTCGGGTTATGGGCCGATCGAGTGCTAGCTCAGTTAGAACACACTCTGAATTATGTGAATGTTTGGCTAGAAGGCATGTCAATTCAAACCAGTCAGTCTGGCGACACTCAAGGTACTCCCGTCAGCAAAGCCTCTATCGGTGATGTGAGCCAAGCATGATTAAAACGCCCCACTCATCTCAAACACAGAGCTTAGTTCCGGATTTAACACCCTTACTGGACATTATATTTATCGTGATGGTTTTCCTTCTACTGACAGCATCAGTGAAGTTGGAGTCATTAGAGGTGGAGCTTCCGAGTTCTGATATTAAAAACGTTTCTGAAGTTCATAAAGATTCGATTAGCGTCAATATCTTAGATCACGAACCTTACTGGGCGATCAACGGCCAAGAGTACATCGACTGGGAAAACTTCAAGATCGCACTGTTAGAAGAAACAGGCACATCGGATAAGAAACCGATCATCATTGGCGCCGATAAAGCAGCTAACGTTGAGAACTTAGTGAAGTTGTTGTCGTTCTTACAAGAAAACGGTATTCCAGCAACCCAATTACTCACGGAGGAAGGCTAGAACGACTCTTAAATTTTCATGAGACCTAGCACCTTTTATGAGATTGGACTCTTTATTGATAAGACCAAATAACCAAAGCCAGCTCTCTATCGATTCAAACTCAACATGCGGACAGGCTGATCACAAAGCATCTTCGCGATTACTCTCCATCAAAAGAAAGTACAAATAAATTATTATGAAAGACTTAAAAGTGCTCAATAAATTAAAGAACAACAAACATTTACTCGCAATCGCCGCGATGGGGTTGGTACTTGCAGCACCTATCGCCAATGCTGACGACGCAAAACAACCTAGAATCATCAGTGCTGGCAGCGCAGTTACCGAATTAGTTCTTGCTCTGGGTGCTGAAGAGCAGTTGATTGCAATTGATGTGACCAGTCACTTACCTCAATCAAAAACGCTACCAAAGATTGGTTACCACCGAAACCTTTCTGCAGAAGGGTTGATTGCCTTATCGCCAACCACACTGATTGGCTCAGATGAGATGGGGCCAGACAACGCCATTTCTCAATTAAAATCTGTGGGTATCGATGTCGAGATCGTTAACACCGAAGCAAACGTTGAAGGGCTATTGAAGCGTATCGATCAAATTGCAAAGATTACCCATACCGAAGCTCACTCACAGCAAGTTAAAGCAGAAGTAAATCAGAAGATTGCGGCACTGGAAGCTAACCAAGTACCCAACAACGAAGCGAAGAAAGTTCTGTTCCTATTACTGCATGAAGGCCGTCCTGCAAACGTTGCTGGCGGTGAAACATCACCCAACGCTATCATTGAACTGGCTGGCGGTGTTAACCCTGCGGCTCAAAGCCTAACATCCTACAAACCACTGTCGATGGAATCACTGGTAGAAATGCAACCAGATGTGATTTTAGTCAGTGGCCGTAGCTACCAGAAAATGGGCGGCGCTGATGCCATTCTTAAATCGTTACCTATGCTAGCGGCAACCCCAGCAGGCATGAACAAGCAAATCATTACCGTAAAGGGCAGCGCTCTAGTTGGAGGGCTTGGTCTTGAAAGCCTTTCTGAAGCGAAGCGAATAAACGCACTTATCTATCCGCTATAACTTATTTACCCGTTATAACTTATCTTCCCGCTATAACTCACCACCCTATTTTACTGTTACTTGCTCAATCCTCATTACTGCGTCGCTTTCGCAAAATCGGTTACGAGGATTGAAGCTAGTGATAGACATTGAGGCTCTTTATGTTGTTACGATCCGTCCCACTAAAAACATCGATGTTAGGCTTTGGCGCTATCCTAGTCTTAACCGCGCTGTACTCGGTCACCGTTGGGCCTATGGACATAAGCTTAGCTGACAGCGCAGCCAGCCTATTCCAACCCAGCAATGACTTAGCTCCCCACATCAATTTGGTGATTCAAGAGATCCGCTTACCGAGAACCATCTTATGTATGCTAATCGGCGCGATTCTCGCATTATGTGGTGCGGTCATGCAGGGACTGTTTCGAAACCCGCTTGCAGAACCTGGGATCATAGGCGTCTCTGCCGGAGCTGCATTAGGCGCGGCGTTGGCCATTGTTCTTTTCTCTGAGCTTTCACTTCAATACCCTGCTTTTATGAACTTTGCGGCCGTACCAGTATTTGCCTTTTTAGGTGGCGCTTTAACTACCCTGTTGGTTTATAAGTTAGGTACGGGAAAATTCGGTACCTCGGTGACCATCATGTTATTAGCGGGGGTGGCAATTAGCGCACTATCAGGCGCAGGTATTGGCTTCTTAAACTTCATTGCTGATGATCAAATGCTGCGTGATCTTTCGTTGTGGTCGATGGGGTCTTTGGCGGGCGCTAAGTGGTCCGGCATTTTACTTGCTGCTGTCACACTCGTTGGATTGTTTGTTGTTTTCTACCGCCAAGCAATGTCACTGAATGCTCTATTACTGGGCGAGTCAGAAGCGCAACACCTTGGCATCCCAGTACAGAAACTCAAGCGAAAGCTCATTCTACTGACTGCCGCAGGCGTTGGTATCACGGTTAGCTTGTCTGGCATGATTGGCTTCATCGGACTGGTTATTCCTCATTTAGGTCGTATGTTGGCTGGCCCTGACCACCGAATTCTGTTGCCACTATCAGCAGTGTTAGGCGCGTTACTATTAACAGCTGCAGACATGGCCTCACGCGTGGCACTGGCTCCAGCTGAATTGCCAGTTGGTATTGTCACTGCAATCATCGGCGCTCCATTTTTCTTGTATCTACTATTTCAACAGAAAGGGAGAATCCTTTAATGTTTCCTGCAGCGTTAAAAGCAACCGACATCGAAGTGAAGTTCGGCAACAAAGTGATTTTAGATGGCGTTTCTATTGAGATTGAAGCAGGAAAGGTAACCACACTACTTGGACCAAACGGCGCAGGAAAAAGTACGCTGCTGAAAGCTTTATGTCAGGAGATATCGAGCACTGGTGATATTCAGTATTTTGGACACACCAAAAACAAGTGGTCTTCTCAAAAGTTGGCTAAGCACTTGGCGATGCTTCCTCAACATAGTACGTTGACCTTCCCTTTTCTGGCACACGAAGTTGTCGAGCTTGGTGGTATCCCGTTGCAAGAGTCCAACAAGAAGCTCACTAGCATAGCTAGCCAGAAAATGGATGTTGCCGATGTGTCTCACCTAAGCAAAAGGCTCTACCCTTCTCTATCTGGCGGTGAAAAACAGCGTGTTCACTTGGCTCGAGTGCTAACCCAACTTCACTATTCTGGTGACCAATGTATCTTGATGCTTGATGAACCCACATCAGCACTGGATCTTGCCCATCAGCACAACACGTTAAAGATCGCGAGAGAGTTAGCCGACAACCACAATGCCGCGGTTATCGTAGTTTTACATGACTTAAACCTAGCCGCTCAATACTCAGATCGATTGATAGTTTTGAAAGAGGGAAACTTAGTTTGCGATGGCAGCCCTTGGGAAGCACTTAAGCCTTCGATGATTGAAGATGTGTACGGCTACATAAGTATTGTAGAAAAGCACCCAACCATGAACTTCCCCCAGGTTCATCCCGCACAATAAGCTCGATTAAGAACAGGTTCGTTTTGAGTATTCGCTTTCTCTAACAACCACACCATTCACCGCCTCGATTTCTTCGAGGCTTTTTATTGTCTCACAGCCCCTCTCTCGCCTTAAAATCAATTTTGTTAGCTTCCATGGCAATGCCCCTTAAAACGGCTCACCTTGAGCGTTTGAGGCTCTAGAAATAAACACCATCAGTTAATGTTAGTAAGCTTTTAGTTACTCAGAAAGATGCAGGCGAAACCCTAAATATCTAAAAAGAAAAGAAATAACTTTATTCAGCACAAAGACAAGATAACGACAACGGTGTGAGAGCTAGAGGAAAAAAGAAAGAAAAGTGAAACTACAGGTACAAAAAAAGCCCCCTCAGGAGCTTCTTTCATTGCGTGTTGATTATTGGCTCATATGAATCAATGACTTACCAATCAACCACTCTAGTTCTTTACCACTAGCATCACCAAACTGAGTTTCAGTTAGCTTGTACAAGCGGTCGATACCGTTTGCCGCAAACTCATGTGCATTCTCGGCAGTAACGATATGATGGAAAAGTAAACGTAAGATCGCTAGGAACTCAGCATCTTCAAGTGCTGCAACCCAGCTAGCCGAAAATGCATCAAGGCCATTTTCAAAGTCAATGTGTTCCATAAACATCTTGAAAATACGACCGTCTAGAGCAGCAGTAAAATCCGTTTTCTTTGGAAAGTGATGACTTATACCTGTACGAGAAACGCCTGTTTGTTGACTCAACGTCGTGTATGACATTTTGTCGTAACCCAATCTCAATAACTGGTCTACAACGGCATCCATGATCTTCTGGATCGTGATTTCTGTATCTTCTTTACTACGCTTTGGCATATTCAGGTTCTTCTCTTTGTAAATCCATCTAACTCAACCGAATGAAGTCAGAATGAAAATCGTTATCAGCATTATGTGAGCAAGGTATTTTTTCGCAAGTATTTCCATTAAATACCCACAAATACTTTGTACGAACAATTTTACAGTGTTGCCTCTTTGGGCACTTTGTTTAATTATTCTTCGAAAATCACCTTACAATCCTAAGTCGATAAGTTTAAATAACTACTTAGAATATGAAATACCCAACGAAAAATTCATTGTATAAATAACTGTCAAGCGATAGATACTCTTATAAAATCAATCCTGGCGCAACTAAGTGAATGATATTCTGACAAATAAATAACGTACCTCTTCAGGAAAACGTGATATTAATCACATACATATTTATCGTCGCGAATATACATATTCATTAAATATCCTATCAAACAGCATAGCATACTAGTAAAAATTAGTTCAAAGATTTTGATTTTTGTAGATACAGTTCAAATTGCTCGCTAGAATAACCGCAGACTTTGTAAGAGGATTATTTATGAGCCAAGATATTGGTAACAATGATGTATGTGAGGCTTGCGGCTGCGCAGGTGAAATCGGGTTTATCATTAAAGAAGGCGACGATGTTGCCGAAGTAACGGTTTACGGTAACTCTAAAGCACTCATTGAAACTGAGTTTGCTAAGTACGTTGAGCTTGCTAAACAAGTGTCTAGCAACGTTGAGTTTGAAGCATCAGAACTGACAGAAGAAAGCACAGAATTAAATGCTCGCTTTAAGTTTGAAGTCAGCGCTGAGAAGATTATTTTCGAACTTAAGACTCGCTCTCTAGCACGTTAATATAAGCACCAACACTCATACCAATGAAAGACGAGTTTATTTCTCGTCTTTTTTTATAATCTCAATCCAGCCTAGAGCACCATTGGTCTCAAAATCATTTTCGGCAGCACATCGAATCAACACTCCTGAAACTTCAACGACCGCACCTAGGCTATAGGCCTTATCATCATAATAACAAACTCGTTGCTGTGAACCACTCTGAGTGACGACGACTGCAGCCTTAGCGGGCGTTGATATTATTTTATTAGCATTCGCTGATGCTGAACAAAATACAGAAGTTACAATCACAAAGCCTTTTAGAATTTGACGCTTTATTTCAATCACAGATTCGCCTTTCATTGTGTTCTATTCTTTTTTACCGACCAACAAATGAGTAAAACACTATGCGAGAATAATTTTTTCATTATAGTGTTAACGTCTATCGTAATAAGAAGCTTGTTATGCTCCGAATAATCGTACTTATTATTGGTTCTTTAACCATAACAAATGTGACTGCAGAACCACTCGATCAGTATCAAATATTGAACCATCTGGATAATTACGGAAACTTATATTTACGAAATAAGCCCTATACATCACTACCGACAGGATTGGTCGTCGATGGCAATTTAAATATAGAAAACACCGCAATCACTCGCCTTCCCAAAGGGTTGGAAGTTAACGGAAGCCTTAAAGGCGGTAACAGCCTACTAGCCCGAGTTCCATCGGGCGTAAAAATAAAAGGCTACGCCGACTTGATAGGAAGTAAGATTACCCGTTGGCCAAGAGGTGTGAGAGTGGGTGGATTCATCAACCTCACTGATACCCCCCTAATACGGCTTCCCAACGGCTTTAGAGTGAAAGGAGACCTAAGCGTGATCCGTACTCCTTTAACTGAGCTGCCAAACGGGATAGTGGTTGATGGCGATTTATATATTGGCGGATCTGCAATTACAGAATTTCCCGATACCATGACGGTCAAAGGCAATATCTACCTAGGTGGTAACACGATTACCACGTGGCCGACCCAATTAGATCTTGGTGGTGCTGTTGCTCGCTAACCTGCCGTTCGATTGATTGATTGATTGATTGATTGATTGATTGACGGTAATAGCAGTACTTAGAAAAAGACACCTATACCGCTATAAAAAAAGGAGCCTTAGGCTCCTTTTTCAATTCAATCAACGAACTTGTTTGCTAACGCTCGTTAACCAATATTCTTCACTGGGTTCGCATAGCTATCGATCAAGTACTGACGAGCACCTTGTGGCAAACTCGATAGTTTATCTTCAAACTCTTGCTTCACCGCAGCTGTAATCGACTCGTCTTCTTTTTCTGCAGCCAGTAAGTTCACAGGAAATAGTTTGTAGTTATCATGGATCTGGCGGTCAATCTCTTGAGCAAGTGCTTCAGGCGTATCGAAATCTTGGTCAATAACCTGACCAAAACCAACATGAACACGCCCTTTATTACCGATGATGCCTTGAATGATACTTTCGATATCTTCAAACTCACCCTTTTCGTAACTGCCGTTTACGTCTTTTTCAAAAAGCTCTATTGCTTTCGCGGTGTCACATGGATCGTTTTCGTATGAAATAGCCACAGGAACGATCTTCAATGATTTCACGTACTCAGGAAATACGATTTTTTGCTTACGCCCTTCAACATGGAACATCTTCAGAATTGCTGGCTCTGTGAAGTCATTGCCGTCTTTTGCACGACCTTCTTTCTGAGCGATCCAAATAGAGTTACCTGTTTCTAGAGAGTGCTTAATGTACGAAGACAATTGTCCAAGCGCTTTCATCATTTCACGTGGCCCTTTTAGAGAACGCTTTACGATGAAGCTTTTGTTCAGACGCATCAATTCAGTCGCACATGGCTTCTTTAGTAGGTTATCACCAATGGCAATACGGCAAGTTTGATGATTTTTCAGATGCAAAGCGTAATTAACTAACGCTGGATCCATAGCAATGTCACGATGGTTTGATACAAACAGGTACGCTTGGTTCGCATCCAGTGACTCTAAACCCGTGTATGTCACCCCTTTGGTGGTTTTAGCGAGCGTATCGCGTAAGTACTTTTTCACTTCGATCTGAATGGATTCAACGCTAGTCAGCTTGCTCCATTTCATTTTCAAGTACACTCGCAAGATCGGGCTCATTAACGCTTTGAACCAAGACGCATGGTTTGAAAAACGATAGTGCAAGATCGCACTGATAAATTCTTCATCATTAATAAGACGGTTTAGTGCCGCTGGAATTTCATCATCGCCGTAAGGACGAATATCAACATATGGATCGGTTGGAGAGGTCATTTTTTCATTCATATAATAAAAAGCTGGCTCATTCTACGCGTTGTTTTGACTTATCGCAGCTACAGAGCCCATACTTTTGACAAGGTCAGACCAGAAACATCGAAAATGCCCTGTTATTATTGGCATTCTTTAAGATTAACGGTAATCTTGACGCCCCAAGACTAAGGTACTATCTATGAACTTCGCTATTGAATATACATCGGCTTACTTTTCACACCTGGTGATTACACCACGCAAAAAAGTACTTAAGCATAGCCTTGTATCGGTTCAAAGTGGTTTGGTTTTGATTAAGCTGGGCAAACAAGAGTATGCCGTCGAGCCAGGTCAGAGCGTCTGGGTTCCATATGACTGCCTAACATCACTGACCTACTTTCCAAACACACAGGTCAATCGTGTCGACTTTTCTGTGCGCTTGACGGATTCATTCCCAAGACAAGCGGGATACGTCACGCAAACGAACCTCTCTTCTGCGTTGCTAGAAAAGCTAGAAGTTACTAAGTCTCGTAGTCTAAAAACGAATAATACTGAGCAAGCGTTTAAAGATATGCTTTCTGTATTGAAGCAAGAAGTGTTGTCGTTTAAACCACTGCTTTGTGAAAGTGCTCTGTCTCAGCGATTCAATCAATGGAATGTTGATGACTCGAACTTACCGCAAGAGCACACATTGGTGATGGTAATGCGCGAGGCGAAGAAACGTATGCAATCAGGTCAGAAACGTACTCTTGTGATTGATGATCTGTTCTCAGGCAAAGAAGAAGAGTTCGAACAACTGTGCATGCTCGTGTTTGGTGAAGATTTATAGCCTGGCGATAGGTGACATTAAAAGCAACAGACTAGATACTAAAAAGCCGCAAAAACTCAGTTTTGCGGCTTTTTTAATTCTTAGCACTTAGACAGAAAAGAATGAACTACCTGTCTAGAATGGCAGCTCAACCTGCATCATTAAGTCTGCATCACTAGAGTCATGCCAACGGTAATCAAAACGCATACGCGGCTGCCCTTCAACTTTATCACCAAAACCGATGCTCAGCTGAAGACCATGGTTCATCAACCACTCTTCTGTCGACATATTATACTGTTCATCTTCCAGCTCTTCTGGAAACCACATACCGAGACCAACATAGTTAGACTCAAGGCTCTGAGTTAACAAAGGCGCATCTTTGCTTTGAATAACCCAATCAGACCAATAGTCTGGCTTTGATTCAGATTCAGGTTCACCTTCACTTAACCCACTGAGCTCAATCATACGTTGACCGAAAGATTCAAGGCTAGTAGAGAAATCCAAGCAGTTATTTTCGTCATCAGAAGTCAGCATTACCGAATCTAGGCTAAAAAAATCACACTCAGCATATGCAGGTAAACTGCATGCTGCAATGATCATCGTCGCTGGTATCGCGCGCTTTAGCATAGTCATCAGACCTCTTGAGTGAGTGAATCTACATTATTGTATACAGTCCACTATCTTGCAATATCTTTGTAACTGACTTTGTACTCAGTTTTGCAACATCGCTTCCACTTATCAGCGCATTGCGGATATCAGTACTACGAATTTTCACTTTTTCAGGGCAAGCCATTACAGACCACTGCTCAGTAATCTCATCTGATTTATAAAAAGATGAGAACTTAAAGAAGTTGTCAGGACCTATAACGAACGTGAGTTCCGCATCACGATGTAACTTCTGAAGTGCGCTGAGCACCGCATAAGTCGTGACGCTTTCACCAGGAGTAAATAGGCTCTTTTCAACCAAAGAAAGCTCCACTCGATCCAATGAAAGATCGCTAATAAATGCGTTAACTAACTGACATCTCGTATCAAAGTCTAGCATCTCTTTTCCCCAAGCATGGGCAATACTTGGAACGAGCAGGATTTTGTCAAAGTGAGCCAATGAATCAATCACACTTTTATGCCCTAAGCTCGGCGGATTAAACGCACTACCGAAAATGGCTATTTTTTCCATTATTTATTACTGCCTTCTCTTTCTAAGCTTGTGCAAAGAGGTTTTTAAATCGGATGATTTAGGTATGATAACACTAGATTTTAATTTGCTTGCAGGAAAGGAATACGAATGGAACAGTTAATTCGTGACGAAATGCGCGTACTACCTTCAATTGACCCTCACTTCGAAGTGACTCGTCGTGTGGAGTTTATCAAAACGAAACTTCAACAGTCAGGATGTAAATCACTGATCCTTGGTATCAGTGGTGGTGTCGACTCAACAACCTGTGGCCGCTTGGCACAGATGGCCATTGATAGCCTAAATGAAAGCGCTGGTAGCGACGACTACCAATTCATCGCGGTTCGTCTACCTTACGGTGAACAAAAAGATGAAGACGAAGCACAGCTTGCTCTCTCTTTCATTCAACCTTCTCAATCTGTTTCTGTCAACATTAAAGCGGGGGTTGATGGGCTTCACGCTGCATCTCACGTTGCTCTTGAAGGCACAAGTCTACTACCAACAGATTCAGCAAAAATCGACTTTGTGAAAGGCAACGTGAAAGCTCGTGCTCGCATGATCGCACAATACGAAATTGCTGGTTACGTTGGCGGCCTTGTGATTGGTACTGACCACTCAGCGGAAAACATCACTGGTTTCTACACTAAGCACGGTGACGGCGCATGTGATTTAGCACCACTATTTGGTTTGAACAAACGCCAAGTTCGTGAGCTTGCAGCAACGTTGGGTGCTCCAGAGCAACTTGTTAAGAAAGTACCCACTGCTGATCTAGAAGAGCTTGATCCACAGAAAGCCGATGAAGCAGCCTTGAACCTTTCTTACGATCAAATTGACGATTTCCTTGAAGGCAAAGAAGTGTCTCAAGACGTATCCGATCGCTTAGTTGGCATCTACAAAGCAACACAGCACAAGCGTCAACCAATCCCAACGATCTACGATTAATCTTTGAATTAGCTCAGAATCAAAAAGGCCGGAAGCTCATTTGCGAACTTCCGGCCTTTTCTATTTAGTGTTTTTTAATGCGTTTTTCTTAATGATCTAACGAATCGTTAATCAACAACTTCGATATCAGTTTGCGGAACACTGCAACACGCCAATATCTGACCCATGTTACGTTCATGCTCTTGCAGCGCTGGTACATCAGGTTGGTGAACTTGCCCTGACTCAAGCGTCACTTTACACGCTCCACAGAAACCCGCACGACAACTTGAAGCGATAGATACCCCCGCCAATTCCGCTTGCTCTAGCAAGGTTGATTGATTATTACCTTCGAACAGGTAGCCGTTCACACTTAACTGCAGTTGCTTCACCGCTTCCTCGGTCGCCTGAGCCACACCAAACGCTTCTTGATGGTAATGCTGAGGGTTGAGCCCCATTTGAATCAGCAGTTTCTTTGCATTATCCATAAAGCCGTCAGGGCCACACACGAACGCTTGGCGCTTGTGTAGATCTTCAATTTTAGCGACATGCGATACGCTTAGACGCCCAGATAAACCATCCCACTCTTTGGTTGGTTGGCTTAATGAATAAATCACACGAAGACCCGCGTGCTCACTGGCGATTTTATTAATTTCAGCTTGATAAGGGATGTCTTCTTCGCTGCTGCATTGATGATAGAAAACCACATCATCAATTTGACCATGGTCGGCTAGGTAGCGAAGCATCGATAGCATTGGCGTAATACCACTGCCTGCAGACAAAAGCAGTAGTGGATGAGTTGGATTCGCTTCTAAGTAGAACGCACCATCTGGATTTTGAGCAACCAAAGTATCACCCACTTGGAAGTGATCATTTAACCAGTTAGAGATTTGACCATCGTCCACTCGCTTCACTGAAATCGCTAAACGACCCGCTCGTGAAGGGCTAGAAGATAACGTGTAACGACGAGAAACCTTCTCGCCATCAATCACCATCTCAATCGGAAGATGTTGCCCTGGCTGATAACTTGGCAATGAATGGTTTTCTTTGGCAGGCTCTAACCAAAAGGTCGTAAAGTCACGAGCAATCTCTTCGCGCTCAACACAGGTTAGATGCAGCGACTCAACCCAAGTGTCTTCATAATGCTCTTTCTCTTTGGTTTCGAGTACTTCAACCACATCACCCGCTTTAACCAAACCTTCATTTTTAGCCACAAGATTCTGACCAAAGAAAACGCCACCACGCTCATTAGCTCTGAATGTAGAAAAGGTATTAAGCGGCTCTTTTGTTGCTCTAAATTCGCCACGCTCAACATCAACCGTCGTTAGGATACAACGCTCACAAGGCTTCACCGCTTCGAACTCAACCTCACCGATACGGATACGCTTCCAACCATCTTCAGCAAAGGCTTCGGTATTCGAAACAACAAAGTTGGTGCGGAACTGATCCATCGAGTGAGCTTCAGGGCTGCGGCGATTAAGCTCATCTAGAGAGGCTTGGCTGATCACTAACATTGGGTAACCATCAGCGAAACTGACATTCTGACCGAGTTTTTCACGAACACGATTCGATTGCTCACCAGAGAACAATAGCTCAACACGAACTCCAAGCACATCACTGAACCAATCATCGGCTTCATCATTGGTGGTGTAAGCCGTAAAACTGTCTTTCCAAACCGTTGCTGGTGCTTCTTGCATCTTGAAATTTGCATACTTTAGACGCAAAGGCTCTTTGCCTTCATAAGTGAAGATCAAACCGTCAGGCTGCAAGCTTGAAGATACCTTGACCATTTTCGGATACTTACGCGCCGTGATCATCGAACCGTCAGCCAGTGCCAACATAAAACGTCTGTCGAAAGTAAGACCTTGTTTTTCAACCCAAGCAGAAGAGAGCGAGATCCCGCCTACTGATTTAACCGGAAACACATTGATTTGAGATAAGGAAGGCTGTTGACCTGAAGCCTTTTGATCCATAGCTTTTTGAGCTAAAGCCCTTTGACCTGAAGATAGCTGCGACATAACGATTCCAATGTTTTGTAGTTTGTCCCAATGCTAACAAATGGTTATAAATAGATAAACTGGCAGGCATTAAACACTTGATACTAAGCTAGTATCTTGAGATGTTTAGCTTTCTATCTTGATACATTAAGGCAGCAATGCAGTAACACTCTCCAGACGTTCTATAATATGAACACGATTACCGCATTGAACTTTCATTGAATAAAAAGGATTTATCATGAACAAACTCGTCATTATCATCTTATGTGTACTGCTTCCACCTGTTGGTGTGTTCTTCGCTCGTGGTGCAGGTAAAGATTTGCTGATTAACATCATCCTTACTTTCTTCTTCTGGGTTCCAGGAATGATCCATGGTCTGTGGGTAGCCACCCGCTAACCCTTATTAACAAATAGATACCGAATAAAATATCCATAAAAACAAGCTCCTAACCCTGAAGAGTTAAAAATAGGATGAAATGAAAGTGCTTTTCCACTATCATCCTGTCGCCTAAACGTAAGCGATTGCTTTCACAGATTTCGCTGAGTTTAGGCTCCAACTACATAACACTTCAAATGGTGGGAGCCTTCAATGACACAACTTACGATTACTCGTCCTGACGACTGGCACGTTCATCTACGCGATGGCGAAGTATTAAAAGATACAGTCCGCGATATCAGCCGCTACAATGGTCGAGCGTTAATCATGCCAAACACCATCCCACCGGTAACCGATACCGAAATGGCTCTTGCTTACCGTGAACGCATCATGGCAGAGCAGCCAAGTGAACAGTTCCAGCCTCTAATGGCACTTTACCTAACAGACAACACAACACCTGACGAAATTCGCAAAGCGAAAGAATCTGGCGCTGTTGTAGCGGCGAAGCTATACCCTGCTGGCGCGACGACAAACTCAGATTCAGGCGTAACTTCAGCTCAAAAGATTTACCACGTGTTAGAAGCGATGCAAGAAGTGGGTATGTTGCTACTTGTACACGGTGAAGTAACGGCTCACGATGTTGATATCTTCGACCGTGAAAAAGAGTTCCTAGACACAGTTCTAGCACCGATTGTTAACGACTTCCCTAACCTGAAGATCGTTCTAGAGCACATCACAACTGCAGATGCAGCGACTTTCGTTAAGAACGCTAACGAGAACGTAGCGGCAACCATCACAGCTCACCACTTGCTTTATAACCGCAACCACATGTTGGTTGGCGGCATTAAGCCACATTTCTACTGCCTCCCTATTCTTAAGCGCAACACACACCAGTTAGCACTTATCGAAGCGGCAACAAGCGGTAGCAAGAAGTTCTTCTTGGGTACAGACTCTGCGCCACACGCTAAAGGTGCTAAAGAGTCAGCATGTGGTTGTGCAGGTTCTTACACAGCACACGCTGCGGTTGAACTGTACGCTGAAGTATTCGACTTAGAAGGCAAGATTGAGAACCTAGAAGCGTTCGCGAGCCACAATGGTCCGGATTTCTACGGCATGCCACGTAATGCAGACACCATCACTCTTGTTAAAGAAGAATGGAATGTTGCTGAAACGATGCCTTTCGGTTCAGACATTGTTGTACCAATCCGTGGCGGCGAGACGATCGCTTGGGCTGTAAAATAAGCGCTTGGGCTGTTAAATAAACGCCCTCCATTTAACGAAAAGGGTCACCATAATAATTATGGTGACCCTTTTTTGTTTCGATGAAAGACTGTCTTATTATAAATAATAATGAACGATTACTTACCGCGCATTTTTCCAATCGCAGTCCAAACAGCAACGACAACCAAGCCAGCTAAAAACCCAATCACACCGTTTAATAGCGTCGGTACCACCGCTGTCGCAATCGTATGTCCACTAAAATCCATAATAATCGGTTCAATTAAATGATGAATCGCAGGAACGTTATGCACCACAATACCGCCACCAACCAAGAACATCGCAGCTGTACCGACCACAGCAAGCATCTTCATCAGCTTTGGTGCAAAGGCGACTAACCCATTACCCAAACGGGTTTTAATGGTACTGCCATTCGACGTGCGCTGGAGATAGAAACCTAAATCATCCAGCTTAACGATCCCTGCCACTAAGCCATAAACACCAATCGTCATCACAACGGCTATCAAACTCACGACAAGAATCTGAGTAAGGATACTTGTACCCGTTACGGTACCTAGCGCAATCACAATGATTTCCGCAGATAATATGAAGTCGGTACGAATCGCGCCTGAGACCTTTCTCTTCTCATATTCCTCTATGGATTCACCATTACTCGTATCCTCTTCCTTCTCGTCATGTTGATGAGCATGAGGAAAGAGCTTCTCTAAGATTTTCTCCGCCCCTTCAAAACAAAGAAACAGACCACCAATCACGAGTAGTGGCATGATCAACCAAGGGATGAACGCACTGATCAATAATGCCGCCGGAACCAAAATCAGCTTATTTTTAAATGAGCCTTTTGCGACCGCCCATACCACTGGGATTTCTCTTTCAGCAGAAACACCGGATACCTGCTGAGCGTTAAGAGCTAAATCGTCACCCAATACGCCTGCGGTTTTTTTAGCTGCCACCTTAGACATCAATGCGACATCATCCAACACGGTTGCAATGTCATCTAGCAGTGTTAATAAACTTGCTCCAGCCATTTTATTGTCTCTTTTAAAAGGATTGAACCATCGATGAAATGTAACATCATCAATTCACTCATCAAAGTTATGAGTCTGTAAAAAATAAAGTCACAAGTTGTGTTTTCTATTGCTGTCTCTGTTAGACAGGAATAATCTGTCTTAATCTTTCACGAACATAAAAGAAAAAGTATAGATGAAAAGTGAATCTACCTACCCAATTGGTAAGCCAGGACAAAAGTGGCAACAAGCAGAACGTGAAGCATGGTTAGCTCAAAGAACGGTTAAGCGTGAATACCAACAAGAAGTTGTGCCAAAGATTAAAGCACTTGCAGAGCGTTTTGATATCGAACAATACGGTGCACTGAGCTACGACGAAGCTCGCTTCCCACTTTTCGCAATCAAGAGCAAAAACTGGGACGAGTCAAAGCCGACGATTCTGGTAACCGGTGGTGTTCACGGTTACGAAACCAGTGGTGTACATGGCGCTATCAAATTTGCAGCGACCCAAGCAGAGAAATACGCAGCGCACTTCAACATTGTAGTAGCACCTTGTGTAAGCCCTTGGGGTTACGAAGTGATCAACCGCTGGAACCCAAATGCTGTTGATCCAAACCGCTCTTTCTATAACGGTACGCCAGCAGAAGAATCAGCAAACCTACGAGCTTTAGTGGCCTCTTTGTCAGAAGTATTGGTTCACGTTGACCTGCATGAGACGACAGACTCTGATGAAACTGAATTCCGACCAGCACTCGCTGCTCGTGATGGTATTGAGTACATCGAAGGTATGATCCCAGATGGTTTCTACACGGTTGGCGATACAGAAAACCCGCAACCAGAATTCCAAGCGGCAGTAATTGCTTCAGTAGAAAAAGTAACGCACATTGCGCCTGCGGATGACGAAGGCAAGATCATTGGTTCAGACGTCACTCAACACGGTGTGATCAACTACCCAATGAAGAAACTTGGCTTATGTGGCGGCGTGACCGACTGTAAGTACGGAACAACCACAGAGGTTTACCCAGACAGCGACAAAGTGACTGACGAAGAGTGTAATGATGCTCAAGTTGCTGCTGTAGTCGGTGCTTTGGATTACGTAATTCAACATGAATTGAACGCGTAAGCTATTAGCTGCTCCCTAAAACTAAAAAGAGCCACAAGTGACGATTCACTTGTGGCTCTTTTTTTTGTCTTTTCTACTTGTCTTTGATTTCTTCTTGGGCATAAAAAAGCTCCCTTACACATAGTACAAGAGAGCTTTGAAATAACGCTGAATAAGGAGTAATTAGCGAACTATCTACTCCCCATACTCGATTACTTTATTTAGCGGTTTCACTAACGTTTTCTTGTCCTTTATCTACTTCAGTCAGTAGACCTTTCAACAAGCTAAAACAGCCAATCAGAAGAATAATCGTAAACGGCAATGCAGCAATGATCGTGATCGATTGCAGAGCTTGAATAGATTGAGTACCACCAATCCACAACATCACCATCGCGATAGCACCTGAGATAACCGCCCAAACCACTTTCTGTTTCACTGGCACTTCTAGTTTACCACCCGCTGTCATGCCATCGATAACGATAGAGCCTGAGTCTAGCGTTGTAACGAAGAACACAATGATCAGTGCGACTGCGAGAACTGACAGAATGCTACCGAACGAGTAAGCATCTAGCATGTAGAACAAGCTTAGAGATACGTCTGTAATGCCTTGGTCGAGGCCAAGTTGTCCCACATGGTTAATTACTTGCTCGATAGCTACGCCACCGAAGATCGACATCCAAGCCGACGTCACCAATGTTGGGATAATCAGTACGCAAAGTAGGAACTCACGAACTGTACGGCCCTTAGAAATACGCGCTACGAACATACCGAAGAATGGTGCATACGCAACCCACCATGCCCAGTAGAACACAGTCCAGCCATGCAGCCATGTTGTGTCTTCACGACCCGCACTTTGGCTCAACGCTACGATGTTTTTCACGTAGCCCGTTGCCGCAGTCGCCACAGAATCAAGCACTGTCGTAAAGTTCAATACAGCGATAAGACCAAGGAATATGAACGCAATAACCATGTTCAGGTTACTTAGGAACTTAACACCACCGTCCATGCCACGCATCACAGAGATGATCGCCAAGCCCATAATCAAAACGATAATAGATTGCTGAAGGTAGATGTTGTTTTCCAAGCCAAACACGTGGCTAATACCACTTGCTGCTTGCGTACCACCTAGGCCCAATGAAGTCGCAAGGCCAAACAGAGTAACCAGTACCGTTAGTACGTCGATCACATCACCTGTTTTACCCCAAACTCGTTCACCCAGTATTGGGTAAAACACAGAACGCATTGATAGCGGTAAGCCTTTGTTGTAAACAAAGTACGCTAGACAAAGCGCCGTCATGCCATAGATAGCCCATGCATGAAAGCCCCAGTGGAATACGGTTGCACCTAGTGCCAGTTCACGGCCTGCTTCTGTAAAAGGTTCCGCATCTAATGGTGTGCCGAACCAGTTAGTGAAGAACGCGGTTGGCTCAGCAACGCCCCAGAAAATAAGCCCGATACCCATACCGGCTGCGAATAACATCGCAATCCAAGATGACATCGAATAGTCCGCCGTCGCGTCTTCGCCACCTAGACGAATTTTACCCAACGGTGAAAATGCTAGAACAAAAGCAAACGCTAGCATGATGTTAGCTCCCCACATAAACAGGAAGTCAAACTTTGATAAAACAGCACCCTTAATAGAATCAATAGCAGCTTTAGCGTCTGCTGGAGGAAGAGCAAGAAGAGTGATGATGAAGAGAAGAGATAAGCCTACTGAGGCTATGAAGACAGTGTTGTGGACATCCATGCCCCATTTACTGACGTTATCTTGACCAACTTGATAGTCAGTAGAATCGATACTGTATTTTTTTGATTTAAAACTCATAAATTATGATGTTCACATATCCGAATCAACGAATATAAGGACGCTCTCCATATCCAATTACTACTTGATTGGCTCGCCGCACCACCTAAATAGAGGCGATAAAAATCACAATGGTTGGTGATAAATGGACTTACTGGCTCAATCCCAAGGCGCGTATTATAGCACAGCTCAAAGCATTTTGACTGAGTTTTAGCTCAATAGTTACCCAGACCGCCATTGATAGTGATAGTTAACCCAATAAAAGCACAATAAAACGAACAGACAAAAACATTAAAATACAACACGTTAAATTAAAATGACACACCGTAAAATCTCATGCAAACTTTCTACAGATAATATTAACAACCGTCTGATTTATTTATAGCTCTAATAAAAAAGCCCCGCTATAGGGGCGGGGAAATTACCAAAGGTAAAAGAGAAATCAGTATTCAAATGTCAGTGCTATGTCTTGCTACGCTTCTCGCCACAGAGACTGCACATTTCAAAGGCAGTACATTAAATCGCGAAACAAAAGCCTAGGTTATAATCTTCGCCATTCTTTTCAGTGAACTCTTTATCTTCACTCGATGCGCTTGGTCGGCCGCTTTCATCACCCTTCACTAAGCTAACCCAGTGGCGAATACCAGAAGAGAGGTTCGCTTCAGTTTGGCCAAACGTGGTGCATGTCTCTAATTGAATGTCTTCGATGTTCACTAACTCTAAATTACCAGTTCCTTTGCGAGCACCTATCGTCACTTCAACATGGGTACCGCTCTCGTCTCGAAATAGAATTGACGATGGTTTAGATTTATCACCCGCATAAGCGACAAAGTGCTTCGCTCTTTTCAGGCCAGTGTGCTCGCCGTTTTTGAAGTAAACCTGAACATGTCGATAATCAATCTCGTAGCTCACTGCATCTTCGTGTGAACCTGCCTCTAAAGGGAATAGAGTATCAAGCAACTGTTTCGCCATTTTTTGTTTTTCGAGTTGCTTGTCTGCTTTCACCATTTCTACGGCAAAGACAGCTTCAGCAATAAATGTTGAATGGTTTCTGTGAAGTTCTGTTTTGTCTAGTGTCAGCATATTCATAATCTTTCCCTCTTACGGCTTTGAATTTCATATAGGTCAAAAATCCTGATTGACCCTTTTCAAATGTGTTCTTTACTGTGTGGCTTCCATGTATTTCATACTACTTGTATTTTTTAAACAATTTCACAACAAAAATTTCACAGTGTGAATTTTACTAAATTGATTTTTTACACAAACCAAAATTTCCGCCCCCAACCCTTTATTTAATTGGGCTGAGAGCTCATTAGACACACTTTTACGTGTTGTTTGATTTTGTGTAATAACCGACCCCAACCAACTTATTGTCAATCACTCGATAATAGGTGTGCTTGGTTTCGACTTTGCTCGACAGGGGATTTAGCCATCGATAGGTGTAAACACCACGGCCATTTTCTTTGGCGAGATTTAACATCTCAGTGAGAATTGGCTTATCGTCAGGGCTTAGAATTTCGTTATGTGAACGTCCAACAAGCTCAGGGGATACACCATGTGCAAGTAGCTTTCCAGAGCTCATATCCATCACAAACACATACAAATCTCCTTCAACAAAGCTACCCTCAGCGTCATTGAATTCAGTCAGGCTCTCTTGTTCTGACTCCACTATCGCGGTCATGGCTCTCGCCAATAAATTCTTCGCCTCAGCAGCACTGGAACGTTCTGGGTAATAGCCCACAGCGACGATCACATCGCCCACTCGCTCAAAGAAGGTGGTTTTAGGCTCTCCCATGCGATCTGTCGGATTGGTCCAGTGATACTTCACTTCACCAAAACCGTTGTGTACTGCTTTAGTGATCATTTCACGGAAAAATGGATTACCGTAAACGTCCTGAGTGTCTAAAACACTGTCGCCCACCAACACCATTGAAGAACCGCCACTGGCAAGGAATTGGCCATCAATCCCCAAAGCGAATACATACAACTCACCATCGATGTATTCAGCATCGCTCATGAAGTCTTGAACGCTTTCATCGCCTTCTTTTTGCACGTGCACTACCGCTTTCGCAAGCAGGGTTTTGGCTCTTCTTTCCGCGTCACTGACCACATGTGGCTCTGAAATATCGAGCACATTGACTGGCTCGTTTTCTTTTGCTGTTTCTGAATGTTCAGCACGCAATCCAATGCCACTGATCACAGCAAATACGGCACAACCAATAAGGATAATTCTTGATATATTCATAGTGACTTCTCCTAATAGCCCACTAAGGACGGTAGCCAAAGCGTAATTTGTGGGAAGAAAGCGATAACGAATACGCCCACCACGGATGCAAGAACAAAGGGATGGATCTTCGCGGTGATCTGCTCGACCGTGGCCCCGCCTATCCCCGAGGCGACAAAGATATTTTCACCGAGCGGCGGTGTAGCAAAACCTATCGATAACGTACACACCACCACAATGCCTACGTGGGTTGGATCCGCGCCTAGCATGTACATGATTGGCAGCAGCACTGGCACGATAATCATGATCGCGGCTAACGTTTCCATGAACATACCGACGAAAAGCAATAGCACAATAGTCAGTGCCCACACCATGTACATGTTGTCAGTAAAACCTAATAATGACTCAGCAACCACGACCGGAATTTTTTGTTCGATTAACAAGCGACCAAATACCGTTGCAGCGAATAGAATCAGCAACACACGCCCGGTAATCCATGTGGTTGTCGATAATGATTTGATGGTGCTTTTGAACGATAACTCTCGGTGAATAAACACACCCACAAACAGCGAATAGAAAATTGCCACAACCGCTGACTCTGTTGGTGTGAACATACCGCTATAGATACCTCCGAGAATCAAAAATGGAGCCAGTATCGACCATATGCCGCGGCGCAAAGCGTGTCTTACTTCGCCAAATGACCAATTCTCAGACAGCCCTTTATAGCCTTCTCGCTTGGCAATGAAATAGTTAGTGACAACGAGTGTAGATGCCATGATGAAGCCAGGAACAACGCCTGCAACAAACAATTTAGGAATAGATAAAGAAGCAAATTGCCCGTGTTGAGCGATGGCTTCAGGCGGTGCCATTAATCCCATTGCTGAGATGCCGAAAATAACTAACGGGATGGATGGCGGAATGATGATCCCCAAGCCCCCTGATGCAGCCGTTACTGCCGATGCGTAACTCTTATCGTAATCTCGCTTAACCATTGCAGGCACCATTAGCATGCCTACCGCAGCGGTGGTTGCAGGGCCAGAACCTGAGATAGCACCAAAAAACAAACACGCCATCACGGTTGCAGCGCCAAGGCCACCCGTCACGGGTCCGGCTAAGCTCTCTGCAATATCCACCAGACGTTTGGAAATACCCGCCGCCTCCATTAATGCGCCAGCAAGAACAAAGGCTGGCAGCGCCATTAACGGGAAGTTACCCACCGAAGTAAACGCGATTTGTACTAAAGCGATGGGATTTTTGTCGAGCAACATATAGGCCGCCATTGAAGCACCGGCCAGTGATACTGTGATTGGTGCACCCAGAATTAACAGGGTTAAGAAGCCACCAAATAAAATTAGAGTTAAATAGGATTCCATTATTACATCTCTCTATTACGGCTATTCTCTGTGACGACTACTGTGATGACTTTTGTGCCGTCATTTTGCGCAGTTCTTTGACTTCAGGATCTTCGTTTTTAGCGCCCTTAAATAAGCGCTCGTAGTTGTTCCAGATAATGCGCAGCATCATTAGAGAAAATGCGATCGGCAAAATCATATAGAAGTATTTCATTGGGATGCCTGTCGTCTGAGACTTCCAGAACAAATTCATTTTGTTGAACACGAAATCGTAGCTGAGATAAACAAAGTAGCCGTTAAATAACAGCCATAAGAAGTCAGCGATGGTTTCACAGACGGTCTGAACAATCGGGGGGAAGAACTTGAAGTGAAAACTGACTCGGTTATGCGCCGACATCTTGGCCGCAACAACAGCCCCTAGATAGGCAAACCAAACAAACATGTAAGTAGCGACTTCATCACCCCAAGGTATGGAGTAATCGAAAAGCTGACGAGTAAGGATTTGTGTGAACAGCAATAGGACAAAGCTTGCTAGCAACAGACAACATGTATATTCCTCAATGTTGTTAAGATGCTTTTTTATTGTTTTAGCGACTGACATATAACCTCCAATGTTGATTTCCACATGACAACCAGTCGCTCGCGGTACTAAAAAGATCAGGTACTGGACAGATCAACGAGTAAAGCCATGTAAATGCCCTATCTAACCGTTCTATCGCGAGGTGATTAAGTCGCGAAGAACAGCAGATAGGGCGAATCTAATCGTTACTTTCTACCTAGTAACTCAAGAACGTCGTCTAGCTTGTCTTTACCTCCAATGCTTGAATAGAACTTAGGCCAAACTGACTTAGTGACCTTGCTGATCCACTCTTGCTCGTTGTCTGCTGGGTCAGTGAAGACCATGCCTTTTGCTTGCAGTTCTTCACGGATCTTGTTTTCAGTATTTTCTAAGTATGCAAAGCTGTGCTCTGTCGCTTCCTGACCCGCTTCAAGAATGATCTTTTGCATTTCAGGCGTCTGTTGTTGGAAGACTGTTTCACTGACGATAAGCGGCTCAAGTGAGAAGATATAACGAAGGTTTGTGACGTACTTTTGTACTTCATTGAACTTCATCGCATGCACAGTGATGTATGGGTTGTCTTGACCATCAACAACACCTTGTTGCAGGCCAGTAAATGTTTCTGACCATGCCATTGGTGTTGGGTTTACGCCCCATGCTTGGTAAGAAGCAATCATGATTTCGTTACGAGGAACACGAATCACTAGTCCTTTTAGATCCGCTGGTGAAGCCACTGACTTTTTAGAGTTAGTCAGAACCCTAAAACCAGAATAAGCCCAACCAACGATACGAACGCCTGCATCACGAATGGTGTTATCGACAAGGTCTTGACCCACTTGGCCTTGAGTTAATAGCACCGCTTCTTCTGCACTTTGAATGACATAAGGCATGGTCAATAGACCAACCGTTGGAGAGAAAGGCGTCACGTTGTTGATCGCCAATACTGAGAAGTCGAGAAGGCCGATTGCCGCGTCGTTGACGGTGTCTTGCTCGTTGCCCAATTGACCATTCGGGAACAGGTCAATTTTGACTTTACCGTCTGTTTTTTGCTCCATCAATTCAGAAAATGATGTCGCTAATTCCCACTGAGTACCACCAGCAGCATCGCCGATAGCCATTTTAAAATTTGCTGCTGCCGCGGTATGAGATAGCATCGCTGTTGCTACAATTGTGACGCCAGCAATAATTTTATTTTTAATCAATTTCATAGTCTTAACCTTTCCTATCATACAGACTTCCTGCCTGTACTTTGCTCACAAGGTGACCTGGTACAACTTTCCTGGTCGTAGTTCTATTTCCCTATTTTGGAAACAATGTTCGAGTAGCTAAAGCACTTCATCCTTTAACGAATACCACTGATAAAGGAACTGTTGCCCTACTCTTCGAAATGGTGCAAACATCTCAGATTCCACCACTTCCCTCACGTTGGGGAACGGAAGTTTTGATTCAAATATTGGCAAGTCAAGCTTATGACCTTCACCTGCGATCCACTGAGCGAGGCGCTTGCCTGCTTGAGCGGAGTACATCACACCATTGCCGCCATACCCTAGTGCGTAGAATATGGATTGCTTTGGATTCGGCTGATAGATTCTTGGCATCATGTCGTGGCTAACATCCACCCACCCCCACCATGAATAATCGATTTTGATCTGATCGAGAGAAGGGAATTTTCGGGTTAAATCCGCTCTCAACATGTCTTCGTATTTCTTTTCAGGTGCATTCTTGCCACTGATGGCACTGCGTGTACCGATCTGCACTCGGTTATCGGGTAACAAACGGTAGTAATGACGCAAAATTCTGCTGTCAGTAATCACCTGATTGGTTTTGAAGTTACACGCGGCGATTTCGTCTTGAGTTAACGGACGTGTCACCATCGAGTTAGAAAGTACGGGTAATAGGCGATTCTTAAGCTCTGAATGCAAACCTTGGCTAGTATACCCACCAGTACAAACACCGACAGAACGAGCCTTAACCACACCACCTGGTGTTTTTAGGTAATGCACACCGTTACGTGTTTCCCAACCCATCACAGGGCTTGCTGGGTGAACTTTTACGCCGAGTGCTCTCGCCTTTCTTAGATAACCAAACGCCAGTTTCCCTGCATGGATGCCAATACCTTCTGGCTCATGCATTGCGCCTGCCGCTTCTTGATCACCAACGTAATCACGTTTTACGGTTTCCGCATCTAAGATCTGCGCATCGTAATCGAATGTGTCACGTAGCAACTTGGCTTCTTTCTCGAGTGTTGCCATCACTTTTGGACGGTGAGCAACGTATAAGTGGCCACCCGGCTGCGGGTCACAATCAATGTCTTTGATTAGAGACTTAAAGGTGTTCATGCCATCGATGCATTCGCGGTGCATTTTTAGCGCGGTTTCTAGTCCCCAGCGTTCAATCCACTGAGAACGCTTCAAACGTCCTGACGCACACTGAGCCTGACCACCATTTCGGGTACTGCAGCCCCAACTCATACGGTTAGCTTCAATCACAGTCGCTTTAATGCCGTACATTTCAGCAAGGTGTATCGCGGTACTTAGGCCTGTGTAGCCTGAACCGATTATCGCCACATCGACATCCATATCCGATGTAATTGGGCCATCATCTTCAGGTGGTGCGCCTGCGGTATCTACCCAATAAGTCGGGGCGTATTCCTTACCGTGACCTGGGCTCTTGTCTTTAAGTGGATCGTATTTTGGATCGTATCTTTCTTTTGCTTGGGTACTTTCTTGTGCTTGGGTGCTTTTCACCTTTGGCGGCACATCGGCTGCCGGTTGTTCCATTACTAAACTCATAATTCGACTCTCCTAGTCATAACACGTGAACGGGTTGTGGTTTCGTGTCTAGCTCTTGGGAGTGTTGTTAGGAGTCAAAAGAGGTCGTGTTTTACGGAAGGCATTTTTTACGCTGATTTTCCCCTCTTTCAGGGTAAACACATCAACCATACGAGCTTCGATGACGGTGCCATCAGGGTTAGTCGCAGAGAACGTTGATTCGCTTACCGCGCGGTCGCCACACACAAAGTGGACAGGGTCGCTCCAGGCTGCATCTGGAAAGTTCTGCCAAACCAATTCAAAGCTATTGCGAACGGCTTCGTACCCTTCGATAGTGTTGCCAAGTTCGCCTTCTCCTGCCACGGTGTGGAAGACACAGTCTTCGGTCATAAACGACATTAGCGCTTCAATATCATGGTTATTCCATGCATCACTAAAAGACTGTAAAAAGGCGGTGTCGACTTGGTTTTCCAGCACGAATGTCGCTGCATTGGTTTGCATATTCATATTCCAGAATCCTTTATGTTTTCGTTATTGGTTTAAATTTCAGTAGCTTTGCGCCACTTTTTATTAGAGTATTTAAACTAGATCTGTGAAAATTTAACAACTTGATAACAAGATTCGTCACTCTAACTTCGAGTTACTTTATAAACAATCTTTAAGCTCACAGATTTCATCTTTTTATAAATTAATTGGTGTTCTAATTTTATTTATCTCGTAATCACTAGATTTATATGAGCTCTAAATAAAATCAGTAGAAATATTAGACTTTAGTCGAAATCAAAATCTTGATGGTACTTTCGGCCATACTGCTCAAGCTGGCGATCATGAGTATTAACTTGTAATTCGATATTACCCTCACCTTTATTCGTTGCTTGATTGCTATCTACATGGGCTTCATTTTTTAAATCAGCCAGTGTCTCTTCAATATATTCTGTCGGTTCATTTAAAACATTCATGGAGATTAATTCCTTTATCAGGTTTACTTTCGCTGATGGAAGAATATGAACGGAGACTAGACCGTTTGAATATTCTTTCTCATCGTACAAAGGCTGAATGGCATCATTGCCACCTTCCTTAAATGGGTGAATGGAATACCACTTATCTTTTCGTTGCTCTTGCTGATCACAATCAGCCACATTGAATATCTGAGTCCTATTGAAGTCACAGGGTGAGTTAAAAACACTAACCTTATGATAATCAATGGCTTTAATAATATTGATACAGTCTTTACTTTGGCTATGACATACAGACCACAGCGCATTAATCAGGTTATCTGTCCACTCAAGTAAACGGGTTGGAAACCCCTGTTTCTTGGCTAAACACATCAATAACCAGTCGTTTATCTCGTGTGCACTCAACGAATGCCCGCCATAAACTCTCACGGTCGAGAGAAGTTCTTGTTCGACACGGCGAATATTCTTTCGATTTGAGCGACCTAAGCTTGGCATCAGGTTATTATTTTCATAATCACACACGTTATAAATCAAACCACGATACCCACTACACTCAGCAATGAGTGAATCGATTATTTCATACAGCTCTTCGAGTGAGCTTATATAACGTTTATTTTTCACAACATTCATACAATAAGTCACTTAATTTATATTCGGTAAAGTTAAAGCATTAATAATCACGTTAATCAATGGTTCAATTAGTTTCGTTGTAATTATTGAAAAATGACAATAGGTATATATCTTCGTCAAAAATGACCATTTATGGATCCATTAGTTAAGGATCGTACAATAATAATGAGTGACAAAATTTATATAGCTAGAACCACTTATGTACCGATGGAACATTTAATTAGTGTTCTAATGTTTAAGTAGAAATTATTGAACTAAGCGTTTACGTTCTTCACTTAAGCACTTTGCCAATACCCGTTAATATTGCCCGACCACGCTCTTTATAATGCGGTGGCCGGACAAACTTCCTATGACTTATACGTAATCTTTGTATTTATCTAGGAAACGAACCGGTGTTGATAGTGCATCTCGGCGGAACGGGTCGCCCAATTCTTGAGTACACATGATTTCAATGATGGTTGTTTTGCCTTCGTTCATCTGCATGTCGATGGCTTTTTGCAAGGTTGGACCTACATCTTCTAGCTTATCAACCGTGATACCTTCAGCGCCCATAGCTCTTGCGATTTCCGCAAAGCTTTGGTTTTCAAGTTCACCAGCAACAAAGCGTCGGTTGTAGAAGTCGACTTGATTCTTCTTCTCAGCACCCCATTGACGGTTGTGGAATACCACGGCTGTCACTGGAATGTTATGGCGAACACATGTCATGGTTTCCATCAAGCTCATGCCCCACGCACCATCGCCTGCATAAGAAATAGCGGGGCGATGAGGTGCCGCTGCTTTCGCACCAATGATGGTCGGGAACGCATAACCACAGTTGCCGAAACTCATTGCAGCAAAGAAGCTACGTGGTTTTTCAAAGCGTAAGTAGCTGTTTGCCACTGAGTTGATGTTACCGATGTCCGTCGAGACCATTACGTCTTCAGGCATCGCTTTTTCTAGCTCACGCAATACTTGGCGTGGGTGTAGATATTCGCCACCAGAGAACGGAGTCTCGTGTGAGTTTTCTTCAATCATATCTAAGCTGAACGAGTCACGTTCGTGTGTCCACTCATCAAGCTCTTTTTCCCACAGTGCTTTCTCTGTTGCGACTGTATCTTGACGAGCGCCTTTGTTGTCATCACACAACAGTGCGCGGCCTTCCAATCTTTCAGATAGAGCAACCGCAGCGGCTTTCGCATCACCACAGATACCAACCGAAATCTTCTTAACCAAACCAAGCATCTTATTGTCGGCATCAATCTGAATGATTTTCGCGTTCTTCGGCCAGTAGTCCATGCCATGTTGAGGCAAGGTACCAAATGGACCGAGACGTGTACCCAAAGCGATAACCACATCCGCTTGAGCCATCAACTTCATTGCTGCTTTCGAACCTTGGTAGCCTAGAGGGCCACACCATAATGGGTGACTCGCAGGGAAAGAGTCATTGTGTAGGTAGCTGTTCACTACGGGTGCGCCTAATCTTTCTGCCAGTGCCGCACACTCTTGAACTGCGTCAGCCATTACCACACCGCCACCAGAAATGATGACTGGGAATTTCGCTTCAGCTATCAGGTCTGCTGCTTCATTCAGAGATTTCTCGCCACCTGGACCACGGTCTAAACGCGCGGGTTTAGGGATCTCAGTTTGAGTTTCGCCGTAGAAATAGTCACGTGGAATATTCAGTTGAGTTGGACCCATTTCACTCATCGCGCGGTCAAAACATCGACCCGTGTATTCCGCCATACGGTCTGGGTGCGTTACGTGTCCTTGATACTTAGTGAACTCTTGGAACATTGGAAGCTGGTTACACTCTTGGAAACCACCTAAGCCCATTGTTTTAGTGCCTGTCTCTGGCGTCACAATGACGACCGGGCTATGTGCCCAGAACGCCGCTGCAATCGCAGTCACACAGTTACTAATACCTGGGCCATTTTGCCCGATAACTACGCCATGACGACCAGATACACGAGAGTAACCATCTGCCATGTGAGCAGCACCTTGCTCGTGTACCACTGGGACCAATCGAATGCCAGCAGGAGCAAAGATATCCATTGCGTCCATAAATGCTGACCCCATGATGCCGAACATATCGGTAACATCATTAGCAACCATAGTTTCAACGAACGCTTCTGATGGTGTCATTGTTACTGTGCCGGAAACAACCGTACGTTTTTCTTGCTCGCTCATTCTTCCATTCTCCTTGAGTTAACCAAAATTTCATTTTTCGGAATGAATTGTCTCTTTTTCGAATTCATTTTCACCTTAGTAGTAGAATTTTTGCGCGTCAACTTTTTATATTAAATTGGAACAATTCATTCTAATTAATAAAACTGGATCACATTATTGGTAGTTTTTCGTACAAAAAGTGCCATTAACTTAAGAGGAGCTGTTAATAATCGATGTCATATCGCGATAGCAGCGACAAGTGATGGGCTATATAGAGGGAAATATGATGAAAGAGGCGGAATTGATACCAACGCAACCAGTAAGTGTGAGAGAACGCTTTGGGATCGACAGCAATCTAACCGTGATGGCATTTGAACATGCGGGCGAATATGTGCCGAAAGTCAACCCTAATTACTGTTTTGACCCTGAAGTGACGCTGGCTATATTGGCGGGGTTCACCTCCAATCGTCGCACACTGATACAAGGTACACACGGAACGGGCAAGTCGTCTCACATTGAGCAAATTGCCGCGAGATTGAACTGGCCATGCTTGCGGATCAACCTAGACGGACACCTAAGTCGCTTGGATTTCATAGGTAAAGACAGCATCGTCATTAAAGACGGAATGCAGGTGACTGAGTTTAAAGAAGGCATTCTTCCTCAGAGCATTCAACAACCCATCGCACTGGTGTTAGATGAGTACGACGCTGGTCGTCCTGACGTGATGTTTGTGATTCAACAACTATTAGAACAAGACGGAAAATACACCTCTTTAGAACAAAACCGAGTGATCACGCCTCACCCTTCTTTCCGCCTGTTTGCTACCTGTAACACGCTTGGCTTGGGTAACTTCTCAGGTTTGTATTCGGGCACTCAAGTGCTTAACCACAGTCAGTTAGATAGATGGAACATCATCGCTACGCTCAACTATTTAGATCCACAGCATGAAACTAAGATCGTGTTATCCAAGCTTCCAGAGCTGAATAATGAGAGTGGCCGACAACTGGTTGAGAAAATGATCGCCACCGCAGGATTAACGCGTAACGGGTTTCGGGCTGGCGACCTTTCAACGGTGATGTCTCCGCGAACGGTGCTCACTTGGGCTGAAAACATCCAAATATTCAACGATGTAGCGACGGCATTTAGGTTGTCATTCTTGAATCGCTGTGAAGACGAAGAGAAAGAACTGGTTAGCGAATACTATTTCCGTTGCTTTGGTGAAGATTTAGAAACGCCTACTCAAAACTATTCACACTCGGAGTCGTAAACCATGGCCAATGTTTCTTCTCAGCAGAAAAAGATCCTCGATCTTGGGGTGTCTGTCGCCAGAGCGATCAGCGGTGAGTTGAGTCTGAATTATCGGGGAGAACGTCTCTATAAAGGCAATAGCCCCTGTTATTATCAGTCTGCACATACTAACGATCTCACCTTTGTGTCTCGCCATGAGTTGAAAAACAGCAAGCTTTCGATGCAAGGCAAGATCGATTCATCAGCATTACGACTCTTACTTTCAGATGCTGCTCTTCATTATTCATTGCGACCGAAAAACGAAGTCGAACGTCTGTTATATGATTTCTGCGAACAGGTACGAATTGAATCGCAAATTCCATCTTATTTAAGAGGTGTAACCACCAGCATTCAGTTCAATTTTGCGTATTGGAGCGACCAATATCATCAGAATGGCTTCACCGAATCACGAATCGGCATGTTGCTGTTTACACTGATGCAAGTCATCCACACCCGCTTAACCGGTGTCCCAGTTTCGGAGCCTATTGCTGAAACCATTGAATCGACTCGCGCTGGCATCGTGCCTACTTTTGGGCACAGCCTGAAGCGCTTAAAGCAACATAGAACCGACCAACAACAGTTTGCTCACTGCGCCAAGGAGCTTGCAGCCCTTGCACAAGAGTTAATAACCCAGGAACAAGAAAGTGCTAACTCGCCCACGCCTACGGTCGAAGAAGACATTAAGATCCTTGCGCAGCTTGCCTTGATTGTTGATGGTGACATTCAAGATGAAGACGTCGATACCGACATCACAGGCAGTAGCAAGGTATTCGAGCTTTCGGGCGCGAATTATCAGGTTTTTAATTCAGAATTTGATCAAGTCATCGCAGCAGACAAACTCGTCAGGCGCGCCCTATTACTCGAACTGAGACAAAAGCTCACCGATGACATCATGGCGAGACAAGTCAACACTCGCCGCTTAGCCGCTATGCTCACTCGCTTTGTTTCCACGCCACAAACGAACCGACGTCAGGACCATTTAGAAGAAGGCATTGTTAACGCCACTACCATCACCAAGCTCATCACTTCGCCATTGGATCGTACTGTCTTTTATCAACCTGATATCGGTGCATCTCATCAATGTGCCATCACGTTTTTGATGGACTGCTCAGGTTCAATGCAGAAACACAGTCACAAACTAAGTTTGCTGATGGATACGATTCTCAAATCCGTTGGACTGGCCAACATTCCATTTGAGATTATTGGCTTCACCACCAATAACTGGAATGGTGGCAAGGTTTATCGGCAGTGGCTTAAACAAGGTCAGCCGAAACACCCAGGCCGCTTAAACGAAGTTCGACATATTGTATTTAAAGATTTTGATACACATTGGAGACGCTCTCGCCTTGGCATTGCCAGCCTTCGGAAAGCAGATATCTTTAAAGAAGGGATTGATGGCGAAGCGGTGCAGTTCGCTAGTCAGCGGTTGCAACAGCACAGTGCAAAAAGAAAGGTTTTAATCGTGTTCTCAGACGGTTGTCCGATGGATACTGCCACCAGCACAGCCAACGATCAGTTCTATTTGGATAACCATCTCAAACAAGTGATCGAGCGTGAATCAAACAAAAACCATATCGAGATTCATGGTGTGGGAATGGGCGTCGATTTAAGCCCGTACTACCGCAGTAACATCACCTTAGATGTGCAGGAGAGTTGCTTATTTGGATTATCTAAGAGCGTATTTGAGATGCTAAAGCGTTAAGGTTTTTGTTTAACGTTAAGCTTTTTGTTTGGAGATGTACGCAGTGACCAATAACGTTTCGGGGAGTTGTGAAGTATCGGCTAGCAAGCCGCTAGCCTTTTATCAGAATGTTCTTAAGAGGTAGCAGCAACTAAAAGGCAGCGAGTAACTAAGAAATAACGAGCAATTAAAAGACAGCGAGCAACGACCATGCAGAGACAGCCATCAAATACCCACCAATCAACATCAACACAATAAACACCAGTTTTCTCAGTTGATCATTGGACAACGGCGGTGGGAAGCGCCGAGCAAACATAGTGACAAGTGCAACCAAGGGAACAGCAATAGCAGATAACCACAGTATGCTCGCTTCCATGTCGCCTGCCGCGTAGACATTGACAGTACGGGACATCGACGTACAAGCGAACACCATCAGCAGTGTGCTTCGCACTAGGTCGAGCGTAAAAGGTTGTCGATAGAGATGGTAAACAATCGGTGGGCCTGCCATCCCAAACAACCCACCCGCTAACCCGGAGCTAAAACCAGATAACAAAAACGATACGGTTGCCGAGCGGTCCTTTCTGGTTTTAGGTTTGAACATAAAGCTCAAACCTGCGAATAGCACCATCGCACCCAATAATCCTCGGAGAATATTCGTGGCCGAATCGCTCAACTCGTCTAGCAAGAACACCCCCATCGATACGCCGGGGATAATACCGATGACTAACACCACTAGAATCTTAAGTTCACCAAGCAGTGGCTTACCCATCAACGCGACCAAGCAATTGAACAAGGTCACGATGCTAACCACAGCGGCTATAACGGGTAAGGAAACCAAATTAAGGCTGACCGTTAAACCAATCACGATGATACCGAGGCCAAAACCCGTGACAGTTTGGAAGTAGGTACCCACCGCAATAGTGGCAAGAATGGCGAGTAAAACAGGTAACTCCATTAGCAATCCTAATTAGGTTGTTTGGGGTTGATTTGAATGTAAATATCAGCTTCAGGCACTAGATTTTAGTATCTAAAATCAAATGTCGATTCTTCTCTTCTTTCAGAATCAGCCGCCGCGTCAGTCGTTGAATTTGGTATTTTCCCTTGCTGCGCTTGTACGGCAGTCACCGCAATTACATTGAAGATATCTTCCGCGCCACACCCTCTGGATAAGTCATTGGCAGGCTGATTCAATCCTTGCAGTAACGGGCCAATCGCGACTGCGCCACCTAACCTTTCTGCGAGCTTATAGCCTATGTTCCCCGCTTCTAAATTAGGGAAGATCAATACGTTAGATTGGCCTTTCACTTCTGAATCGGGCAGCTTTTTCGCGGCTATTTCAGTAACAATCGCGGCATCGAGTTGAACGTCCTGATCGACAGCTATTCCGGGACAACGTTGTTTCACTAACTGAGCGGCATTACGAACCTTATCGACTGATTCGTGTTTCGCACTGCCGTTAGTAGAGAACGACAGCATTGCCACTTTAGGTTCTTCCATCAGTAGCGTTTGAGCACTGTTTGATGCCGCTACGGCAATCGAAGCCAGCTCGGTTTCATTGGGGTTAATCACCAAACCACAATCACTGAAAATCATGCCACCTTTAAGATTATGGAAAGGCTCGCACAACATCATCAGAAAGAAGCTAGACACCAATTCACTGTCTGGTGCTGGCCCAATAATCTGCAGCGCTGCTCTTACTACATCAGACGTGGTGTAAACCGCGCCATTGACTGTGCCGTCAACCAGCCCTTCTCGTACCATCAAGTTGGCAAAAACCAGTGGGTCTTTGACCTTCTCCAATGCATCTTCATAAGTCATGCCTTTGGCTTTTCTTAGTTCATAGAGCCGTTCAGCCAACACAGCTTTGAGTGCTGATGTTTGTGGTGACACAATATGAATGCCGACGAGATTAATGTGGTTCAACTGCGCCGCTTCGATAATCGCCTTTTCATCGCCGACTAGAGTGATGTAAGCGAGCTGTTTATCTATCGCCAATCGCGCCGCTTTGAGTACACGAGGGTCTTCTGCTTCGCTTAAAACCACTCGCTTACGATCTAAGTGAGCCTTATCAATAATCCGTTCAATCGCCTTCATCTTAAGTTCCATTTATTGAGATTAATTGTTCCATAATTTATATTTATATTATTGAAATAATAAAAAAGGTCAAATTTTATTCAGATAATTGAAGATTTTTAATTTGGTATGTACACTCTTATACATAGACATATCGCAAGGATGAATCACTGTATGCAAACAGAAACACCACAAGTTCAAGGAGATACGCCCACTCTCCGACTTTTTGCACTATTAGAGGTGATAGCGCAAAAAGATGAGTTTATTTCTCTTCAAGGGCTCGTCGAAGAAACCGGACTACCGAAACCAACTCTGCACCGCATGCTGCAACAATTAGAAGCTGCGGGTATTATTCAAAGAGATGGTGACGAAAAGCATTACAGCTCTGGTATTCGACTCAGAAAGCTTGCTGAAAACCTGCTGTTCAATAGCACCATGCACAGCGCACGACGTACTATTCTTGAAAACCTTCGAGCAGAAGTCGGCGAGAGCTGCAACCTAACGGCACTGTCGAGCGGTGAAATCATCTATCTTGATCGCGCAGAAACCGAAGCCCCGCTTCGCTTCCATCTACAACCCGGCTCTCGCGTGCCCGTACATTGCTCAGCCACAGGCAAATTGTTTTTGGCGCACATGTCGAAATCACAACGCAGAAGACTGATCGAAAGTGTGCCCCTCACTCAATACACAGTAAAAACCATCACCGACTATTCGACGCTAGAGAAAGACATCGAAGAAGCGAAGATCCAAGGTTTTGCTATTGATGATGAAGAATTCTTACCCGGTTTAGTCTGTATCGCTGTATTGATACCGTCTTCTACTGGTCAATCCAATCTTGGCTTAGCAATACAAGCGCCAGTGATTCGCGTAAAACCAGACGAAGCGATCAAGTTTCTGCCAGCTCTTCAAAAAGCAGCAAAAGCGCTCGCTAAAATCGAGTCTGATAACTGGGGCTAGTGAGCAGAACTATCTCAGAAAATGACCAAGATTAGCGAATCAACATCAATGAACTTCGACCAATCAACATTTGGTCGAAGTCATTTAATCACTCGCCAACCCGCACATAAGCAACACGTCTAAAGTAATCACAACAAAGGAATCACGATGCTAAACATTAAGAACCAGCACATACTCTCTTTTATAGTGACAGAAGCGAACAACGCAGTTGCAGTCACAAACCCAGCAACGGGTGAGCTTATTGGGCATGCGCCAATCTCATCCGAGGCGGAGTTAGCGAGCGCTATCGAACGTGCTCATGTTGCGCAGAAAGAGTGGGCAAAAATTCCCGCTAAATCCCGTGCTGCATTGCTAAGTGGTTGGCATCAACTGATCCTTGAAAACAAAGAAGATCTTGCTCGCCTAATGACCATTGAACAAGGTAAGCCGTTAGCAGAAGCGACAGGCGAAGTGGTTTATGGTGCTAGCTTTATTGAATGGTTCGCCGAAGAAGCCAAGCGTACTTATGGTGATTCTATTCCTAGTACCGTCGCTGGCAAACGCTTGGTGACCATCAAGCAACCTATCGGAGTCGCATGTGCCATTACGCCATGGAACTTTCCAATTGCGATGATCACTCGTAAAGCCGCTCCTGCCCTTGCTGCTGGCTGTAGTTTTATTGTGAAGCCCTCAGATGAAACGCCGCTTTCTGCATTTGCTGTGGTTGAATTGGCTTACCAAGCGGGCATTCCTAAAGATCTACTTCAAGTCGTACTTGGCGATAGCCCTGAACAGATTGGCGAGCTTTTCACATCACACTCACTGATCAAAAAGATCTCTTTTACTGGTTCGACTCGAGTCGGCAGTATCTTGATGGCTCAAGCGGCAAAAGGCATTAAGCGCACCTCAATGGAACTGGGTGGCAATGCACCGTTTATCGTGTTTGACGATGCGGACATCGACGCGGCCGTTCAAGGCGCAATGGCTTCAAAATTCCGTAATGCAGGCCAAACCTGTGTTTGTGCGAACCGTTTCTACATTCATAGCAAGGTGCATGACGAGTTTGTAGCGAAATTCGACCAAGCCGTTCAGCAGCTTAAAATTGGTAACGGATTAGATGAAGGCGTCACTATTGGCCCTGTTATCAGTGAAAGGGCGAAACAAAACATCCAAGGGTTGATTGACCGAGCGATTGAACAAGGTGCGCAGCCTGTAACCCCAACTCAAGCGCTTGACGGCTTGTTCATTCAACCTGTGATTCTTAAAGATGTGAAACACAGCATGGACATCGTTCAACAAGAGATCTTCGGCCCAGTCGCGCCTGTGATGAAATTTGAGACTGATGAAGAACTCATCGAGATGGCCAACGATACCATTTATGGTTTGGCATCTTACTTCTACAGCCAGAACATCCACCGCGTATGGCAGGTAGCAGAAGCGCTGGAATACGGCATGGTTGGCATTAATGACGGCATGATCTCGACTGAGGTTGCACCTTTTGGTGGGGTTAAGCAATCAGGGATTGGCCGTGAAGGCGCTAAAGAAGGCATCGATGAGTACATGGATATCAAGTATCTGTGCTTTGGTAGTAACTAGGTTTGGAAATAATTAAGTCTTAGTGAGCACTAACCTGCCCCATTCTCTCCCCTTCCCACACAAAAAAAAGCCGCGCTAAATTAGCGCGGCACCTTGGGCTCGGTTCAAATAGGGGTACTTCTTTTTTTATTATTTATTGTGCGGTTCCTTTCAGCTTCAGTCGCATCGCATGCAACACTGGCTCGGTATAACCACTAGGTTGAGCACAGCCTTCGAATACGAGCTGACAAGCCGCTGAGAAAGCAATGCTATTTTCAAAATCAGGCGCCATGTTTTGGTAGCTTGGATCCCCAGAGTTTTGCTCATCAACCACAGCTGCCATGCGCTTCATGGTTTTCATTACTTGGGCTTCCTCGCAAATACCGTGACGTAGCCAGTTAGCAATGTGTTGGCTTGAAATACGTAGCGTTGCGCGGTCTTCCATTAGTCCTACATCGTTAACATCAGGCACCTTCGAACAACCGACTCCTTGGTCAATCCAACGCACTACGTAGCCAAGAATACCTTGAGTATTGTTGTCCAATTCATTTTGGATATCTTTCGCAGTCAGCTTTTGATTACCTAATAGCGGGATAGTCAGAATATCGTCAACGTTCGCTCTCACACGCTCGCGAAGCTCTTTCTGGCGGCTTGGTACACTCACCTTGTGATAGTGCAAAGCATGCAAAGTCGCGGCAGTTGGAGAAGGAACCCAAGCGGTATTTGCACCTGCTTGTGGGTGTCCGATTTTCGCATCCATCATCTTCGCCATATTGTCCGGCTCTGGCCACATGCCTTTACCGATCTGGGCTTTACCTTGCAGGCCACAAGCTAAGCCAAGATCAACGTTCTGGTCTTCGTATGCGCCAATCCAAGTCATGGTTTTCAGCTGTGTTTTAGGAGCAAATGGGCCCGCTTCCATGCTGGTGTGAATTTCATCACCGGTTCGATCTAGGAAGCCTGTGTTGATGAATACAACACGATCTTTAGCCGCGCGGATACATTCTTTCAAGTTCACAGAGGTACGACGTTCTTCGTCCATGATGCCGACTTTGATTGTGAATCGATCTAGCCCTAGTGCATCTTCGATTCGACCAAACAACTCATTGGTAAACGCCACTTCTTCAGGGCCATGCATCTTAGGTTTAACAATATTGATGCTGTTCGCGGTCGAGTTTTGGTACGCACTGTTGCCTTTTAAATCATGCATCGCGATTAGTGAAGTGATCATGCCATCCATAATACCTTCAGGTACTTCGTTACCGTCAGCATCAATAATGGCAGGGTTGGTCATTAGATGGCCCACGTTGCGAATAAACAACATGCTGCGGCCTTTCAGCGAGATCTCGCCTCCCGTCACGCTGGTGTATTGACGATCTGGGTTGAGGTTACGAACGATGGTCTTGCCATTTTTCTCTAGCGACTCTTGTAAGTCACCTTTCATCAAGCCTAACCAGTTACGGTAAGCCAATGCTTTGTCTTCACCATCAACCGCTGCTACCGAATCTTCGCAATCCATAATGGTGGTGAGAGCCGATTCCACCAACACATCTTTAATACCAGCCACATCAACGCTGCCAATTGGCGCGCTCGGGTCGATTTGAATTTCAATATGTAGGTTGTTGTGCTTAAGCAGAATACTTGAAGGCGCACTCGCATCACCTTGGTAACCAATGAACTGGTTGCGATCGATTAGAGTGACTTCTTCGCCGTTGTCTAAGGTCGCTGTCAGTGTATTGCCAATGCTGACGTTGCTGATGCTGTATTTGGTTACGTCTTTATGGGAAACACCGTTTAACGGTGCAGCATCATCAAGGAAGCCTCGAGCGTAGCTCACTACTTTAGCGCCACGAACCGGGTTAAAGCTGCCACCCTTTTCGGCACCATCACTTTCACTGATAACATCGGTTCCGTAGAGCGCATCGTATAAACTGCCCCAACGCGCATTCGCCGCGTTAAGTGCAAAACGTGCATTCATAATAGGCACAACGAGCTGTGGGCCCGCTTGTGTTGCAATTTCAGGCTCTACGCTTGCGGTGGTTACTTGAAAGTCTTCGCCCTCAGGGACTAAGTAGCCTATCTGCTGTAAGAACTCTTTGTACTCTGCCGCATCTAGGGTCTGGCCTGCACGCTCTTGGTGCCAGACGTCAATTTGATGTTGAAGGTCGTCGCGCTTAATAAGCAATGCGCGGTTCTTTGGAGCCAAATCTTCAAGGATGGTTGCAAAAGATTGCCAAAAGTCTTCAGCGACAATGCCTGTCCCAGGAATGACCTGATCATTAATTAATTGGTAGAGGGTGCTATCAATGTTCAAGCTTCCCTGTTGAATACGACTGCTCATAAAATCTCTCTCAAACTAACTGATGGCTACTCAATAAATTTTCGTGACTAGCTCAAATTTACTTTACTAACTTAAACTTACTCAACGGACATAAATTTAGCTAATTTATGCCAGTTATACTGGATATTCATATAAAAAATACCCTACAAACTGTGTTATTCCGTCACACCACTCTCTATTTCATTGGCGACACTTTTAATCAATCGGCGCATCCATTGATGGTCTGGATTGGTTTGTAATAATGGACTCCAAGCCATTTTCACCTCGAAGGGTTCAATAGCAAATGGCGCAGGTTTGATTAACAATCGAGGGTTGTTGCGCTGCAATTGCGCCGCTTTGGTTGGAATGGTCAGGATCAGGTTCTTCTGTTGAGCGAAGAGAATCGCCGACAGGTAGTGTCGTGTGAACACCGTGATATTACGCGTTTTGCCAATGCGCATTAGTGCTTCATCTATCCAACCAAGTTTTTGCGCTTCGCTTGGGTTGATCCCGACACCTGTGCCCATACCCGTCTTACTTACCCAAATATGCTGCGCCTTTAGATAAGACAAAATATCGAAGTTGTCGGCTATCGGGTTATCACAGCTAAATAGGCAAGAGAACCCGTCGTGCCAAAGGCTCATCTGATGGAACGACTGTGGAATGTCGTCAAAACGGTTGATGATAATATCAACAGTGCCTTGCTCCACATCCTGATAACTCACGTCACTTGGCGTCATGATATCCAAGCGTATTTTCGGTGCTATCTCGCTCAACTTTTTCAATAGCGGCTGAATAATGGTCGACTCAGCATAGTCACTCGCCATGATACGAAACACACGCTCACTGTCTTCTGCATTAAACTCCGTGGTCGGCTGCAATGTCTTTTCTACATTAGCCAAGATGTTTCGAATCAATGGCTGCAGTTTATGTGCTCGCTCGGTCGGTATCATCCCTTCACTGGTTCTCACCAACAGCGGGTCTTCAAATAAATCACGCAATCGACGCAGGCCATTACTCATGGCTGGCTGAGTTATTCCTAACTGATTTGCTGCTCGTGTTACGTTTCTTTCACGCAGCAACATGTCTAAATACACAAGTAAATTAAGGTCTATACGAGCAATATTCATAAGAAAAATACCGAATATAATAACTATAAATTAACAAAATTATCACATATATGGTTATTCTTTGTCCATGGTTAGATTTAATCCAAATCGAATGACCTCGCCAAATTGGCCAACATGTCCACGTGAAACTAAGGAATAGTTATGTCGCAAATTACACAAGATATCGAAAAGATTGAAGTTGCAAAAAGCGCTGCTGGTGCTCCATGGGATGCAATCAACCCTGAATCTGCAGCTCGTATGCGAGCTCAAAACAAATTCAAAACAGGTCTGGATATTGCGCAATACACGGCAGATATTATGCGTTCAGACATGGCGGCTTACGACGAAGACAGCTCTCAATACACTCAATCACTGGGTTGCTGGCATGGTTTCATCGGCCAACAAAAGCTGATTTCTATTAAGAAGCACTTTGATGGCAAGACAGACCGTCGTTACCTATACCTTTCAGGTTGGATGGTAGCAGCACTTCGCTCTGACTTCGGTCCACTTCCAGACCAATCTATGCATGAAAAAACGTCAGTTGCTGGCCTAGTAGAAGAGCTATACACCTTCCTACGCCAAGCGGATGCTCGTGAACTAGGTGGCTTGTTCCGTCAGCTAGACGCAGCACGTGAAGCGGGTGATGTGAATCAACAAGACCTTATCCAAGACAAAATCGACAACCACGTAACACACGTAGTGCCAATCATTGCCGATATCGATGCAGGTTTCGGTAACGCAGAAGCGACTTACCTAATGGCTAAGCAAATGATTGAAGCGGGTGCATGTTGTCTACAAATCGAAAACCAAGTAGCCGATGAGAAGCAATGTGGTCACCAAGACGGCAAAGTAACGGTTCCTCATGCTGATTTCCACGCAAAACTTCGCGCACTTCGTTACGCTTTCCTTGAACTAGGCATCGACAACGGCATCATTGTTGCTCGTACCGATTCACAAGGTGCTGGCCTAACAAAAGAAATCGCGGTAGTGAAAGAACCTGGCGACCAAGGTGATATCTACAACTCATACCTAGATGTTGAAGAGATTGATGTTGCAGATATGGCTGAAGGTGATGTTTGCTTCAACCGTGACGGCAAGCTAGTTCGTCCTAAGCGTCTGCCTTCAGGCTTATACCAATTCCGCGAAGGTACTGGTGAAGACCGCTGTGTATTCGACTGTATTGAAGCAATCAACGCGGGTGCTGACCTTCTTTGGATTGAGACTGAGAAACCACACATCGGTCAAATCAAAGAGATGATGGACGGCGTACGTGAAGTTCACCCTAATGCGAAACTGGTTTACAACAACTCTCCATCATTCAACTGGACATTAAACTTCCGCCAACAAGCATACGATGCAATGGCAGCAGCAGGTAAAGATGTATCAGCTTACGACCGTGCAAGCCTAATGAGTGCGGAATACGATGAAACTGAACTGTCTGCAAGCGCTGACGAGAAGATTCGTACATTCCAAGCAGACGCATCTCGCGAAGCGGGTATCTTCCACCACTTGATTACTCTGCCGACTTACCACACAGCAGCACTGTCTACCGACAACCTTGCAAAAGAATACTTCGGTGACCAAGGCATGTTGGGCTACGTTGCTAATGTTCAACGTAAAGAGATTCGCCAAGGTATCGCATGTGTTAAACACCAAAACATGTCTGGTTCAGACATGGGTGATGACCACAAAGAATACTTTGCTGGTGAAAATGCACTAAAAGCAGCGGGTGAAGCGAATACGTCTAATCAATTTGATTAATCGTTAACAGCGTTTCCCTTCTAGAATCTCCCCTTCCCTTTTCCCTGTTAGGTACCGGGAGGGAGGAGGTTTTGGGATGAAGCTTGTACTGCCGGCTTCATCTCAAAGCCTCAGATTTGTGTTCCACACCACTGTGACCCTGAAAAATTCTGTTTAAACTGATCACATTCCTGTTTGTTGATTTTCCTATTTATTGATATGCCTATTTATTGAGAGTGCCTATGACTTCAATACCGACACACCTACAAGATGCTAAAACACTGCTGTCAGAAAATGGTTTCGCTACTGGTGATACTTGGTATCACGGCACATCTTCAGCCTTGCTCGCTTCAATCCAAGGCCAAGGGCTGAAACGCTCAGGAGACAAAGCACTCAATGAAGCCGCTTCAAAAACCATGGCAACGATTGGCAATAACTACACAGAATCCGTTGAGCCCGTTTTCTTAACTCAGAGCAAAGAACTGGCCTACTACTGGGCTCAGCAAACCATTCGCGAACGCAGCACTCGTTTTGAGGGTGAAGAGCAACCTATCGTGTTAGCCGTCAATCTATCTGACAAGCAACAAGCAAAAGTCAGACCGGACGTTGGCGCAATGAGCCTGTTGATGATGAGTGTTGGCGAGCAATTCATGTCTCACCTCACCGAGATCTATCAAGAGAACAACATTGCAGGCCCCGACATCGAGCTTCGCTCAGCCGATCGTATGGACTATCTGAATAAACTTGGGATGGCCTACATTGATGAAGACATCAGCCGAGCTTGTGTTCAAGAGTTATCGGAACCCGCATTGGCAAACTAGTAACGTTTAAAAACGCCTCTAAGTAGAATAAAAATGGCTCCTAATTAGGCTGTCTCTTGATCACAAGTCTGGTTAATCAAGAGACTTAGCGAGTTCATACCCTTCAAGGATGGTTTGTAACCTAAACCATCCTTGCCATAACGTCTTTATAGAAGCACGACCTGTTCGCTTGGTATTCTTCCAACCACCTAACCGAGCAATACCGTTGTAAGCCCATGATATATTAGGCGCTTCTTTCGGTAGTTTTTTGCTCTCCAACTTGAGCCACATTAACTTCCACGCTTTGCCTTTTAATACCTGCTCACAACTGGTCTTAGATAACTCGTCTGATTCATTCATAAACCTCAATTGGAGTAACCGAGTCGCGATAAAAGCCAAAACGACGCTGAGCCTTTCTAAGTTATCCTTACTTTGCATTCTCAGTTGCTCAACTTCAGTCCCTTCACTTTTCCAGACTTTATGAAAATCTTCTATTAGCCAGCGCCGCTCATAATAACTGACGATTTTGAGTGCCTCTTCCTTGCTCGTTATCGGCTCTGAAGTCAGTAAGTGCCATGCGAGCTTATTACCACTCTCTCCTTGTTCTATACATCCCACGTAGTAAAGCGGAATGTTATCGAACTCTTTCTTGTTAGCAGGAGACTTGAGTGTCACGGGGGCATATTTGATATCTAAATGAGCCTTGCGAGCTTTACGACCGCCTTTTTGCGGTATTTCGAGCACTTTCTCTCCGGCTGATAACAGGGTAGAGGCATAGCTATAAAGACGATTATCATGCTCTTCAATACAGCGGCTTTGCATTGAGCGAACGAGGAACCTTTGTTGTTGCTCTCGCTTGTAAGTGAGGTATTCAAATAGGTCGGCTTCTCTATCGCACACAGAAATGACATCCGAAATTTTATCGCCAAGTCGCTCAGCGACATGGCGAGAGGCTTGTTCCCACTTATAACTTTCTTTCTCTTTGTATGGTCGAGTCGCATGCTGGTGCCTTTGACCTCGCTTTTCTATATCACGAGTCCAGCGCTGTTGTTCAATTAAACCAATAACAGATTGAGTGTCGGGAGCAAAAAGTAAGGTTGAGTGTACGAACATGGCGCGATGTCGATTGCCTTGATTGGAGTGCCCGAGTTCATCTCGAATGCTGCGATGGGAGTAACTGAGAGAAGTGGTGTCTTCTAAGGCAAGAAGTGTCTGTTGCTCTAATGCTTCTTGTGCAGTGACATAAAAACCCGCCTCTGCGATATCTTCTGCTTTGATTTGCTCATTACGGATGAAGCGATAAGCCCCTTCCATTTCAGCAGGGGAGATAATGAGTTTCGAGACGGGTACGCCAGGTTGCTCGGCCAGTGAGGCTGCGAGAGCAACGAGTCTTTGAGTGCGTCTAGGGTCATTAAGGTGGGCTTGACCGAACTGTTTTTGTGCCCAAAGGGTTGGCTCTATATAGGTCATGATAATCATCCTTGTCATTGCTTAGATGATCAGATCATGAAACCTAAAAATAGTTCAAAAAAAATCCCCAAGCGTGGCTTAGGGATTTGTGTATAAGAGACAGCCACATGGAGCCTTTAAAGTGTACTGAATCAGCCAGGAATTTCTAATAAGGAAAATTTATTTATGGACCTTCGCGATTTTTATTCCATGTCTCCAGAAAAAATTTTAATTGAACCAGGCAACAACTCGTTCTTTCAAGCTCGCATTCTTTCTCCAAATCCAATACAAACCTTCTTCTAGCTCTTCAACACTCATACGACTTGGTTGGTAAACCGGGTGACTACCATCGTACTGAGACCAATCTTTAGTGAGAAGTCTCCCCTCTCGCTCTAACTTATTAAAAGACTCTGAACCGGGAAACGGAATCATATAATGCGGGATGACCTTATCAATCTTGATATCTTCAACGAACTTCTGCGTCTGTTTGAAGATAGAAGTATCGTGTTCATCAAAACCGAACAAGAAGTCTCCCCATACCTCAATGCCATGTGATCTTATCTCAGCAATGTATTCTTTCATCTTAGAGGGTTTCACAAAGCCTTTCTTTTGCGCCTTTAATGCCTCTTCAGAAGGAGTTTCTATACCTAACAATACCGCTTTGAATCCTGCTTTCACCGCAGCACTAAGCAATTCGGTGTCACGAGCAATCAAGACTGTCGTTTCCCCATAGAAGCTCATGTTAAGCGGCTCAATGGCTTTAAATAGTGCCAAAGCATATTCACGGTCATGAGTGATATTGTCGGAGTGTAACTCAACCCACTCAATACCTAATGTCTTGAGATCCGCTAACTCGCTGACGATATTTTCGATTGGCCTTTTCTGGAACTTATCAAAGAACCTTGGCACCAAACAGAAGTTACATTTAAATGGGCAACCTCTTGTCACAACTACTGACCATGTATAATTGTACGCTTCAGGATTGATGATATTTGTTGGGTATGAATTGAGCATACTGAGATCGACAGGCTCGGAGCTTTCATAAATAGGCTGTAGCGAACCAAACTCTGCGTCACGTAGTAACTGAACCCAGTAGTTCTCAACTTCTCCCATCGCCAAACAATCCGCATATACTGCCGCTTCTGCAGGGTTAAACTGAGTATGTAACCCCCCGAGTATGACTGTTTTGCCTTTTTTCTTATATTGAGAAGCTAGCTCATAAGCCCGATAAGCATCTGGAGTCGACATAAATATCACCACCAAATCTGCATCATTATAAAGGTCGGCTTTTGCACCTATAGTTTCATCAACCATATCTAACTCGTACCATTTTGGTGTTGCCGCAGCGGCTGCAAATATGTTTTGTGGAGGACCTCCTGTCGAGGCTTTATATTTTGAGTAATCGCTGCCAGCAGATGCTTTAATTAAATAGATTTTCATAACGTTTCCTAATTATTCACTTTTGCTTAGCTACAAAGAACTAAAAAACTCAAAGACTCTATTGTCCATATAGAAATATATCCCTCCCATCACAAACCAACTGATGATGATCAAGGTAAACAAGACGGGATGTTCTTTTAGTTCAATACGTTCAACAAAAAAGGCTTCTTTGGCTCGAAGATTTTCCCACCCCAAAAACCAACAAAATAGTCCCCAAATCAGAAGTAGATGAAACGCAATAGCAAACAAGGCCATGGTCAGAGCTAGTATTGTTTTCCACTTAGACATTACCTTAGCCATGTTCATATTTATTAACTCCTAGTTAGCAAACTAGGAGCCATTGTAGATAGGTGTTGGTCAACTTTTGGTTAACTATTTTCAATTTCAACAATAGATTGCCAACAGCATCAATGTTGAGCAATATTACCGAACCAATACTATTTATGAACACGCTACACTTAAAGTCGATGCAGTGCTCATAAACCACAAAGGTGCCCGAACTATGACTGACACTAAGCAAAATACCCGAATTAGCCAGTTCCGTTTCGGTCAGCCAAAAGAATCTCTCAAGTTAGAATATGTCGCTTTAGGGGCACTAGACAAAGATAAAGTTCGCGTACAAATTGAAGCGACTAACATCAACCCTAGTGATCTGTTGTCGATTTATGGTGTGGGCCAATACAAACATAGCCACCAGCCGTCGAGAGTACCGGGATTTGAAGCGGTAGGAAGCGTTGTAGAGTCCAGCAATGTTGAGTTTGCGGTAAATCAGCGAGTGCTCGTAGCAACCAGTGGAACGTGGCAGACCTATGTCGATGTATCACCAGATGACCTGTTCCAAATTCCTCAGCATCTAGAAAATGGCTACGCCTGCCAGTTGTACATTAATGCGCTAACCGCATGGGTGCTAACGACAGAGGTAACCAAGCTGAACCAAGAAGATGTGTTGATCATCAACGCTGGCAGTTCAGCCATAGGTAAGATCTTTTCGCAATTATCAGTATCACTCGGCTTCAAAATCATTGTCGTTACATCACAGCCGACACAATACCCAACCACTTCCAGTTGGGTGTTAGATGCAAACGCCGATTTAGCTTCTCAAATTAAGGCGTTAGGCTTGCCGATACCAACCGTTGCCTTTGATGCGATTGGCGGCTCACCCGGAACCGATCTTATCCACACCCTTGGCAATAATGGGCGTTTTATCAACTATGGGACGCTGTCGCTCGATTTTTATGAACCACGCTTTTTTGAGCACGCGAAAAACCAAGGTATCGATTTCAGCACCTTCTTCTTACGTTATTGGGAAGAGGCTGAAGGCAAAGATGTTCGCCGTGATAAGTTCACGACCATGCTAGATCACTTCATCACACACGACATTCAACTCGACGTCGACCGCTACCTGCCATTCGATGAAGTGCAAACCGCGATTGATCTCATTGAATCGAAAACCACACGCTTGAACGGCAAGATCATCTTACTGCCTGTATAGTTTGGTGGAATTGAGCACACACTATTTACGCCAAACAAGATACAAAACGAATAACCCGCCAAGCGCTGCCGTAACAATACCTACAGGCAGTTCTTGTGGCGCTAATATGGTTCGGCTAATCACATCCCCAAATAGTAAGAGAACCGCGCCCCATAAGGCAACCAAAGGCAGAGCTCGCTTGTGAGTGACACCTGAAAATGGTCGTACTAAGTGGGGTACCATCAAGCCAATAAAACCGACCACTCCGGTCATCGATACAATCGACGCAGTGCAAAACGCACAACAAAGAAAAATCTCGCTTTGTAGGCGGTGCACATTGATCCCCAATGAGCTTGTCGTCTGTTCACTCACCAACAAAGTATCGAGCTCCCGGTAACGTTTGAAAATTAACGCTATGAGACACAACACGCCCGCCAAGGCAAAAATTAAATTATCCCAACGCGCGAGCCCTAAGCCTCCCATCGTCCAGAACAAAATCGAACTCGCCGCTCTCTGGTCGCCTGAATAGATCAAAAAACTCGTGATGGCTCCGAATAGAAATGAGATCGCCAAACCACACAAGATCAAGTTGTCATTGCCCTTTTTCTTCTGCATCGAAAACAGAATCAGAACAGCGGTAGCCGACACAATACCACCCGAGAATGCAGCCAGTGGCAGTGACCAAACACCCAGAGCGTCTCCCACTTTAGTGATCACCAACACAGCACCAGCAGACGCGCCAGATGACAAGCCAAACAGAAACGGATCCGCCAGATCATTTCGTGTCGAGGTTTGAAGCAACGCCCCAACCATCGCCAGCCCTGCACCCGCGATAACCGCTAACAATGCTCTAGGTAACCTTAGATCGATCAGTATTCGACTGGTCATATCCGGCGTTGGATCAGTGAAAGAACTCAACCCTATGAGCACTTCTTTGAAAGACAAAGGTACCGAGCCAAATTGTAAACTCATCATGAAGGCGAGCAGCATGGCAGTGATACCTGTTAGCCATGCTGCCCGATATTTATCAAATAAAATCAAAGGACTACTACTCTTATCAATAACAAGGTTTCATATGACAACCTTCCCGATCACTCAGAAACGAACGCCTCTGCAAGTTTCTCAATAGCATCGATATTGGCAGGCCCAGGGGTGAGTTGTTCATAACGCAGTTTGACATAACGACCAGAAGTGACTGCATTGGTGTATTTCATTAACGGATGGGCTTCGAGGAAACGTTGCAACGAATCGGCACCACTCGCCGATTGGTAATCAAGAAGGATAATCACATCTGGGTTTTCACGAGCGACATTCTCCCAAGAGGTTCGAGCCCAACTAGCTTCCATATTGCCTGTGATATTTTGACCACCAGCGGCTTCAATCATTGCGTTTGGCATTCCGTACTTACCCGCGGTGAAAGGCTTGTCTTCACCCGAATCAAACAAGAACACTTTTGGGCTCAGCTTACCTGATGCTTTTTGCTTTTCTGCTATTTTTTCAACTCTCTCTTTCCAGCTGCTTACCAAAGCCTCGGCTTCTGCTTGCTTGTCGAAAATAACGCCTAACTTTTGCATGTCGCCATAAAGCAGATCCATTGTCGCGCCTTCCTTTTGACCTTGGGTATGAATGCAGCTTTCAGAAAGCACTAAGGTATCAATCCCGTATGGCTTCAGTGTTTGAGGCGTCACTTCACCGCCCACTTTCATTCCGTAATTCCAGCCAGCGAAAAAGAAGTCAGCATCAGCAGCAATCAATGTTTCTAATGAAGGATACTTAGGTGCGAGCTCAGGAATGTCTCCTAAACGTTCTTCGAACGAACTCGACATCTTGTACCACCCAGTAATGCCCGTAACGCCCACCATCTCCTTTTGAAGACCAAGAGCAAACGCCATCTCGGTCATATTGATGTCGTGTACAACCACACGCGAGGGCCGCTTTTCAATGGTCAGTGGGCTCCCACAGTTATCAACCGTCACTGGGTATTGAGTGCTTGTCGCATGCGCAAAAGAGAAAGGTAAAAGAAACAAAAGACTGGAAATTACAGGCCACTTCATTGGGCTGCTCCTATTAAAGAGTAATTAGAGAGAGTTAAGTGAGTTGAGTAAGTTGATGCAGCTTCAAAATGATGGATGGTGCTGCATAGATTAGGATGATTGAACGTGAGAACGCGCAATCCAAAAACAGGGATCATGTATCGGTCCTGCATCACCGCCTCTGGGGCTGAGAACGCCACCATTTTTTGGCCTGACATCAACAGGACTTTGTCGGCGAATGGCGCTACCAAAGGTAAATCGTGCAGCACCACGACAGACGCAATGCCACGTTGTTTAATTAGGCTCAGAAGTTCAAGACGAGCGAGAGGATCAAGGTGGTTTGTAGGCTCATCTAAGAGTAAAAGTCGCGGCTCTTGTGCGAAGGCGCGAGCAATACTTGCACGTTGCTGTTCACCACCGGATAGCTCACCAAAGCACCGCTGGCTTTTGTGAACAAGACCAACATCTTGCATCGCCTGCTGAACCGCTCGTTTGTGCTCTTTTGCACTACAACAAAACGTATGAGGAGTGCGGCCTAAGCCAACATACTCAGCAACGCTCAAACGAGGATCAACATGCTCATGCTGAGTAACCACCGCGACTTGCTTAGCTATCTGCTGCCGCTCAAGGCTTCCAAGTGCAATGCCAGACAACATCAACTCACCCGCGACGGTTTTGTATTCGCCTGTAATGCCTTTCAGCAAACTGGACTTTCCACTTCCATTAGGCCCAATGATGGCAACGCATTCACCGTCGTTCACATCAAATGTCACATCGGAGACGGCTCTCCAGTTAGCCAAGCCATCAGCGCAGAGCCCGCGCACAGACAATACAGGTTTATTCAAATTCCCACCGAACATCCAAAAACAACACTTATTGCTACGTTATAACATAACAATAAGTTGAAGGTATAGTTATTAATAGAAATATTAAGACCGCGCTAAGAAGCATTGGAAATGACAGGACAACCCAATCACCTTGAACAAAGACAGAAGTACTTACGAAAATTGATTCACTGAGAAAGTTTGATTCAAGGAATTGAGTATTGAGAACGAAGTAAAGAGTTGTAATGCGTTTCTCCATAACTTAAGTGGTTACGAGATGGTCATGAATCACATTTATTTGAAACATCAGTAAGTTATATCACTATAAATATGACACTGATCACCCATAAGGTAATCTCGATTCTATATGGTAGCGTCATACTTAAAACCACGATGCGAACATACTGATGAAAAGACACATACTATCAAGCGCCATCCTACTCTCTCTAGCCTTTCCCACCTTTGCAGCTGATGGCGACATACACGATGTCACGATACTGGGTACTTCAGATATTCATGGTCATTTTATGGCGTGGGATTACGCGGCAGATAAACTCAATACTCGTGGTAGTTTGAGTCAAATCGCGACCAAAGTTGGTGAGATCCGCAAAGAGCAATCTAACATTATCCTTGTCGATGCTGGCGACACCATCCAAGGCAACTTCGTAGAAACCTTCAAAGACGAGCCTGTTGATCCAATGATGCTTGGCTTTAACCACATGAAATACGATGTATGGGTTTTAGGTAACCACGAATTCGACTTTGGCCTTAAAACGCTCAACAGAGCCGTTACCCAATTTAAAGGGCAGTCTCTCGGCGGCAACATCAAGAACAAAAACGGAAATCCATTCTTACCGGGTTACACCATTCTAGAACGCGGTGACATTAAGATCGGCGTGATCGGAATGGATACCCCAATGACGGAGGTCTTTGCGCAAGGCACCAACCGTTTAGAAGGCGTCACTTTCACTAACCCAACCTTGGAAGTGAAAAAAATCGTCAAAGAGATTGATGATCAAGTGGATGCCATCGTATTGGTTGCCCATATGGGGATTGAAAACGAGAATGACATTGCTGACACCGGTGTCACCGACATTGCCAATGCAAACCCAGAGCTTGATGCCATCGTCGCTGGTCACATGCACACTCGCATTGATAAAGCCGTTGTGAATGGCGTTATCATTACTGAACCCGACAAATATGGCCGCGCCTTATCTCGTATTGATCTTCAATTTGAAGAACGCGATGGCACATTCACTCTCGTCAACAAAGACAGTTTCACCTATAAAATTAAAGGTATCGACTCTGATGAAAATATGGACGAGTTATACCAGCCTTATCACAAACAACTCAGAGAAATGGCGAATCGACCTGTCGCTCAGCTTACCGGCGTTGATTTAGTCCCAGAAAACGAAATCCGCGGCATCCCTCAAGTCCACGTTCAAGACACAGGCATCAGTGCGCTATACCAAGAAGCGAGCTTCTTCTATGTACCCAAAGCCAATGTCATCGCACTTCAAATAGACAACAACAATGCAGAGCTCGATGTTGGCCCAATCAAAGCCAAAGACATCGCGTACAACTACCAATACGCAGGTGGCGAAATCACTGTCTACCAGATGACAGGCAAAGAGCTAAGAACCTACATGGAATGGTCTGCGGGCTACTTCAACTCAGTGCAACCCGGTGATGTAACCTACAGCTTTAACCCTGACCGTAGAGCATCAAAATACTCAACCAATGACTTCTTCGCGGGCGTGACTTATACCATCGACCTCACTCAGCCTGCAGGTACACGCATCACCAACCTCGCGTTTGCAGATGGCACACCGGTTACTGATCAAACAGAAATCCGTATTGGTATGAATAGCTATCGAATGGGTCATCTAACCAAGAAAGGCGGCGTGCTAGAAGGTGAATCGTTCCCTGTACTCTTTGATACGGAAGCAGAGTATGGAGAAGAAGCAGGCACAATCCGTAATATGACCATCAAGTATCTCAAAGAAGAAAAGAACGGTCAGTATGAAGGTAAAACTCAGCAGCGATGGGCACTTTCTGGTTTAGAGAGCCGTTACAATGAACAACGAGAGATAGTGAAGTCATTGATTAATGATGAAACCATATCAATCCCGACCAGTGACGATGGCCGCTACACAAACATCGCTTCTATCAACGTAAAAGAACTGATGTTCAAATCTGACGAAGCCAAACAAACAGCCATAACCACACGCGAAAAGAAACTGGCGCAGGCGACTGAGCAAGAGAGCAAACAAATCAAACGCGAAATCACTCTGATTGAAGCGCTCAATTAATCCCTGACCTCAACTAATAGCGACTTAACGACGCTTAGAGCGTGGTTAGGTCGTTGTCGTTCCCATCTTCCAACACCACATCTGTACTGAGTAAAACGGTTAATATTGGATGAATGAGCCGTAAAATGAATGAGCCGTAAAGGTTAACTCATAGTTGGACAAAAGCTTCTTAGGGCACTTTGTGAAACCGAAACTAATCGAATCAGTCCAAGTATCCTAAAAGACGCCTTCAACTTGAGAAAAGTCACTTGCCTTCATTAACCAGTTCTGGTCATGTTATGCTATGAGAACATGCGGATTATATCCTGACTAATTTACCTGACCTTCTACAATGACTACAAAACTTCAACGTCTAAGAAGTCTACTCACCCTCTTCCTCAAGTTTAGCACTTTCGCTCTGAGTTGAGTCTGTTGATGTTAACTCATCCAATGCTGCGCTAGGAGCCATTTCATGCGCCCCTGCAAGGCTATTTATCTTTAGGTTACTTGTGTTTTCAATTTTGTTAGAGGTGGTTTGTTCAGTATTTTTGTTTTTATCGGTCATAACGTTTCCTTTTACTTCGTATGAATCCAGAGCAGAAAAAAGGCCAACGAGCAAAGTGAATACAACACCAATAACGAAAGCCCCGCTGCTGATTTTATCTAGGCACTCCAATTTAGTACTTTGGTTTTTGACTTTTTTCGATTGAGTGACGATAGATTTCAGGTATTCCGCATTTTTGTCTAACACCACAAGGACACAAACAATGCAGGTTAAGAACGCTACAAGAGCGATACAATAAGCAACTCCAGCTTTGATATCATGTATGCCAACTGTAGTAGCCAAGGTTACCAATAGCGCTATTGCGGCGGATGATAGTGACAGAAGGTGTTTATCTTTTTCAAGCTTAGTCGTGTACCAAGCAGACAAGCTCTCTGAATAGTACGCTACCTCCTTCGCTTCACTAATATCGCTCACTGTCTAATCTCTTTAAATTCATTTCCATTTAGTAGGCCATCGAGTACATAACTAAGCGCCAAAGCACATCTTTGATTTGGTATAAATTCTTCGATAGAAGACGATACAGATTGCACAAAATCCTCTGAGTGGTGGTGCTCCCAGAAAATTACTCCTTCAAGGTCTTGTCTTTTCCCATATTCCCCGTTAAAAATCAGAACATGTTTTGATTTTTGATCGTTAACAACTCTAATCAGAAATGAGTCTTGGAATAGATTCATTTTCATCAGAATACTATCGTCACTCAATCGTTCAAGATGATACCCGCCAGTAAGAGTAATTCCCATATGACCACCTAATCAATTTATGTCAGCACCATTATGCAATCAATCGCATCTTTACGCAAAAATACTGGCATTAATTGAAGCATCAATTAAATGAGGAACGTCGATTCTCTCATTGAGTAATTGTTCATCCATCTTTCCTATTATCACCCTCAGCCACTTAACATATGTCTTGAGTGGTCAGACACCATCTTACTAAACACTACACAGATAAGGAAAATTAGGTCAAACCAACTCAATGTGATTTGTAAAGTTAAGCGTCTCTGGCACGGAAAGGGGCAGAAACAAGTTAGCAAAACAGCACCAACCCTCACCACTTTCATAAAGAAAACCTTTAACACGTTAAGCCATGATTTATTGCACTTAAACGTAGTCACGAACCATCTAACGATAGATGCGAAAGCCTCCGAGGTGGCTCAACACTCCCACTAACAACTGTATTCCTCCTCACATTGATCTATTTCCCTCTTTTTGCAGTACAAGTTATTAATAATTCGATATAAATCGCCCTATTGTTTCAAATTGTTGTCTACAGTTTTATAGAGCTTGTCGCTTCGGTAATTACCACAAGTAACGACACCTTTTGTTGGTAAGTTTTGGTTATAAGGAAAGGAAATGGAAAGCCCAATTGTCACACTCACACATGCCAGCAAAAGCTTTGTTGATGGTAAAGACACTCATAGCGTGTTGGAAAATGTCGACTTCGCTTTGGCAACAGGGGCAAGCGTGGCTTTGACAGGGGCGAGTGGCAGTGGAAAGAGTACTCTGCTTAACATTATTGCGGGGTTTGAACCTCTATCCAGTGGAGAATTGTGGCTCGATGGCGAGAACACATCAGATTGGAAAGATCCACAGTGGAGCCGATTCCGCCATCAAAAACTAGGCGTTATCTTTCAACAGTTCAACTTATTAACGCCACTCAACGTAAAACAAAACATCGCGTTTCCTCTCCATTTAAATCAACAGAAATGGAGCGACTGGTGCGATTATTTAGTTGATGCATTGGGCATCAGTGAGCTACTCGAAAGACACGTATCCGCACTCTCTGGCGGTCAGCAACAACGAGTCGCAATAGCGCGTGCGCTAGCCCATCAACCTAAGCTATTGCTTGCCGACGAACCGACAGGCAACCTCGATCACAAAGCTGGCATTGAGGTAATGAAGCTGCTGAACGAAATCACCACGCAAGGCAACACCGCCGTATTACTGGTTACGCACAGCCCAGAATGTGCCAGCTTTATGCAGACAAAATTGGTATTAGATGATGGCTGTTTAAGGAACGCGGATCTAACCCCAAGAGCAGCAGCGTTGTGAGCAATCCAATGAAGCAAGTTAAGTTCGCTCAAACTTGGCTTCCACACACCAAGCTCACCCTGAACCTATTCACGGCGCACTATCGCCAATCGCCCTTGCAAGCCGCAGCGATTCTGATCGGCATTGTGCTAGCGGTCACCTTGTTTGTCGCGGTGCAAGCGATCAACCTCAATGCTAAGCGCAGTTATGCAGAATCGACCGAGCAACTTAGCGCTCAAGCCCAGAACCTTATCATTCCACCAGCAGGGCAAAACTATTTACCGGAATCGCTCTATTTCAAGCTAAGACAGAATGGATTAAGTGCAACACTGCCTGTAATTGAAGGGCGAGTGAGGGACGAACAAGGTCGTCGTTGGTCGGTACAAGGTAGTGAGTTGATCGCGGCTCTCACCTCAAGATCTCGCTATTCTAGCGACAAGCCAGCCGAAAACGATAGAACGTCAGAAGACAGTCAAAACATATCCCTGTTCGACAATACCTTACCTTTGCCGCAACTCTTGGCGGGTGAGCCCATAGTGATGATGAGCCAATCACAACACCAGAACTTGGGCGAAGTAGACACACTAACTCTCGATGAAATAGTCACCCAAGTTGTGGTACTACCTGATAAATGGCAACTGGGTAGCAGAATGTTGATGGACATTGGATTCGCTCAGCAACTGCTTAACAAGCAAGGGCAACTGAGCTATATCGCAGTTTTTGACACTAAGAGCGACATTAACAGCAATACTCAGGATAAGTGGCAAAGCCTTATCGGCGAGCAAGGACAATGGATTTCCAACAACCAAAGCACGGATCTCGGTTCAATTACCGATAGCTTTCACCTCAATCTCACCGCCATGAGTTTGTTGGCGTTTTTGGTTGGCCTGTTCATCGCGTACAACGGTGTGAAGTACAGTTTGCTTAAACGTAATCGGCTGTTGGTGCAAATTCAACAAGCTGGAGTTGCGCCAAGCATCGTGTTTTCGGCTCTGTTAGTCGAGCTGACTCTTTTAGTCACACTGGGCGCATCACTTGGTTTCATTCTCGGCATTCAACTCAGCCATTGGCTGCATCCAACCGTAGCGATAACGCTTGAGCAACTTTATGGTGCAACACTGCTTCCCGGCACATGGCAGTGGCAATGGTTGGTACAAGCTTTATTACTTACGTTAGCGGCTACGTTAGTTGCATGTTGGCAACACTTTAAGCAGCGTATTCGACAACCACTCTCTTCCCATGGCGGTTTCTATCAAGCGCCAGAGGCTTCAAACGAAAATCAGCTGTTTGTTATCGGGTTAGTATTAACCATTGTCGCGTTAGCAGGGTTATGGCTAAGCGAACATCATCGCTTCACCATGGCTTGGCTTGGAGTGTTAGTGGTATCGATTCCTTTGTATTTGCCCAAAACGCTCAGCGTGTTAGCAAATTGGAGCGAAGAGCGCACCAAGTCAGGGTTAATACAATATCTTTTTGCTGAACTGAGAGAGCTAATATCTCCCCTATCCCTTGCCATGATGGCGCTGCTTCTAGCGGTTACCGCTAACATGGGAATGAATACCTTAGTCGGCAGCTTTGAATCCACGTTAAAGCAATGGCTTGAACAACGCTTACATGCCGATATTTATGTTAGCCCTGCCCAAGGTGAAATCGCGAATGTGGAACGTGCGTTAGAACAGTTTGAGAACGTTGAAACCGTCTATAAGCAATACTACGTCGATGATAACTTGCAGGGCTTGCCGACTTTGCTCGGCACCAAAGACAAAGACACACTTGAGCAAACCATGGTGTTCCAATCTCACGTTGATGACTTCTGGTCACGCTTTTACCAAGGTGAATTAGTGGCGATCAGCGAGCCTACCGCGGTCAAGCTCGGATTATCATTGAATAGCAAACTTGAACTTGATGCGATCCAAGACAAAACACTCATCGTCGGCGCGATTTTTCATGATTACGGCTCACCGAATGGTGAAGTGTTACTTGCGCCTAATCTATGGCTCGAAAGCGGCTTTACTGATTTGCCCACCAGCTTGGGAATCAAAGTATCTGGCGACCCACAAGTGGTGTACGAACAACTGCGCCAAAAACTCAACCTGCACCCAAGTCAGCTTTACGATCAAGCACAGATCAAATCGATCGCTTTAGATATCTTCTCACAAACTTTTGCCATCACTCGGGCGCTTAATGGCGTCACATTAATGGTGGCGGTGATTGGGTTGTTCTGCGCCTGTTTCATGTTGCTCGATGCACGTAAAGCCGCTATTGCAAGGTTGTATGCGCTCGGTGTTAGTCAGCGAAAATTGATGGCGATGGTGGTCGGGCAAATCGTTGTGTTGGTCGCCTTCACTCTGGTTATCGCTTTACCACTCGGCGCTATGGTCGGTTATGTGTTGACGGACATCGTTACCCTGCGCGCCTTTGGTTGGAGCTTAAATTACGTGTGGAATTGGAGTGATGCACTCAGCATCGCAGCCATCACCATTTTAGTGGCTGTGATAGCGACCTTGATTCCGCTGTGGCGTTTGGTCAGTAAACCCGTGGTATCCAGTTTACAGAGTGAGGTGTTGTGATGACTCGACCAACAAGAGCTTTCGTTCTCACACTTGGCATCTTGCTCCTTTTAGGGTGTGAGGAGTCCACGCAACCATCAGCTCAAAATATGGGTTCGATACTCGGCACTGGAACACAAGCCGATAATGAAACACAAAAAGAGACTGAGCAATTCACACCAGTAGTAAAAGGTGTCGACATCACCTTCCCTGCCGACCACCAAGCACACCCAAGCTTTCGTCATGAATGGTGGTATTTAACCGCTAACTTAATTGATGAAGACGGCAATGCGTTAGGCGTGCAGTGGACACAGTTCCGCTTCGCGGCTGCACCACAGGAAAGTGGCAATAGCACTAAGAAAACTACGTGGCAAAGTCAGCAAATCTACATGGCACACAGCGCCGTCACCACTAAAGATAAACACTACGCCGATGAAAAATGGTCTCGCGACCAAACAGAACTGGCAGGAGTAACCGCTTCACCATTTCGTGTCTATCTTGATGACTGGCAATGGAACTCATCAAGCGATGATCTATTCCCCGCAACCTTGAACGCTAATTCCGATCAGTTTGGCTACTCGCTTAAGTTAACCAACAACGCGCCCTATCAAAAGCAAGGCGAACAAGGCTACAGCACTAAAAGTAGCGATGGCAAAGTGGCTTCCTATTACTACAGCCAACCATTCATTAATGTATCGGGTAACGTGACGATTGATGGCGTGACGCATCAGGTTTCCGGTAAAGGTTGGATAGACAGAGAATGGAGCTCTCAGTTTTTACTCGACTCGCAACAAGGTTGGGATTGGTTTGCGCTAAGGCTGAGTGATGAAACCAGCTTGGTGGTATTTCAACTTCGAAACTCAACAACAGGCAAAGCCAGTTATTCCCATGCAAGGCTGATGAAACAAAATGGCTCTGGCATCGCGATTAAGCAGCAAGACATCCGCTTAACCGCTATCAAGCAAACAGAAATCGACGGACGCGATTATCCAACAGAATGGCAAGTTTCGATTCCAACTCAACAAATCGAACTGACCGTCTCGGCACTCAATCCAGAAGCAAAAATGCCACTGTCTGTACCCTATTGGGAAGGGCCAATCATAATTAAAGGTTCTCATTCCGGACCTGGCTATATGGAATTGACGGGGTATTAAGGGCAAACAAGAAACGGAGCAAGAACAAATCACAACAAACGGTTTTTATACTGCTCTGGCGTTTGGTTCGCGTAACGTTTAAACATTGTGATAAATGGGCTTGCTTGGTTGTAACCCAATGTAAGAGCGACTTCCTTAACCGATTGGCCGTTTCTTAACAAGTCCATCGAGTAAAGGTAGCGCACTCGTAGCCGCCACTCTGTAAAGCTCATTCCGAGCTCCGTCTGGCAGTGGCGAGAAAGAGTTCTTTCCGTGGTGTGAACACGCTCAGCCCAATCTTTCAGCGTCACTTCGTCGGTTGGGTTTTCTTCAACAGAAGCCAATATAGGCGCGAGGTACTTATTGTCGGTTGAAGGCAAGAAGTGGTGTTCAACCTCACGCTGCGCAAGTTGGTCAAGCAGTACCTGAACGAGTCTTTGATCTTGTTCTGTTTCCGCAACATTTATCCCACGATCGCGAAAATCATCGATGATAGAAGACACAATCGGCGTGATCTTTATAAGGCTGGTTTTATCAGGCAGGTGCTGCGTGAGTTCTGGGGCGATATTTAGCGAGCAGTAGTCCAAAGGCTTACGGTTATAACTGCAATGCATCACCCCAGCCGGTACCCAAATCGCCAAATGTGGTGGCGCTAGAAATCGAGTGCTTTCCGCTTCCATCTCTAATATACCGCCACTGATCAATTGAACCTGTCCCCATGAGTGGCTATGAACTCGGGTTTCAGTGTTCGAAAGAAACGCTTCAAAATTCATAAATACGTTGGATGGTGCCTTATCAATTGATAAGGATGGGTGAAGGTTTCTGGAGTGTTTTTTCAAACTTGTCTTCCTATCGCGCCTGATGTCTTTCTAAAGATACTTGTAAGTATAACGACCTGTCAAACTAGCCACATCAACTCATTTGCGACGGAACTCACATGCATTATCTCTTACCATTTTTTACAGTCTGTATCTGGGGCGCCAATGCAATCGTCAACAAGCTTGCTGCAAGCACTATAGAACCTAGTGCAATGAGTTTTTACCGCTGGTTTTTTGCGATGTTAATTCTCACGCCTTTCTGTATTCGCCCAGTAATGAAACAGTGGGCTGTCATTAAACCAAACCTATCAAAATTAGCGTTCCTCGGCTTTTTGGGCATGGTGTTGAACCAATCTCTAGGTTATTACGCGGGCTTAACCACAACCGCTTCTAACATGGCACTGATCACTTCTTTGGTTCCATTGATCAGTGTGTTTTTAAGCGTCCCTCTGTTGCACAAGTCGATTTCTAGTTTGAGTATTGTTGGCGGTGTGTTGTCACTGTCAGGCTTAGCTCTGATGTTAGGTAAAGGCGACCCGTTATTCTTCATGCATCAAGAATTGACTCAAGGCGATGGCTATATGTTAATTGCGGCCTTTGTTTATGCTTCTTACTGTGTGTTATTGAAACGCTGGAAAATGCCAATCAGTAGCTGGGTGGTGATTTACATTCAGGGTCTGTTTGCTGTCGCGATGCTTACGCCACTTTGGCTTACCAGCGAACAGCTTTTACCACCGCAACAAGCGATCCCATTGATAGCTTACGCCGCAGTTGCAGCTTCAATTTTAGCACCTTGGATGTGGGTGAAAGCGATTGACACCATTGGCGCGGATTCAAGCGCGATGTTCATGAATCTGATGCCAGTTATCGCGATTGTATTAGCTTCCACCTGGCTGGGTGAAAAGATTAACCAGTTCCACATTATTGGTGGTGCAATGGTGATTTCAGGCGTCATCCTCACGCAAATCAAAAGAAAGCCAAGGCTTGAGGCTCCCTTACCTCAGCAAAACTAACCCCGCTTAACCTGCGACAATGCCCCATTACATTTTCCACTCAGTACCTGCCTCATTAGCAGGTACTTTTGTTTATTGTCGATTTCTCGATTCATGCTCTCTGATTTTATTTTTCGTTCATGAAGCTTTTAAGTACGCTTAATAATGGTGTTTACTATTGCAATATCTCAGCAACTTCCATTTAATGCACTAAGTACGGTTTAAGTGTTCAAAGCGTTAGAATAACTCTCCAGAAAGTAGGTAACTGTTGATCTAATCGCTCTCCTATGGTCACACGGCTCATGTAACCCAGGTCACTATGAGCCATTTAGAAAAGTTATAGTGACAAGAGAACCGTCTAGTTACTTTGGTTTATACAAAAGTGAATACTTTAAAATTGATACCAATTTAGTTTTAACACCTTAATTTCCCGATAAATACAGATTATTACTGCAAAATGCATTAAAAGAGTTTTCTGGCAATAATACGAAAGGAAATATCCACGCGAAGGTTCTATACTTTTCAGAACAGAAAGTGAGCTGATAAGAAAACAAACCTAACTATCGTTTTGGGATTGATTAAGATACCATCACTTTAACTAAACCAGATAAGCGACGGTTAGTTGGCTAACTCAAAAAGGTACCGACATGAGTACCACACGGCTTAGAAACACCTAGCATTCCGCTAGGTGTTTTTTTTCAATCGACCCTTCCGCCAACTTGCTCGATAGGGTACTCCTCTGTTGGAGAGTCACGTCCACCTCCTTTAAACATCAATAGTCATCAACTCGCCATCTGTTTGAAAAAAATAGTCTTGTTCGTGAGATTATCCGCTTTAATTTATGTCATCTTAAGTATATTGTTATTAGCAAGTAACGAGCATGTTATTCAGAACAATAATAATGAAGGAAGATAGATGAGCAGTCACAATAGCCGACAAGATGGTAAACGAGACGTTACTCTGCGTTTTTTAGCTGAACCCGGGGATGTGAACTTTGGCGGTAAAGTTCATGGTGGTGCCGTAATGAAATGGGTCGATTTAGCGGCTTACGCTTGTTCTGCTGGATGGAGTGGTAAGTACTGTATTACCGCTTACGCTGGTGGTATTCGATTCGTTGCTCCAATCCATGTGGGTAACCTTGTTGAAGTAAGTGCGAAGGTCATTTATACGGGTTCATCTTCTATGCACATCGCTATCGATGTTCAAGCCAGCGACCCAAAAGAACTCAACAACCGCCTAACGACTCACTGTATCGTGATTATGGTCGCTGTTGATGAAAATGGTAACCCGACTAAAGTGCCAGAATGGGTACCAGAAACATCAGAAGACATCGAATTAAGAGATTCTGCTATTCGCCTAATGAACATGCGAAAACAGATCGGTGAAGAGATGGAAGCACACGTAAAGTATCTTAAATAGGCGCAGCTAGCAGATCTACTCTACAAAACCTTATTACGATGCCAAGCAGTACTTGCTTGGCATTTTCAATTCCTTCTCTATACCCAAGTAAATCCGTTACACACCTAATGCTGACTATAAAGCGTGATACCCAGTCAAAAGTTAAAATGATCCGATACTTGGTCAGGGATTTATTTTGACTGTAATAAAGTCGTCATTTTGCTCTGTTTAAATACCGCCAATCATAATGGATGTATTTAAATTTCTTGGAGCCACTTTTGAGCACGACATTTCCCACCCTTTGCGAATCTACACTGACGAACTTGCAGGCAGTTGAGTATCAATGGGTAAGAAGTTTGTACGTCGAAGGCTACGACACTAATGAAATTAACCACTATATCCAAGCTTGTTTTGGCGGTGATCAGACGTTTGCGGATCTGTTTCGTCGCGTAGCTCTTTATCAAGACAGCATCTATGTTTTACTTCAGCATTTAGGTTGCGCACCTTCTAGCAAAGAGTTCTAGTCTTACATCACCTCTTACTTTTCCTTTTCCCTTTCCCTTTCCCTTTCCCTTTCAGGAATATTTACCGCCAAATCAATAACTACCGAGAATAGCCACCACAAAACATTAACACGAGTCTGCCTTTGTAGGCACTTTCTGTGTAATCGACCGATCCGTTGCATCCAAATTATTGAAGTATCACGCATGGAAATATTACTCATATATCAATAGAGCTGCGGCCCCCTATACTGAGTGTCTGATTTGTGAGACTCGTTGATGTCTTCAATTAGAGAGATGAAACCGGAAAAATCCAAGAAAGAGGTGCTTCAGTAATTAATGACTGAAAGAAACCAAAAAGACTGAGATAGAGATAAAAGTAGCGGGCATAAAAAAACCCAAGTAAGTACCTGGGTTAGAGTTACAAAAACCACTAATCATTAATAGCGTAAGGAACCTGATTAGTAGCCAGCTATGCGTAACCTGAGGGTTATTTTTATTACTGATCGGCGGCCAAACCAAATGATGTAATAAAAATGCCAATATAGAGCGACCTAACGGTCGCTCTTTTGTCTTTCTTATAAGGACAGCTTATCCTTTTACACCACCCGACGTCAAACCGCCAACTAACCAACGCTGAGCCAGTAAGAACACGATAGTAATCGGAAGTGCGGAAAGTACCGCTGCTGCCGCAAAGTCGCCCCATAAGTAGTTCTGAGGATATAGGTACTGCTGCATACCTACCGCTAGCGTGTAAGAGTTCACGTCCGATAATAGGATGGAAGCAACTGGTACCTCACCAACAACACCAATGAAAGATAAAATGAATACAACCGCTAGGATGGGTACTGACAGTGGTAATAGAACCAATCTGAACGCTTGCCAAGGTGTTGCGCCATCTAATGCTGCAGCTTCTTCCAAAGAGTTATCAATCGTCTCAAAGTAGCCCTTAATCGTCCAAACGTGTAATGCAATACCGCCCAAGTACGAGAAGATCAGACCGCCATGCGTATTCAAGCCTAAGAATGGGATGTATTGCCCTAATTTGTCGAACAGTGCGTAGATAGCCACTAGAGCCAATACCGCAGGGAACATTTGAAAAATCATCATCGCTTTCAGGATAGTTTCTTTACCTTTAAAGCGCATACGAGCAAATGCGTAAGCCGATGTTGTCGACAGTGTAACAATAAGAATTGACGTAATACCCGCTACTTTTATTGAGTTCCACAGCCAAGTCAGTACTGGGAATGGAGGCGGAGTAACTGAGCCATCAGCATTTGTCACTGACATACCCAGAGCCAATTTCCAGTGTTCCAAAGATGGGTTGTCTGGAATCAAGCTACCGGTTGCAAAGTTACCTTCGCGGAATGAGATAGCAATAATCATCAGTAGTGGGAAAATAATTAGCGCTAAGAAGCACCACAGCGCAATATGCGTTGCCCATACTCGGTATTTAAGGCTCTTACCTTGTACCATAGCCATTGTCGTGCTCCTTAATCTTGAGTCAATTTAGTGAAACGAAGGTTTAGTAACGCTAGGGCACCAACCAATAGGAAGATAAGCGTTGCGATTGCACTTGCTAGACCAAAGTCTTGACCACCACCGCCTTCGAATGCAATTCGGTACGTGTAGCTTACAAGCAAGTCTGTGTAACCCGCTGGCTCAGAAGTACCAATCATGTTCGGGCCACCGTTCGTCAATAGTTGAATCATGACAAAGTTATTGAAGTTAAAGGCAAACGCTGCAATCAATAGCGGTGTTAACGGTTTTATCATCAATGGAAAAGTGATTCGCTTGAAGTTATCAAGGAAGTTAGCACCATCGATTGCTGACGCTTCGTACAAATCTTCAGGAATCGCTTTTAGTAGACCCATACATAGAATCATCATGTAAGGGAAGCCTAGCCAAGTGTTAACAATCAACACCATGGTTTTCGCTAAGATCGGGTCGGAGAACCAGTTTGGGCTTAAACCAAAGATACTCTCAAGCACCATGTTAATCTCACCAAAGCTCTGGTTGAATAGGCCCTTAAAGATAAGAATCGAGATAAATGCTGGTACGGCGTAAGGCAAAATTAGTAGAACACGATACACAGCACGGCCTTTCAGCTCTTCCCACTGCACAACGTTTGCCAGAACCAAACCAATTGCAAGTGTGAAGGCTACCGTACAAATGGAGAATACAACCGTCCAAATAAAGATACTGATAAACGGTTCTTTGATGCCGTCATCTTTCCAAACACGTTCAAAGTTGGCTGTACCAATGTCTACAACAAATCCTGGAGAAATGGTGTTACCGATAAACTCACCTTTCTCGTCAACCGGTTGGTAGAAACCCACTTCCATGTTTGGTTTCAATATTTCACCAGATTCATTGTTGTATAACGTTTCCCCGTCATCTTGAAGAGTGTAAAGCGGTGCAACGGCAGCAAATTTACGTAAGCCGCTCATGCGGATGTCATCACCATTTGGCAGATGGAAATCGACACCACTGATCACAGAGCGATTTTGGATGATCGCTTTGATCTTCTCTTTTTCACCTTGTACAGAGTCAATTGCAGATAGGTCCATCTCTGTTGATGTCATGCCTTCCAGAGAAAACACATCAGTTGCTAACAGCTGGTCGCCATCTTTCACAACGATCTGGTGACCGTTATCTGTTTTGTACAAAGTAAATGGGTAGCTTTCACCGCTTTGGAATGAACGGTCTAAAAGAACGGTTTGAGTGCGCTCTAGAGAGAGCTGGTTTTTTGCGCTGTAGTTAGTAAACGCAAGCCCGACGGTGTATGCCAGTGGGAAAAGAATGAATAAAATCATTCCGGCAATACCTGGGTAAATATAACGGTGGGCGTAAGTTTTCTTACTACCAAAAATGTAAAGAGCCAAAGCCGTTAAAATCACAGTAAGCAGCGCAAATGCGAGCTCACCGCGAGAATACATTAAAATTGTAGCGTAGCCATTAATTAAGCCAACACTACCAAGCAACCCCCATTTGATGAAGACGCTTTTACTGCCTGGAAGGCTTGATGGTGCCGGGATCGCATCTGAACCTTGAACTGACTGCATAGAGGAACCTGCTAACGAGATATAAAAATAGAAAAGTAAGGAGAGGTTGCCCCCTCCTTAAAAGGTAGTGCTTGGTTGTTACTTAGTCATTCGAGCTTCAGCACCTTTTAGTGCTTGCTCTACTGATTGACGGCTATCAACTACGTTGCCAATAGCTTCTTCCATGCTGTACCAGAATGTTGTGAACTGAGGGATGTTAGGCATGATTTCGCCGTTCATCGCGTTATCCATTGTTGCTGCAATACGAGTGTCGCTGTCTAGTTGACGCTGGAAAGAGTTAAGAGCAACAGCACCTAATGGCTTGTCGTCGTTCAAGCTCTTCATACCTTCATCAGTTAGTAGGTAGTTTTCCATAAACTCAACGGCTAGATCACGGTTTGGAGAAGCGGTGCTGATACCACCAGCCCATACACCAACGAATGGCTTAGACGCTTTACCGTTGAACTTAGGCAATGTTGCTACGCCGTAATCTACGCCAGCTTTCTCGATGTTTGCCCAGCCCCAAGGACCGTTAATTGTCATTGCAACGTTACCTGCTACGAATTCAGACTCAGCAACTGAGTAATCCATATCCGCAGAAATAACTTTGTCTTTTACCATCTTCTCAATGAAACCTAGAGACTTCTGAACACCGTCAGTCGCTACGCCTGCATCTTTAATGTCGTAACCTTCCGCTGTTTGCTTGAACGCGTAACCGCCGTCAGCTGCAAGTAGAGGCCATGTGAAGTAAGCGCCACCACGTAGAGGCCACATGATTGCTTTCTTGCCATCTTTTTGAAGCTTAGCGTTTAGTGCAGGGATCTCTTCCCAAGACTTAGGTGGGTTAGGGACAAGTGCTTTGTTGTAGATAAGAGAAACTGACTCAACTGCAACTGGGTAAGCGATTGTTTTACCGTCGTAAGAAACAGCATCCCATGCGAAGTCTACGATACCTTCTTTAGTTTCTTTAGAAGGTTTGATATCAACAAGAAGACCGGCTTCTGCAAAACCACCAAAACGGTCGTGTGCGTAGAAAATCATGTCTGGGCCATCGCCAGCTGCTGCAACCTGAGAGAATTTCTCTTCTAGTTTGTCAGGGAAAGCGACGGTTACTTTAACACCAGTATCTTCTTCAAAGCGTTTACCTACTTCAGCCATTCCTTCATAAGCTTTGTCGCCACCAACCCAAATAGTTAGTTGACCTTCTTCGATAGCAGCGTTTGCACCAAAAGAACCCAGAGCAACGATTGTGCCTAGAGCTACAGCGCTTAGAGCGTTTTTCATGTCAATATCCTTTTTATATTTATACGTAGGGCGCATTCAATTAAGACGAGCCAGTTTTCGGAGGCTATGATCTGAGAAAATCAATGACAGCTCATCATCCTAGCCACTACGCCCTAGCTATTATGGCCTAATTTCGTGATCGTCATCCGGTAAGATTGGCGAGCGAAGTCACAAAGTAGATACTCATCGTGATCCACATCACCGTTATGCGGTGGATTTATTTGAACTGGATCGCCAGTTATAGATAACCCCCTTTATCTACTCCTCCCCTCCTACTCCCCCTAGTTAATTTTCTATTGGGAGGATGTACCATTACGCGAATTCACCGAAACTGCATTCATCCAAGAGTGGATAGTAAGAACCCTTTACCAGCGAATGTTATGCGTTGACGCATTGTTCATTTAGTTGGCTTCACTGCCCGCTGTTGTCTTTATTAAGCATCGAGCTAAATCTGTGATTGAATCACGGGGGAGATTTAGCTGGATGTGGGGGAAATAGGCACCAGTTTGGCTATGACGGGTGGGCTTGGTTAAAGAATTCAAGTCCCACCCACTTTTTTCTTACTCACTCAATACTTACCAATTCCTACAGTTACTGCTGACCCAAAAATTCCTTATAATGATAAGCAGTAAAACTTAAAATTTGATCGATCGAGGACAAGCTAGATGGCGAGTGTCACGTTAAAAAACGTTTATAAATCATATGGTGATGTACAGATTTCTAAGGACGTAACCTTAGACATCAACGAAGGTGAGTTCGTAGTATTCGTTGGACCATCAGGTTGTGGTAAATCGACGCTATTACGCTGTATCGCAGGTCTAGAAGATATTACGTCTGGTGATTTGTACATTGGTGAACAACGCATGAACGATGTTGAGCCATCAAAACGTGGTGTAGGTATGGTATTCCAATCTTACGCGCTCTACCCTCACCTAAATCTCTACGACAACATGTCTTTTGGTCTTAAACTGGCAAACGCCGATAAAGCTGAAATTGACAAGCGTGTAGAACATGCTGCAGAAATCCTTCAGCTTGGTCACCTTCTTGAACGTCAACCTAAAGCATTGTCTGGTGGTCAACGTCAACGTGTTGCGATTGGTCGTACTTTGGTTTCTCAACCAAACGTATTCCTACTTGATGAGCCTCTATCTAACCTGGATGCAGCACTTCGTGTTCAAATGCGTTCACAAATCACGAAGCTACAGCGTCAGCTGGGCTGTACCATGATTTATGTAACACACGACCAAGTTGAAGCGATGACAATGGCGGATAAAATCGTTGTGCTTGATGGTGGTTTTGTTTCTCAAGTGGGTAAACCTCTTGATCTTTACCACTATCCTCAAAACCGTTTCGTTGCTGGCTTTATTGGCTCACCAAAAATGAACTTTATGTCGGTTCACATCGAACAAGCTGAAGCAGAACGCGTATTGGTACAACTTTCAAACGGTATGACTTTCTGGATCCCAGTTGATGGCACGACTGTCAACGCTGGTGACCGTATGTCTCTAGGTGTTCGTCCTGAGCACTTGTTGTCTGCTGAAACAGGTGATGCGACGATTGAAGCTGATGTGTTGATGGTCGAGAAGCTCGGTAACGAAACACAAGTTTACCTAAACCTCGACAGTGCCGATGCTGACGTTATCTATCGCCAGCCAGACACGTTGACGATTGAGTCTGGTGACAAGCTAGCGATTGGTATTCCTGCACACCGTTGTCACTTGTTCCATAGCGATGGTCGAGCATGTCGTCGCTTGTACAAAGAGTACGGCACCGACTAATCGGTTCGTCTTTTTAGGATATAACTTGCCCGTATCGAATCCCTCTTACCTTGTAAGGGGGATTTCTCATTTTCTGACAACGAGTTTTACTTTCATTAAATAGATCGCGCTTTGTCTGTTGTCTGTTGTCTGTTGTCTGTTGTCTGTTGTCTGTTGTCTGTTGTCTGTTCAGTATAAAAACAAAAAAGGCCTAGCGAATGCTAGACCTTTATCTGTTTGAGCTAAAAGCCATCCTATCTAAACGATAAAGATATAGGCTTGCTCAACTTTAATACCAATCATAGTAAATAACTTAGTGAATTGGCGTATCACTTGTTTTATTGAACTGGCCAAAATGCTGTTCTAACACTTCAGGTGTCAGTTTGCCTTCCGCTTCTAGTCGCTTAAATTCAGCAACGATCGCTTTTTGCTCTTCAAGTGATGGAAGTTTCACTTCAGGCTCATCGCCCATCTCTTGAGTCATCTGCTCTAGTTCTTTTTCAAAATCGCTCATGATACTTACCTAAATATTAAACCTAGCGAGATTTTACTCATTTACGCTCTATGATGCTAGGGCGATTAGGTGCAAAGCCCGAAACCAGATCAAGTGAACATCAGCTTAAATGCAGAACTGCGGTCTGAATGGCGACGTTCAACGTAAAAAGCGATACCAAACGTAACAATTAGCATCAGACGTAAAAGCCATACCAAACATAAACTGTCCAACAAACGTAAAGTGCCGTATCAAACGAACAAGCATATCAGACGTAAAAAAGCCGGATTCACGTGAAATGAATCCGGCTCCAATGTAAGTGTTGCAAGTTTATCCGCTATTAAAGCTTAAACGAGCCAACCATCTTATCTAGACGAGAAGAAAGCTGTTGAAGTTCTTGGCTCGCTTCAGCAAGCTGCTCTGCGGTTCCAGTCGTCACTTCGTTGATTGCGTTGATCTCTTCAATGTTCTGGTTGATGGTGTGAACTACGGTTGATTGCTCTTCCGTTGCCGTTGCCACTTGAGTGTTACGATCAGTGATATCAACGATACGGTCTGAAATACCACCCAGTACATCCACCGCTTCATCCGACGCCGATACACCTTCAAGTGTAATCACTTTACCTGCACTCATCGCCGTTACGGCATCTTTAGCATCACTTTGCAGTTGGTTGATCATCTTCTGAATCTCTTCCGTAGAATCTGCGGTACGGCTTGCTAGGTTACGAACCTCATCGGCTACAACGGCAAAACCACGACCTTGTTCACCCGCACGCGCAGCTTCAATAGCAGCGTTCAGAGCAAGTAGGTTGGTTTGTTCAGAGATGTCACGAATTACACCCAAAATAGAGCCAATGTCTTGAGTCGTTGAAGCTAACTGCTCTACCACTTGACCTGTACTTTCGATGTCTTGCGCTAAACGGCTGATCGCGTCTTTTGCTTTATTTACCACAGATCGGCCTACTTCAGTATTGCCTGAAGCCTGTGTTGCCGTTTCCGCAGCCGTTGCCGCATTCGATGCAATCTCGCTGATTGTCATACCCATCTGGTTAATGGCTGCAACTACCTGAAGAGTTTGATCTCGTTGTTCTTGGCTATTGTCGTGGGTGATGTGTGCTTTATTAGAAACACTCTCAGCCGCGACTTGAAGTGCTTGGCTTGTAGAAAACACCTCTTTCATCGACTCGTGAATCTTTTCGATGAATCCATTAAAGCCCTTTGAAAGCTGTGCAATTTCATCGTTGCCTTTCACTTCGATACGCTGAGCAAGGTCACCGTCACCTTCGCCAAGGTCACCGAATCGCTTAGCCAAAAGTTTAATCGGTTGAGTAATACTGTTTGCTAGCACCACGCCCATCAGAATAAAAATTAACGCTACAACAGCGGTCATGATCAGCATCTGTTTAGCCGTTGCATCAAGCTCAGCAAAAACTTCGCTCGTCGGAACTTCACCAACAACGAACCAATCCATTGACGGCACATACAAACTCGCGACAAACAACTCTTGTCCTTTATGTTCCGTTGTAATCAAGTTAAATCCTGACTTGCTTAACAACTGACTAGATTGAGGACCGTAAAGTTTTTGAAGTGATGAATCACCAAGCGAGCGTTCGCGGTGAATTTGAACATCACCTTGGCTGTTCGTTAAGAAAACAAAACCTGTATCTTCAATCTTAAAACTATTAAGTAGACTTACCATGTCCCCCATCGACTTCGACAAGCCTGACATCGCTAAACCAGAAGGCTGTTGGTAGTTAGCGAACATTTTTACTTCACCTGTCGCTTCTTGGAACATACTGACCATTGTCTTCTGGCCTGATTGTGTAAAGCCAAAGAACCAACCATCTTGCTGTTGATTGAGTTGACGCAGGAAGCCATCTTGGTTCCAGTAGTAGGCCGTTTGACGGTTCGCTACTGAGGCATCATTTAGCTGATATTGGTTACGAACATTATTCAATTGTTTTACCAACTTGTTCTCTAACACTGCATCGCGATCGGTCGATTCGATAGCGTCAGAAATGAATTCATTCGAAGCAATTTGTTCTGCAGCTAACAATAGCTGAGAGACTTCACGGTCAATTTCACCATTAATTCGCTCTAACATTCCCGGAAGCTCAATATCGACTAGTCGATGACTCAAAACATCTCTTGCTTGCTTTTGCGCCATCGCACCGACAATCACCGTTGATGCAAGAACTGCGAAGGTAATTCCAAGTACAACTTTTTGTTTAATACTCAGAGAGTTAGTTTTCAACATATTTGGACCTTTAAAAAGAATCGCTCGTTATTTATATATCCTGAACAGGATTTTTTTTGGTGCACTTAAACCAGTAGTGCACTCTCCACCATGTATCGGCTAAACCTCATCAAACTAGAGAGGTATTTCGCAAAAATTTGTAACATGGTGAAACGACGAAACCCTTTATTCTTTAGCGGAAACAATTAGCAAGGTTAATGCACCGAAAGTTAACTATTCGTTTTAGTTATCTGAGTAATTAAGTTTCACTAACAACGCACAACGGCAGAGCCTTGAAGCTTTGATATATAAAAATCGATTGGTATGGTACAAACTACTGATTGATGTTTTTTCTCGTTAACCTCTTGTAAATAATTCCAATTTTGAAAAAATAAATTCCGCAAACGTACTGGAACTTTTTCCTAGTAATCAGTGACCAATACTCAAAATAAAAATCAAATGGATACCCAGAGAGTCCAAAATGCACAAAACAAATTTCGAAGTCCTTCAAAACTATCTAGAGTCTCAAATCATTGGTCAAAAAGAGCTCGTTAAGCAGCTGATGATCGCCCTTTTGGCCGATGGTCATATCCTCGTTGAAGGGCCTCCCGGGCTAGCAAAAACTCGCGCAGTAAAATCATTGGCTGACTGTGTCGAGGGAGACTTCCACCGTATTCAATTCACGCCAGATTTGTTACCTGCTGATTTAACGGGTACCGATATATTTCGCCCAGAAACGGGAGAGTTCACCTTCCAGTCTGGCCCGATTTTTAACTCGTTAATTCTCGCGGATGAGATCAACCGTGCTCCTGCGAAAGTGCAAGCCGCGATGTTAGAAGCGATGGCTGAGAAGCAGGTGACGGCGGGACGAAAAACCTATGCCTTACCCGATTTGTTTTTGGTAATGGCAACGCAAAACCCAATTGAGCAAGAAGGCACTTACCCGCTACCAGAAGCTCAATTAGACCGTTTCTTGCTGCATTTAGAAGTGGCTTATCCAGACATGGAAAGTGAGCTGGAGATTTTGCGCCTAAACAGAGGCGAAGCTCAAGGCAATCAACCAGTTCAACCAGAGCCTATTTCTCAACAAACTATCTTCGAAGCTCGCCAAGAAGTGCTCAACATTCACATGGCAGACACCATTGAGCAGTACATCATCAGATTGGTAATGGCGACGCGCCAACCTAAGCAATACAGCGACCAGCTTGATCAATGGTTAGACATGGGTGTTAGCCCGCGTGCAACCATCGCGTTAGACCGTTGTGCCCGCGCTCACGCTTGGCTTGCTGGCCGCGACTATGTTACTCCACAAGATGTTCAAGCGATGGCATTCCCTGTACTGCGTCACCGCCTGCTTCGTAGCTACCACGCACAAGCCGAAGGGGTCACTGCAAACCAAGTGATCGCACACCTTCTCTCGTTGGTTGGTAGCGCATAGGGATACGCGCATGAAGAATCAATTACCCAACCATAGTGACGGCGTCACGTTAAACCTGGACGAACTGCTGCAATACAAAGCGCAGTCTGTTCGCTGGTTGCCTCCAGCCAAGAGCCTGTGGTCGCAACTTAACGGCCAGCACGAAAGCAATCGTAAAGGTCGCGGGATGAATTTCTCTGAGGTTCGTCAATATCAGGCGGGCGACGATATCCGCAGCATTGATTGGCGCGTCACGGCGAGAACAGGCAAGGCGCACACCAAACTGTTTTCTGAAGAAAGAGAACAGCCTGTGATTTTGTTCTTAGATCTGTCGAGCAGTATGATTTTCGGCTCAACCCTATTGCTTAAATCGGTTCAACTCGCGCACTTTGCCAGCCAACTTTGCTGGTTAACCGTCGCTCAAAAAGACCGTATTGGCGCAGTGATAGATACTGGCCAAGAGATCATTGAGATTAAACCCAGTGCTAGCAACCACGCTCCACTGCGTATTCTGCAAAAAGTCATAGAAATCAATAACGCAGCGCTGACCAACCCAGACAATCACAGCGACACAACCTTAGAGCATGGGCTGAAGTCTCTTCACCAGCTTTGCCCGAAAGGCAGCGATATCATTATGCTCAGTGATTTTGTTCGTTATAACGAAAGTAATTACTCACTTATCAATCAAATACGTCGACATAATCGAGTTCGCTTGGTGCATTTTTACGACCCGTTGGAGCAAGGTGTTACTGCATTCAAAGGTTCAAAACAGATCACCGACGGCAATAAAACGCAATGGTTTAACTTTTCATCAAGCAAGGAAAAGGAAAAGCTCAGTCACGCATTTGATCAGAAGCAACAACAGCTTATGCAAATGAGCCTTTCTTTGGCGATCCCATACAGTTCATTGTCTTGTGCGCAATCGTTAATGAGCCAAGTATCAGGAGTTCAGTCATGAATCAACCTCTCGACTTGAGCCCTATTATTACGCCAAGCGCACCGTCATGGTGGCCTTTGGCATGGGGTTGGTGGTTAATCATTATCACGGCCATTGTTCTGATCGCCTTAGTATTTTTCATTGTAAACAAAAGACAAAAGAACCAATACGCGAAGAACGAAGCACTTGCTTGCTTTCGTGATAGTCAGCCTTCAAATACCTTGTCTCCGAGTGCAGCTCAAGACATCGTTCGTCAGGCAGCACTAAGCTATTTCCCACGCGAAAAAGTGGCAGGCTTATCTGGTGATGATTGGTTGACGTTCTTAGATGCGCAATTGGCAAAACCTTTGTTCGCCGCAAAACAATCGCAATGGCAGCAAGCTCTCTATCAAAATGCAGCCCTAATGAACGACGAACAGAAAAAGGCTCAACAGCAATTGGTTAATGACTGCGAAACCTGGCTTCGTAAAGCCCTTCCTCCAAAGCGAGGTCGTTATGACTGATCTTTTAAGCTTTGACTTACTAAACTCTATGTTTCCAAGCTGGGGCTTACTAAACATCGAGTTCGTTTGGTGGTGGATGTTTTTCCTCGCGCCATTGCCAATCCTTGTTTACTTGTTCTCGCCAAGGTCAGAATCAAGCAGTGCCCTAAGGCTTCCATTTCTACCAGAAGACAGCAATACCAAAACGCCGAGCAGCCGCTTACCCAAAGCTTTGTCGGTCATCATCTGGCTTTTATTGTTGACGGCCATGGCACGTCCAGTTTGGTACGGTGAACCGGTTGAGTTTCAGCCAAAACACCGTGATTTGATGTTGGTTGTCGACCTCTCCTACTCGATGAGCCAAGAAGACATGCAATTCAATGGCGAATACATCGATCGCTTATCTGCGGTGAAACATGTATTGAGTGACTTTATTGAGCGACGAAAAGGGGACCGAGTCGGATTGGTGCTATTTGCTGATCACGCCTACTTGCAGACGCCACTGACGTTAGATAGAGACACGCTTTCACAACAGCTCAATCAAGCGGTGTTAAAGCTTATCGGTACTCAAACTGCGATCGGTGATGGTATCGGCCTTGCCACCAAAACCTTTGTCGACAGTGACGCCCCTCAGCGTGTGATGATTCTACTCAGTGACGGCAGCAATACTGCTGGCGTATTAGATCCACTTGAAGCCGCGGATATTGCAAAGAAATACAACGCGACGATTTACACCGTGGGTGTCGGTGCGGGTGAAATGATGGTCAAAGAGTTCTTCATGACTCGTAAGGTCAATACTGCTCAAGACTTGGATGAACGTACTCTAATGGAAATCGCCAAACGCACTGGCGGTCAATACTTCCGTGCGCGAGACAGCAAAGAGCTGGCAACGATTTACGACACCATCAACCAGTTAGAGCCCGTGACGAATGCCACTAAGATCTGGCGACCACAACAAGAGTGGTTTGTCTGGCCTCTGTCTGCGGCAATGTTCTTCGCATTTATGCTGTTAGCCATTAGGAGAAACAATGTCTAACTTTACTTTTATCTACCCATATTGGTTCTTGGCTATTGCCGTGCTGCCCGCTATTTGGTGGCTTAGCAAGAGACAATCCAAGCAAGGGTTATTGGCGTCACACATCGCCCGTTATTTGGCTCCAGAATCGAGCAAGCCCTCGAAAAACCGCAGCACTTATTTCGGTGTTTGGTGGTTGGTCGGTGTCATCGCATTGGCCGGTCCAAGCTTTGAAAAAAATGAACAGCCAAGCTTTGAAAAAACACAGGCGCGAGTTGTGATCATGGATATGTCGATGTCTATGTATGCCACTGATATTAAGCCGAACCGTTTAACACAGGCACGATACAAGGCTTTGGATCTACTATCACTCTGGAAAGAAGGCCTAACGGGAATGGTGGCATACGCCGGAGATGCTTACACCATCAGTCCGCTAACGTCTGACATCAACACCATCAAGAACCTCGTACCCAACCTATCACCAGATATCATGCCCTTCCAAGGCGGCAATGCAGCATCGGCAGTTAAGCTTGCGATTGAGATGATGACTCGTGCTCATATCTATCAAGGCGATCTGGTACTGATTGCTGATGATATTGATGGTCAAGAGAAGAAAGATATCGACTCGCTACTCTCTGGTAGTAATTGGACGTTATCAGTCTTGGCTGTAGGTACGGAAAGCGGCGCGCCGATCTCGTTACCTACAGGTTCGATGTTACAGACCGACTCAGGACAAACCGTGGTTGCGAAAACCAACGTAGGCAATATGCACGACCTGACGCGTCGCTTTGGCGGCACATTCACTGAATTGCAATTAGATAACTCAGACGTTGAACACATCGCAAGTTATCTTGACCGAGTTGCGACAACATCAGAAGTGACTAAAACCAATAACTCACTCAACACCAGAGTGAACAACGGTTTCTGGTTATTGCCGTTTTTGTTACTTCCTGCTCTTGGGCTATTTCGAAAAGGGGTCATTTGGTGTGGCCTAGCTGTGCTTGTCTCGTTCAGCCAACCGAATACTGCGTTTGCAAACCCTTGGAAAACCGATGACCAAGTGGGTTATCAGTTGTATCAAGATGAGGACTTTCAACAAGCTGCAGAACAGTTCGAGCAGCAAGAATGGAAAGGCATAGCGCAATACAAAGCTGGTGATTTCGAAGCGGCTGAGCAGACGCTGCAAGACCTTTCTGGCGAAGATGCTCGCTACAACCTCGCCAATGCACAAGCAAAGCAAGGTAAGTACGACCAAGCGATAAAAGAGTATCAACGTATTCTCGAAAGCAACCCTGAACATGCTTATGCAAAGAAGAACCTAGAGATTGTCGAACAGGCTCAGAAGCAACAGCAACAGCAACAGCAACAGCAACAGCAACAGCAACAGCAACAGCAACAGCAAGACGATTCTGAGTCCAAAGACCAAAATGAACAAGACCAGCAAGGTCAGCAAGGTCAGCAAGGTCAGCAAAATGATTCTTCGCAAAGCTCGCAGGATCAACAACAAAGCTCTACTGACAATGGGAAGTCACAAAGTCAAAGCAACAGCCAAGATCAAAGCAATAAACAAGATCAAAGTGAAAACCAAGCTCAGAATACTGACCAAAGCCAAGCTGATAGCCGCCCTGATTCCAAGGCGGATGAAGAAAACGACAAGCAAGCTGCGCAACAAAACAAAGCGGATCAAGCAGATAAACAGCCACAAGATAAAGATGACTCAGCATCTCAAGTTACTCAAGCACAAGAGGCTGCTAAGGAAGACAGTGATAACAACGCTCAACAAGCTGCCGCACAAGTATCAGGTCAACCTATGTCGAGCGATCCTGATATGCGAAAACTTGAGCAAGTAGAAAGCGCTCGTGATCCGAGCCAATTGCTTAAAGCGCAAATGATTCTACAAGCACGACAAAAAAGTGCTCCTAACAACCAAAACAAAAAGTGGTAACCATGCGATTTTTAAACAAGCCATTTTTATCAATACTCCTGACTTTGTTGCTGGGAGCTTTCTCGTCCTTCTCTGCATTGGCAGCGACCGCTGTGGCGAGTGTTTCGCAAAACAGTGTGACCAAAGATGAAGTATTCCTACTTAGAGTGGCGACCGATGAAAAAGTATCGTCCGGTGTTTTAGACCTGACCTCCCTTCAGAAAAATTTCTACGTCGGCACCCCAAGTTTTGGGTCATCGATGCGAATCGTCAATGGTAGCCGCACCGTATCTAGCGAGTGGAATATTACCCTTGCCCCACTTCGATTAGGCCGATTAGAGATTCCTAGCTTTGATATTGAAGGCGCAAAAACCCAACCGATCACCATCAACGTTTCGGTTAATAAAGCCGCTCCAAAGCAGAGTGATATGGCCGAGTTTCAACTTAATCTGAGTAAAGACTCGCTATACCCTCAAGAGGTCGCGGAACTTGATGTAAAACTCATCATCAAAGCGGATCCAAGAAGATTACAAGATCCCCAAATCTCTCTACCAAACTCATCAAATTTGGACGTGGAACCCATCGGTGAGTCGAAACAGTTCCAAGATGTTATCAACGGACAAGAAGTCACGGTTGTTCAGCAATCTTTCCATATATCATCACAGCAAGCAGGACAATTTCAGCTTCAAGGGCCAAAGTTAACCGGTGCTGTTGTTTACTCAACCAACAACTCAAGCACGACGCGCCTTTTCCAGCTCGACACGCCTGTTGAAACCTTAGATGTAACAGTGAATCCGGTACCAAAAGGCTATCAAGGTGAGTGGTTACCAACATCGAACTTCAAGTTGATTCAGAAATGGTCAGATAGCCAAGGCAATGAACTCAGGGATGGCAATGCTTTAGGTAACGACAAACAGAAGATTGGAATAGAAGCCGGTGATTCGTTAACTCGAACCATAACTATGACGGCTAGCAACTTAACGCAGCACCAACTGCCAAAACTGAATATCACCTACCCTAAAACGGTGCGTGTTTATGAAGAAAAGCCGCAATTTGGCACCACTCAATCCGGTGATGCTGTCGTTGTTTACAAGCAAGTCTTGATTCCGAAAGAGGCTGGAAATATCTCGCTTCCTGATGTTTCTCAAGCTTGGTTTAACACTGACTCACAATCACAAGAAATCAGTAAAGCTCTTGGTCTTGAGTTGTCGGTTCAGGCTAGCGAGCGAGCAACATCAAGTACGCCTCCTCCAGCGATTGAAGCGCCGACACAACAAGCCAGTCCGACGATTATTACCGTTGAAAACCCGGGAATGTGGCCTTATCTGACCGCCCTATTTGCTGTGTTGTGGTTAACCAGTTCTGCGATTGCTTTCTACTTCTGGTCACGCCGCGGTACAGCAGTAAAACAAAAGCAAAAAGATGAACGTCAATCCGATACGGCAGAAGCGCTTATTGCAGCTCTGAAAATGAAAGACGGTGTGAAGACGAGAACTTTGTTCGAACAGTGGAAAACAGAAAACCCAGACTTGAGTGATGAAACGTTAGAAACAATCGAAGCTGAGCTCACCAGACTAAATCAGAGCCTCTATGCTGAAGCTGGCTCACCAAGTCAGTCATGGGACCCTTCTGAGGTAATCAAAGCGGTTAAGAAACCAAAACGCATCTCGAACAAAGCACACAAGAGCACGTTAGAAAGGCTTTAATTAACCGGTGTTCTAAGTAAGCAGAAAGCTAATTAAACAGAAAATCTAAGTCAAAAAAAGAACGAAGCCGTGATGACCACATTGTGAACATCACGGCTTCAGTCGTTTTTGAGAACGGGAAAAACAGATACCACACTAAGTCAGTGTAGCCGCAACTTTTCTTCGCTTCATAGCCGAGACAATTCTATTTCGCCCTGAATCTTTCGCCTTATACAAAGCCTTATCTGCCTTGCCATACAACAAATCAAAATCGAACTGGCGCTGATCCGAAGTTATCGATGCATAACCCACAGACGCGGTTAAATATTGGCTAGTGCTACTTTTACAATGGAGAATTTTTGCGTCTTCAATACTTTGTCGAATCGACTCTGCACGCTGCTTTGTTGTTGTGTGATTGGTGCCGATCATCAACAACATAAACTCCTCACCGCCGATACGGCAGAAGGTTTCTTGATCACCGTAAACATGAGTGCTCAGTATCTTGCCAATGGCACGTAAAGCGACATCCCCCTCAGTATGGCCATAGACACTGTTGTACAAACCAAAATGGTCAAGATCGACAAGAATTAACCCAAAGGTGACCTCATTCTGCGTAGCAAATGCACCTTGTTCCTCACAATTCAGATCATCTAAAACTTGTGACAGCATACGGCGGTTACCAAGACGAGTCAGCGGGTCGAGTTTAGAAATCACATCGAGCTGTTCATTCGCATTTTCAAGCTCTTGAGTTCGCTTGCTAACCTCTTGTTCTAGGGTTTCATTGAGCTTTTTGATCTCTTCTTGCGCCATGGTTCTTTGTAAGACTTCAGCAAGGCTAGAGGCGAAGATACGTATCACTTCACGCAGTTGTGAAGTTAAAGGGCTTCGTGTTAACAAATTATCCGCAGCGATAAACGCAATCGGAACGCCTGTATTTGTGGTGAGCATTGTCATTGCCGTCCAGCCAACCCCGACAATATTGTAATCATGATAAATAGGGACCGATTCTTCAAAAGCGACTTGGTTAGGGTAAGTACGAGCTGCAGACACAATGTCACGCTCTACCAGCTCTGAACGATAATAAGACTCATCGACAATATCGCCTTTTATATCGGTACCCCAAGTACCTTGCATGTAACTGCAATTTTTATCGGTAAGGAAAACGGCTAATCGATCAATGCCTAAATGCTGAATAGCAAAACTGACGGCGGACTTACACACAGCACTGACGCTATCGCAGCGAGACAACTCAACCATACTCGAATGCAGCATTCGGATGTTCAGTTCTTGGCGTTTACGAATGTATATCTGAGACAGCAGAGAGCCGAACGATTCAAGCATCTGCTTTTGGTAATTGGTGATTGGCGAGCGGTGAATGTAGTTGTCCATGGCAATCCAACCTACGGGTTTATCCCCTTCACGCAAAATAAGCATGCCATTCCACCCTTGCCCTACAACCTTACCTTCAGTGTAGAGTGGAGCATGTTCAATAACGACCAAGTTAGTGTGGTTGTCAGACAATGCCTCGATATATTCCGATTCAAGCTGATGCAGGTCATATTGAGTGTGATGTTCGCTGTTGGTTTTTCCTAGTTCATCGGTGCCGTAGGTGCCACTAAAGCAACGCTTTTTCATATCAAGCAACATAAATATAGCGCGATCAAAACCAAGTCTATCGCGTACCGCCTCTACCGATGCTTTGTAGAGTGCATCCAATGATTCAGGGTTCGAGAGCTCTAACGCCACCTGATGAACCAATTTCATATTATCTACAAACAACTCTCGAAGCTTAATTTCATCAAGATATTGCGCTTCACGTGTATCCCTATGCTTAATCTCGATAGCTGCATTTTTTTCTGCGCGAATACACTGCCAGCGAGCTGCCGCTAATTGAAGGCCATCCAGCCCTTGGTCAAAGGTTTGATTAACTTTTTCTGCGATGCAATTTTGAATAATTAAATAAGTTCTACAGGCTGGTGCGTTGTCGAGCATCATGATGAACGACTCTCCACCAAGCGCTTTACTGTGCTCCCACTTGCACGTATTGAGCGACATCGGTAACACACCGTCTGCAGTGTCGAACTGTGAAACCCATGGCCAAAATGTTGAAGGGTAATGATCAAGAGAAGTTAATTCACCGCAGGAAAACAACGGTAACGAGTCACTTTCTGGTATTGGCTCTGCAAATATTCCGACCCCTTGGGGGCCAAGCATTTTAATCAGGTAGTCAAACAGAGACTCAGCCAATAAACGGTGATCACGCGTAGCAGATATCTGTTTTGCAAAGGCTTTAACATGCACGGCGTTGGTCCATTGGCTAATAAGAATAACGCAAAAATACAGAAGCCTTGATATGCAATCAATGTAACTAAAAATGAGATGTTAAGTGGGTCGCAATTTGACCTTTTGCATTATCACAAGCATGAGAAGGACTACAAAAATGGGATTTCCTGCCCAAAATTTCGTCGACATGTGATGTTTTTTAACAGCATAAAAAAGCCCCACCTAAAGTGGGGCAAAACTTCCATCGCTTATAGTTATAGTGATAATTCTGTAAATCGAATCGAATATCTAACCTGCGTTTCAGTTAGTGGTATTGACCACGTTATCGATTAAGCAATTAACCAAAGTCACCGTTTACATAGCCTTTAGTGCGATCATCTTTTGGTTCGCTGAAGATAACGCTGGTTTCGTTGTGCTCTACAAGCTCTCCCATTAGGAAGAAAGCCGTGCGGTCTGAAATACGGCGGGCTTGCTGCATAGAGTGCGTTACGATAACGATAGTGAAGTTCTTCTTCAGATCTTCCATCAACTCTTCAATTTTATGAGTCGCAATTGGATCAAGTGCTGAAGTAGGTTCATCCATCAAAATTACGTCTGGTTGCATTGCGATAGTGCGAGCAATACACAGGCGTTGCTGCTGACCACCAGACAAACCGAATGCGTGTGCTTTCAAACGATCTTTCACTTCATCCCAAAGCGCCGCGCCGCGAAGTGAACTTTCAACCACTTCATCAATGTGCTTTTTGTCTTTGATACCTTGAGCACGTAGTCCGTATGCCACGTTTTCATAGATGCTCATTGGAAAGGGGTTTGGCTTTTGAAAAACCATGCCGACTTTGATACGTAGATCAGCCACATCGATATTGCCGTAGATGTTGTCGCCATCCATCTCAAGAAGGCCGGTAATTTTTACACCTTCAATAAGATCGTTCATTCGGTTCAAGCAACGTAATAGCGTTGATTTACCACAACCCGACGGGCCAATTAAAGCGGTCACCTGGCGCTCTGGCACGGGTAGGTTGATTGATTTAAGCGCTTGGTTTTCACCGTAAAAAAGGTCTAGGTCTTTAATATTAAATTTGTTCATATTCGTAATCTCGTAATTCGTCAAAGTCTGTACTGTTTTAGGAGCTCATTTGGCTCTAGAAAACCCTGCTTAGTAAGTTGCAGTATTAAAACGTCTTGCGATCAACTTCGTGAGTGTGTTGATCAGCAGTACAAGAACAATCAGTACTGTTGCTGTGCCGTATGCTTGATTCCATTCTTCAATGGTAAATAGCTCCGTCGTTAACTTATATAAGTGAACGGTTAATGTACGGCCAGAATCCAATAGTGAATCTGGGATACGAGCAACCATACCTGCGGTCAAGAATACTGGCGCTGATTCACCAATAACACGACCAATACTCAGAATAACTGAAGTGATAATACCCGGCATTGCACTTGGTAGAATCAAACGCCAGATTGTGTAGATTTTAGAAGCCCCTAAACCATATGAGCCTTCTCGATAAGTTTGAGATACCGCCATCAATGCTTCTTCAGTAGTACGAATAATCACTGGAAGAATCAAGATACTCAGAGTCAACGCGCCCGATAGGATAGAGAAACCTAAACCTAAAATAGCCACGAAAAATGTCATACCAAACAGACCGAAGATGATTGACGGAATACCTGCTAATGACTCGGTACAAAATCGAATGATCTTAACTAAGCGACTGCCTACTTTTGCGTATTCAGTCAGGTAGATTGCCGTCATGATACCCAATGGCGCAGCAACCGCAATCGAAGCAATAACCATGTAGATTGTCGAGATGATCATCGGAAAAATGCCGTGCTCATCGCCCGTTCGCGTGTAGTCATCCGTGATGAAATTCCAATCAACGTGCTGCAAGCCGTTTGAGAGGATGTACCACATAATCCAGAACAAAAAGCCCACCGTTAACGCGGCAGCAGCCCATATAAAACCACTCAGAACGGCGTCTTTACGTGCGCGGGCTTTCTTTAACGCGATTTTATTCATCGTCTTACCTTGCAAGTTCGTAGGGTGAGCTTGAGGTGCTACGTTATTTTCTAAAGACATAATGTTACCTCGCCTTCTCACGGTTCAAGTAAAGGAGAATTGCATTCAGAGACATGATGAAAACAAGGAGAACAACACCCGTCGCATAGAGTGCACTTGCGTGAATACCACTCGCGTAAGACATTTCAATCGCAATGTTCGCGGTTAGTGTACGAGCTGAATCTAAGATACCTTCAGGCATTGCAGGTGCATTACCCATCACCATAATGATTGCCATCGTTTCACCAAGAGCACGGCCAATACCCAAAATTACGCCCGTCATAATGCCTGAGCGAGCAGCCGGAACGAGCAACTTAAAGATAGTAAAGATCTTTGAAGCACCTAACGCTAAAGAACCTTCTTTGTACGTTCTTGGTACAGCACGGATTGAGGTTTCAGAAACCGTAATTACCGTCGGAAGGATCATCACACCCAGAACAATAATACCCGCCAAAATCGTGTTACCCGCGGGCACTTGAAATACGTTTTGAATCAGAGGAACGATAATAACGAGGCCGAAGAAGCCGTAAACTACCGAAGGTATACCCGCTAGCAATTCGACAGCAGGACGAATGATGTCCGCCAGACGCTTTGGCGCGATTTCAGCAATAAAGATTGCCGTTAACACACCAATCGGCACACCGACCACTACTGCACCTAATGTCGATACGACAGATGCCACAATCATGGTAGCAACACCGTAAAGTGCTGGTGGTAGCCAGTTCTGTCCTAGCACGATGCCCGATAGGCCCGCTTCCTGGAACGCAGGGATACTTTCTCTAACGATGAAAAAAGCAATAACAGCAAGGGATACGATGCCGATGATTGCGCTAGTAAGAAATAAGCCGTGAAAAATACGCTCTTTCCAATCTACACGCTTCTTTTTACGTAAGCCGCGTTTCAGTTGAGTCGCTTCGCTATTCATAAGCTGTTCACTATTCGTTGCGATGGTCATAACAAGTCTCACATATCGAAATCCTTAACACGCTGTATAAGCGTACGGATTAACTCGAAGTGGGATAGAAAAGGCTCAGCCTGAAAAGGTAGGCTGAGCAATATTTAATTAATTGAGATATAGATTAGTTAACTGAGATGTAGCCTTTGTTCTCAACAAGAGATTGAGCTTCGTCAGTTAGCATCCAATCTAGGAACTTTTGAGTTTCAGAAGAAGGCTTACCTTCTTTGTAAAGTACTAGGAAAGGACGAGCTACTTTGTAAGAACCGTTCTTAACGTTGTCTACAGATGCTTCAGTACCGTCAATTGCAAGCGCGTTTACTGAGTTATCTACTGTACCTAAAGAGATATAGCCGATTGCGTAAGGGTTAGATGCAACCATTGTTTTTAGTGCACCGTTACCGTTAGCAACTTGAGCACGTTGAGAGATTGCTGATACTTTCGTGCCAGAAATCTTCATTTTAAGAGACATGATGTCTTCGAATGCACCGCGAGTACCAGATGCTGTATCACGAGTGATTGCTACGATTGGCTTGTCCGCACCACCAACGTCTTTCCAGTTTGTTACTTCACCTTTGTAGATAGCCGTTACTTGCTCAGCCGTTAGACCGTCAAGGCCATTCTTAGGGTTAACCACGACTGCGATGCCGTCACGAGCAACCACTTCTTCAACGAGTGTTGTTTCTTTCTCGCTATCTTTAAGGTTACGAGAAGACATACCTAAATCTGCACTGCCGTTCTTCGCCGCTTTAACACCAGCAGACGAACCTGGGCCTTGTACTTCGATAAATACGTTTGAATTCGTTTTCATGTATGTTTCAGAGAAAACTTCCATCAGTGGCGTCACGCTGCTTGAACCAACTGCTGAAATAGTTTCTTTAGCTGAAGCTGGAGTCACTGTTAGTGCACCTAAAAGAGCGATTGCACCGATAACTGTCTTTTTCATCACAAATTTCCTTAAGTGGCGTTATTGCCGTTGTGTTTAACTTGAACGGTGCCCACTTTAGAATCTGAATGTGACAGTTGTGTTTCATTAAATTGAAGCCTATATGACAGCTGACATTTATTTCCGTCTTTTTTCGTGTCAAATAACCTTGAAGCAATAAGTTTAAATAACTCATAAACGTTAAACATTTATTTCAATCTATTTAACCCAAATCGTTCAACATTCCACCAACACCGAATATTACCAATTACCGCACAGCCACCCAGAACGGGTAAGCCATAGAGAAATAAAGAAAAACGCTCATTTTGCACAATAAACAACCATAATTTATCAATTGCCTATCGCATATATCTAAATCGAATGTATTACTGATTGAATTGTCATTCTCAGTAGTTAGAATCACGGGATAATTATAATAAAAGCAATTGCATCGGCTCATTTACTTATTTATAGAGGGACAATTCATGCGCCAACTTCTCAGTGGCTTATCAATTAAAATACAAATTCTTATTCCAGTACTCTTTTCCGTCGTATTACTTTTGACGGGTGTCATCATCGGTGGTGACAAGCTGGAAAACGCATTTAAAGATGTATCAACAGCAACAGATCAACTCATTCTACATAAAGAAGAACTCAGCGAAATCGTCGACAATAGTTACGGCATGCGCATCAAAGCAATCTATAGCTTGTTCAACCCTGATGATGTAAACACGCTCGTTGAAACGCTTAATCAAAAACGCGATCAAAACTCACGCCTACTGAGCTCATTAGACACAGTGCCAGGTATGCAAGATGAAGTCGCAGCAATGAGCAAGGCGATGGACCATTACGTTAACTTTTCACGCAATACCATGCTTCCCCTGTTAAAGGCAAAACACGGTAATTCAGTGCTAACTTCTGACTTTGATACTCGTTACCAAACGGCAATTGACCAATACCGCCATGCAGGTAACGAAATGGTAAAAGCAATCGACAGTCTTTCTAAAAAGCTAAACTTGCTTGCTACTCAACAAGTCCATACCAATGGTCAGCAACACACTAGCACCCTAAATACTGCGACTATTGGGCTTTTAGTGATTCTTTCTATTGCTCTTGTTATTAGCTGGACACTGGCTGGCATCATTGTTAAACCAATCAACAATATTCAGGCAACCATGCGCGAAGTAGCAAAAGGTAACCTGCTAGTTAAAGCCGAAGAACATGGAGATAATGAGATCTCACGTCTTGCGCAAGACGTAAACAAATCCGTTGAGCAATTGCGTGACACGGTAAGTTCACTGTCTCGAATCAGCATCGAAGTTGCGTCAGCATCGACTGAACTAGCCGCTGTAATGACACAATCAAGTGCGAACTCAGACCAAGAGAAGCAAGAAGTGGAACAAGTTGCTTCTGCCGTGAATCAACTTGAGAGCACAGCAGCAAACGTCAACGAAAATGCAGTACAAGCTGACTCCGCGTCTAAGCAAGCTGACGAAATGGCGACACACAGCATGAGCTTGTTTAATGAAAGTAACCAAGCAAACGAGCAAATGGCGATTCAGCTTAGCGAAGCTGCGAACGTTGTTGGCACGCTAAAAGAGCACTCAGAGAAGATTGGTAATGTCATTGAGGTTATTCAAAGCATCTCAGAGCAGACTAACCTTCTAGCGCTTAACGCTGCTATTGAAGCCGCTCGTGCAGGTGAAAGCGGACGTGGTTTTGCGGTTGTAGCTGATGAAGTGAGAATGCTAGCAGCACGTACACAAGATTCGACCAAAGAAATCCAAACCATCATTGAAGGCTTGCAGGTTCAATCTGGAAACGCGAATGAGAGTATGAGCAGTTCGCTGTCTATGTTGGAACATAACCAGACTCTTTCGGGTGAGGTAAGCTCTGCACTTTCAGGCATTGCGAACTCAGTAACGGATATCACGGAAATCAACACTCAGGTCGCCGCTGCTGCAGAAGAGCAAAGCCAAGTGACTTCAGACATTAACCGTAATATCTCAAATATCTACAGCTTAGTAAGCCAAAACGTAACCGGCATTACCCAAGCAGCAGCAGCAAGCCACGAGTTATCAAACCTCGCTGAACAACAAAAGCAGCAGTTGGGTTTCTTTAAGGTTTAAGGGTTAAGGGTTAAGGGGTAAGGGCGAATAATCTTTAAGGTTCAGCTGTAACGGCTTATGGTATAGGCTCTAGGATACAAAATTTAAGCCTTAAACTGTAAGCACTTACTTAACATGTACAGATTGCAGTAACCGACCTTCATTATTAAGCCAACTATCGAGTCATCAGTAGTTGGCTTTTTTAATTGCTGGAGATTACTGATCGCTCTCAGCAGCTCTGATTCTTTCAATCGCTTCGACTCTTCGAAGTTGTTCGGGCTGAAAATGCGTAGTCCGAAGCTGTGCGATAGTCTCTTGTCGCTCAATTTCTGAGAGTGCTGAGTCATTCAAAATGTCATTTCGTTCAACAAAGTAAATATCTAAAGCTCCATCAAAGTCCGCCCTTTGTTGATCAAGCGCTTCGAGCCTCTGTGTCGCTTCTTCTCCGACCAGTTCACTTCTTTTCAAGTATTTACCTTGTTCGTCTAGACCTTCTGAACTGGATAGCTGTGGGAGTAATACCTGATTCTGATGGCTCGTTTGAACGTAATCTGGCTGTTCAGATAGATAGGATTCAAGCCTTTGCTGATATTCTTGTTCTTCTAGCCCTTCTTGTTTCAGAAGTAACTTTTCTAAAGCGATTTCCCTCATTTTATTGTCATGGGTAAACAGAATACTTATCTCGCTCTCACTGAAAAATTGAGTTTGAAGGTCAAGCAGAGCTTGATTCAGTGCGCGTAAGTCCTCTGCGGATATTGAGGTGGTGTCGAATTGGACATCCAATGCTGTCAGTGCCGACTTGTACTCAAGGTACTTTGCGAACAATGCTTCATCGACCACTGCCGCTTGTGATTGCTCGTGGTGTTTCGCTACATTGTCACGGATATCTTCAAGGGTTAATTCTGTATTGCCTGACACGAAATATTCCATCATGTCTTTAGCTGACGCACTATCGATTTCAGTATCTTGTTGAGAGCTAACCTTCAATGAAGAAGCGCTTTGTTCGCTGTGATTATATGAACTTGTATCTTCCTTCTTTAGATACAAAAAGACCGCCGCTGTGCTCATCAGGGCTATCGTGGTTATCGACAAAATGGCGGTCTTTTTCATCATACTTTCCTTGTTCTCGTCATGAATGGGCAGTGCAACCTAAAGGCCAGCCAACTTCAATCGATTGGCGTGCTGACGATATAAGGTCACTGGATCGGTCTCAAAAAGATGGTGGATACCCAATAGTCCATTGATCTCGTCTAGGTGATTCATTTTGTAGTCATCACCAATCACTTTGCCCAAATGCGCGCTACATGCTCCCACTAACCCGTCATTAGGTTCATTAAAAGCTAAACCAAGGATTGTCATCGCTCCGTCGGTAGGATCAAGAAGGTTAGTAAAAGTGGAAGATCCTGTCCATGAATAGTAATAGACACCGTTGTTTGCTTGCCATTCACCATCACCACACTCAGACGTTGGCACGCCTTCAGGGTAAAACTGATTGAATGCAAGCGAACCTTCAGTGGTCAACGCTTCAAGAGACGCAAGGCCATCTTGATCAAGATCCGTTCCACCAGATAACAGGTTGATCAGCGCCGTCAATCCACCAGCCAATTTAACCGCGATACCTTCTGAAACTGACCCTTCAGATACCGTCCCGCGAACAAGGTCTGCCACTTTAGATCCTTTATGAACACCACCAATGCTCGTCACCGAAGCAACAAGATCAGGTCGAACCGATGCGACATAGCGCGCAGTAGGACCACCGTGACTATGACCAACTAGATTCACTTTACTTGCGCCTGTCGCGGCTAACAGCGTCTCTACTTGAGCGAGTAACTGTTCACCACGAACTTCGGAACTGTTGGTAGCAGAAACCTGAGCAACGTATACGCTCGCACCATCTTTTGTTAGAGACTCCGGTACGCCATAGAAGTAATCCACGCCTGCTAATGTATCGAAACCAAACAAACCGTGTACCAGCATAATAGGGTATTTCGTTGCAGTGTATCCGCTGGTTTCTAATGCTGATGCGCTTGTTCCGGCATAGACGCCAAAACTGGATAGGCAGGCTATCGTCCAAATTAATATCTTTTTCAATGCTCTTTCCTTAAACAGATTAGACCTCTGATGAGTAAAGAAACCGTAGATGATGATTTTATAAAACAAAAAGTGATAACTTGATATTTGTGATATTGAACTTGAATTAAACAATTGTGATGAACATTAGAAATGCAACATCGCTTGACACCACCAACGGGTAAGTTGCTGATTAAATTAAAATTTACCTCCCACCCTTCTGATAACGTTTTCATTTAGGCATTCAATAGACAAATCATCCCGTACAGGTCAATGACGACGTGTTTGCCTGCGATAGTTCGTTAAAATCAAATGTTAGATATTAGCTATCTCATTTCGAAGCCATTGTTTTTCAATCAAAAAGTAGTTGGAACTTTGACACTGATGCCAGTTATGAGTCGCTAAAAAACTGAATGTATTGACGAGAGTTATTGGTTTTAGATATAGGTCATACCAGTTATTAGCAATTCAGTTATTAAAACAGTCACAAGCAACAACGTTTTGTTTGGCTCACTAAATATAAAAGAGAATACAGTGATGAAAAATACGGCTTTTATACTCGCGTTAACCCTGCCTTTTGGTGCTTATGCAGCTGAAGATTCAATACCGACACCTGAATCCATTACATCCGCACAAGTACTTAGTACACAAGGTTCAGAGACCTATTCTTATGTTCGATGCTGGTATCGAACCGATGCCTCACATGACTCTCCAGCCACCGACTGGAAATGGGCGAAAAAGGAAAATGGTGATTACTACACAATCAATGGATACTGGTGGTCTTCTGTATCCTTCAAGAACATGTTCTACAGTGATGCTCCGCGATCTGAAATCAAGCAGCGTTGTGAACAGACGCTCGACATCCAACATGACGCCGCAGACATCACTTACTTTGCAGCAGACAATCGCTTCTCTTATAACCACTCGATTTGGACAAATGACAACGTTGTCCAAGCGAACACCATCAACCGTATCGTCACCTTCGGTGATAGTCTTTCTGACACCGGTAACCTATTTAACGGTTCTCAATGGGTTTTCCCGAACGCTAACTCATGGTTTTTAGGGCACTTTTCAAACGGTTTAGTCTGGACAGAGTATTTAGCCAAGGCGAAAGATGTACCTCTTTATAACTGGGCAGTAGGTGGGGCTGCTGGCACCAATCAATACGTCGCATTAACCGGAGTATATGACCAAGTCACCTCTTACTTAACCTATATGAAAATCGCCAAAAACTACCGCCCAGAAAACTCGTTGTTTACTTTAGAGTTTGGCCTCAATGACTTTATGAACTACAACCGAGAAGTGGCCGATGTAAAGGCCGATTTCAGCAGCGCTTTGATCCGCTTAACGGAATCTGGTGCAAACAATATCCTGCTGTTCACCTTGCCCGATGCAACCAAAGCACCTCAATTCAAATACTCAACTGAACAGGAGATCATTAAAGTTCGTGGCAAGATTTTAGAGTTCAATCAATTCATCAAGACGCAGGCCAAGTATTACCAAAGCATGGGTAAAAACGTGGTGTTGTTCGATGCAAGCGCGTTGTTCGCCAGCATTACCGATAATCCAGAGCAACATGGCTTTCGAAACGCGAGTGATGCCTGCCTTAATATCAATAGAAGCTCAGCGGCCGACTACCTAAAAAGTCACAGCTTAACCAATGATTGCGCAGCGTACGGATCAGACAGCTATGTCTTCTGGGGAGTAACACACCCAACGACCGCCATCCACAAATACATTGCCGACCATATCTTAGCGTATTCATTCTCAACCTTTGATTTCTAAAGCCTTTCGAATGACTCTGTAACCTGAGACAACACCTCTCAGGTGCAGAAACCAGATACAAAAAAACCGCCCTTCATAGGCGGTTTTTATTTACGCTAGCTTGTATAAAGATCTGTTTTTATAAACATAATCTTTTAGCTCACGCGAGTTGATTACTCGTCGTCAGTTTTTGGCGCAACTTTCTTCTTAGGGATAAATACTGTATCACCCACTGCCACATTCTTATGGAAGCTCTTATCGCGCTTAACCGGTTTTTTCGGCGTTTTCTTAGCTTGAGTGTTGGTTTTCTTCTTCGCAGGACCGCCTTTAGCAAAAGCAGGTTTGCGCGGCTTAATACCTTTGAACTTACCTTTAAGTCCTTCAAGTACCGAGAAGGTAAGATCTTGTTGAAGGTAAAGCTCAACACGCTTGAAGCTGTCCCAGTCTTTTGGACCAACCAAAGAGATTGCATCACCTTTGTTACCCGCACGACCAGTACGACCAACGCGGTGCACGTACTCTTCTGTATGCTTAGGCATGTCAAAGTTAATAACGTGACTTACGTTTGGAATATCAATACCACGTGAAGCAACGTCTGTTGTTACCAAGATCTTGTAAACCGCACGCTCGAACTGGCTCATAATTGCATTACGTTGCGTTTGGTTTAGGTTACCGCTCAATGCCACCGCTTTAAGCTTCTTCTCGTTTAGCTTCTCGGTTAGGCGATCAGTATCAGCACGAGTTGCCGTGAAAATCATCACCTGACGGTATTCAGCTTCTTCAATAACACGATCCAGAATTGCTTCTTTATGATCTAGATGGTCACATAGATAAAACTTCTGAGTGATATCAAGGTGCTGTTCGTTAGAAACACCCACTGAGATGCGTTTAGGCGAATCTAGCATTTCATTTGCAATGTCGTTCACTTCCGCGTGATCAAGTGTCGCAGAGAACATCAACGTTTGACGGCGACGGTGTTTAGCTGCATTCGCGATACGACGCAATTCAGGTGCGAAACCTAAATCCAGCATACGGTCAGCTTCATCAAGGATCAGCGTTTCAACACCATCTAAAAACAGTGAGCGGTGCTCAAGGTGATCCGCAAGACGGCCTGGAGTCGCAACAATAAAGCGAGGGTACTTACGCAAAGCCTTAACTTGGTCGTTAAAGTTTTCACCACCCAAAATAAGTGTCGCTTCGTAAGATAGACCACCAAGCATGCTACGCAGCTCGCCATAAACTTGTTTTGCTAGCTCACGAGTAGGAGCCAAAATTACACCACGAGGATCTTTAGCAGAAAAAGCTTTTGTTTTTAATGCCTTATGTATCATCGGCAACACAAACGCCAATGTTTTTCCTGATCCCGTTTTTGATGAAGCCAATAGATCCTTACCAGCAATAGCAACAGGGATCGCTTTTGATTGGATCTCTGTCGCCTTCTTGAAGTCGTAATGTTTTAAGTTCTTCAGTAAGCGGTTATCTAAGCCTAAATCTTTAAAGTGCAAAGGACTCTCCAGTCATGATGGTATTGAATAAAATTAATTTAACGTGACATGATACCGCGAAAGTACTTTATAAGGATAGAGATCACAGAAAATTTATCCCTTTATCTCTCGTTTGCTAGAACATTGTATGCATTGCTCATAAAGAAATAACTCCCAAAAACACATCAAAACTGGCTCTCATCCCTTCATCTCATAAACGAGACATAACGTGACGCTCAGCTAATTACCTCAAAAATTTAGTAATTTCTCTAGTTATTGTTTTTGCAGTTAAAAAATTAGTCGCTACAATCATTAATGAAGCGACTATATGATAAAGAATGTATAGCGCATCTTTTGATGATAAATAAGCAAGGAGTTCTTATGAATAAGACGTTAATCGCAGCTGCAGCCTCAGTTTTCATTTTAGCTGGTTGTTCTTCTGAGCCAGAAGAAGCTGCAATGTCACAAATGGATCAATTGACTAACCAAGTTGCTGAGCTAACCAGTGAAGTTGAAGCACTTAAAGGCGATAAAGCGGCAGCTGAAATGAAAGCTCAAGAAGCAGCTGCAGCCGCTATGGCAGCAAAAGAAGAAGCGGATCGTGCTAACGACCGTATCGACAACATCGCAGAGTCTTACACTAAATAGTTTGAGAGCTCAGTGCGATTTAGCTGTAGATTAAATCAGTCGCAAAATGCAGTAAATAGACAGCACCACCTCTTAACGGATGTGGTGCTTTTTTTTGGGCGTTACTAATTCGAATAGAAGGCATTAATTCGAGTAAACAAAGATAAACGCCCCTTATTACAGAAGAGGCAATCAAATTAGAACTCAATCACAGGTGGTGCTATCTCAACAGGCACGCCATTTTGAGCAAATATCACCGCTTTCGCTTTTGAATTTGGTAGATCTGCATCTTCAAGCCACCATTTTAATTCAACGGGGATTTGCAATAATTTCTTAGAGCCGTCGCTTCGCGTCAATGGTTCGTGAGCTTCAACAAACACGCTTCTATCTGGCTCTAAAGACACTTTGATAGGCTCATCGATTATTGTGACTTGCTCACCACGACTAACCTGTTCAAAAAGCCACTCAATATCTTTAGGTTCCATACGGATACAGCCGGAGCTGACTCGCAAGCCTATCCCAAAGTCTTTATTGGTGCCGTGTATCAGATAATCACCTGCACCATAAGCAAGTCGTAATGCATACTCGCCCAGAGGGTTTTCCGGCCCAGCAGGAACCACTTTTGGTAGCTCAATCCCTTTCTCTAGATACTCTTTACGAATTGAGTTTGGAGGCGTCCAAGTCGGGTTGGGTCTTTTTTGGCTTATCTTAGTGATCATCTCTGGGGTATCTCGCCCCACTCGACCGATGCCAACAGGAAATACGTGCACCTGATTTTTCTCAGGTTCAAAGAAGTACAACCTTAACTCGGCAAGGTTAATCACAATGCCTTTTCTCGGCGTATCCGGCAGAATCAAACGGCTAGGGATACTTAACACATAACCTTCAGCAGGAAGAAAAGGATCAACGCCTTTGTTTGCCGCCATTAAAGAGAGAAAACCAATATCGTATTGCTTAGCAATGATGGCCAACGTTTCGCCAGCAGCCACTTCGTGTTGTTGTATTCTGCCGACGATACGGCTTTCAGCCGGAGGCAGTACAAAGGTCGCCGCAGACACACACGACGAAGCCATCGCTGCCACAAGCATGGTGACCCTCACTAGAGGTAAAGCTACCTTACGTATCTGTGTTCTCATTGAGTGCAAAGGCGTCGAGTTAGCGCAATACGACATACAATTCCTTGGTTGGTCTTTTTATCAAAGTTTAGATTATCGCTGATCAAACGTCGCGACAACGTATTGTTGCTCCAAGCTGATATGCAACAGGCCTTTATTTGTCGTTTTTCGTCTGGACATAGCGTAATTTAACCACACAAAATCGATTGCCTCTAAACTTTCAACATATTTGGTTATCTATATGAATAATACTTTAAAGGTAGAGCAAATTTGTGACAAACATCTCACGGAGCCTCGTTTTAACTCGCTAATATTGCCTCAACAAAACGAATTCAATTCAACAGAATCGGTAATTAATAAAACCCTGTTCCTATAATTACCGTTAAAACTTTGGAGAACGACCATGGCTACACCTCATATTAATGCTCAAGCTGGTGATTTCGCAGAAACTGTACTTATGCCAGGCGACCCGCTTCGCGCAAAATACATTGCAGAAACATTCCTTGATGACGTGAAGCAAGTTTGTGACGTTCGCAACATGTTTGGTTACACAGGCACTTACAAAGGTAAGAAAGTTTCTGTAATGGGCCACGGTATGGGTATTCCATCGTGCTGCATCTATGTACATGAGCTAATTGCTGAGTACGGCGTAAAGAACGTTATTCGCGTAGGTAGCTGTGGTGCGGTACGTGATGACGTTAAACTAATGGACGTTGTTATCGGTATGGGTGCATCGACTGACTCAAAAGTAAACCGCATTCGTTTCAACAACCATGACTTCGCGGCAATCGCTGATTTCGGTCTTCTAGAAGAAGCCGTAAACCAAGCACGTGCACAAGAAGTTCCAGTTAAAGTTGGCAACGTATTCTCTGCAGACCTTTTCTACACTCCAGAAGCTGACCTTTTCGAAAAAATGGAAAAGCTAGGCATCCTTGGTGTTGATATGGAAGCAGCTGGTATCTACGGTGTTGCTGCGGATCTTGGTGCTAAAGCTCTAACTATCCTAACAGTATCTGACCACATCATCCGTGGTGAGAAACTAAGCTCTGAAGATCGTCAAAAATCTTTCAACGACATGATGAAAGTTGCTCTAGAGACTGCAATCAACATCTAACGAATTGATAAGATACATTGAAAAGCGTTACCCCGCAGCCAAGCTCACTTGGCTGCTCAAATAATCCCGAGGGGGAGATCGTGTCTAACGACAAGCTGCCAAAAGATGCGGATGGTTTGCAACTCAACTTTTGTAAAACATTGGCGTGTGACAACTTTGGCTTGAGCGATGCAAAACGGTATGTTTTGCAACACGCAAACCCTAAGCGTCCAGCGATGGTTTGTCGTGAATGTGGAGCTTTCCCCCCCTTACTTAACAATCGTGAAGTGTTAAGCGAACTTCATCGCCTAAGACAACTTCACAGCGACGGGCTCCCTGCTTGTCGTAATGATGATTGCGATAACTTTGGCTTATCGGTTCATACCCACAAACATCTTTATCATGCCTTCGGCTACAGTGGCGATAGGCAGCGTTACAGATGCAAAGACTGCCAATCAACCTTCGTTGATAAGTGGTCAGGATCCAACAAAAAACTTCAGTTTCAAGAGAACCTCATGGGCTTATTGTTCATGGGGTATTCAGTACGTGAAATTTGTAGAAAGTTAGAGATCAATCCAAAGACTTTCTATGATCATGTTGACCATATCGCCAGTCGCTGTCGTCGCAAGTTAGCGATGATCGATGCTCGTTGGGTCAACCATGCTAAAGATTACGAATTCGCTTCTCACTACCAGCGCCTGCAACCGAAAAGCAACAATGGTGTGGTATGGATAGCGACTGGCGAGGCACACTCTGGCTACATCCTTTGCCAACACGTAAATTACTCTCAAAATGAAGAACCATCTGGAAGTGCTGATCACAACCCTTATGATGACGTTGCACGCTTTGTGTCTAAAGAGCACTCTTCAGAAGCGAATCTCGAACTTCCTCAGCCGTCTGACAAACTGAAAGAGCGCATTGAGCAGCAATATCAAGTAATTCTTGCGAGAGGCAATGTAGAGGACCCAATGGGGAACCTTACGACATTCAGTTACCCTTCGAAAGGCGCGCTAATTCGACCGCCTTATACTTCCTATGCTCACTTCCTACACGTGCTTGATATGTGTGACGAGAATAAGCATGTCACGATCTATATGCCACAAGATCCATTACTAAGATCTGCCGCTCTAAGCGTTTGCTTGCCGCGTATTCAGAGTCAAAATGTTGACCTTATGTATGTAGAGGAAGACTCAGGTTGGCAAGATGACCAAAATTTTGAAAAGATCGACATCGTTCATATGAGTTGGTGGCGCGATCGTTGGGCTATCGCGAGTCAAGGTGACAGTCAAAAAGGTATCTGCTACCTAACGGGTAATAATCCAGAACCAAAACAGTGGCTTAATACAGCTTCAATTCAGCAAACAAAGTTCTATCAACAACGTTTTCAGTTGTTATTTGATAGCTTCATCAATGAGCCAAGACGTAAACTTCGTCCTGGGGGCATTCTTCCATTACTCGACATATTTAGATCTTGGCACAATCTGTGCTACCAAGATAAGCAAGGGTTGACGGCAGCACAACGCTTAGGTGTGACAGAGCAGCCATTAACTCTTAAGCAATTGCTTTCATAGAAATTTACCATCTAGACAAGCGCTCTAGAACTCATTGATTTCAAAGCAAAAGCATGAGATAACACCCAAAATTGGAAAAGATACGTGTCCCCTTTATGCTCAGCGAGAGATAATTGATGCTTATCATCAATCACACTCCTATAATGATTGTGTTATCAATATGTTCGATAATTATGGATCTAAGCCTTGGACAAAAATCAGTACCTTCTTGAAACCGAACTAGAACAACTCAAAACTCGCGTTGATTCTGAGCCATTGGTGATCCTAGAGATTGCACAACAATGCCTAGTCAGATCAGAGCAAGTTCTGTTTGAAGAGGGCGCTATCCAGTCATTCATGTTAATGGCGAGATGTTGTTGGAACCTTATGGATTACCAGAAAGGTTTAAAATACATCAAGGAAGCCTACAAACGCCAAAGCCGATTAGATACCGATCATTTTCTCCCTGAAATTCTCCACTTACACGCTCTCCAATTCTGGGGACAAGCCAAGTATTACTCCGCCCAACAGTTCTGGATCAATGCATTAGAACAATCTGCACTGGTTGATGAAGTGGAGATTCAAATTGAATGCCTCATTGGCCTTGGCAACATTTGGCGAATGACTCACGAATATAAACTTGCACGCTCTACCCACCAGCTCGCTGTAAAAGTAGCGAATAACAGCCGCATTGGTTGGTTAGAAGGCAAAGCAAGAATACTTCTCGCATGGGATTACTACCTGCTCAACAACTATGTTGAAATGCTATCGGTGCTCGACGGTGCAGAAGAAGCACTAAAAGAATATAAAGATAATACTTGGCACGCTGAAGTATGGGATTTTCGAGGCCTTGCCCTACTTGGCCTTGAACGTTTGGATGATGCAGAACGAGCCACAGCCAAAGCGCACAAGCTAGCAGTAGAGCACAACCTTGTATGGATGAAAGCGCATTCCTACATCAGTCGAGCTAGACTGGAGCTCTTAAGAAAGAGGCCAGAACAAGCCGCCGAGTTGCTAAGGCTGGCAGAAGAGTCAGCAAACGAATTCGATAATGGCGAACTGCTTAGCCAAATTTGTTATCAACAGTCTTTAGTCGCAGAAGAAAATCAAGATTTTGAAGCCGCATTGATCGCTTTTAAGAAGTATCGTCAATATTCTACCGGCATGCTTAAAGAACAAACAAATCGTGTCGGTTTAGACAAAGCGCGCAGTTCAAAACGCCAGCTTGAACAGAGAGCTCGTAAGCTAATTAACCGCATTAGAGGTCAACACGAACACGACCCGGAAAAGCACCTCTCTTATGTCGTTTCCGAAACCTTCTGGTGGGAAAAACTGGTACTATTTAAGACGGAGCTTAAACGCTCTAATCACTGCATCATCATGTTCCATCACATCGATACCGATTACTTAGATGTCTGTACCGAGATAGCACATACCTTGTGTAATCAGAACGACTTCATTGCAAGGCTAAGTTCGGAACGTGTGGCTCTTATGCTTTCCGAAAAAGACGAAGCTGCTGACCAGATCTTCAAAACTCTGACCACCATGCTAGATATCTATCCATGGCACAGAAAAGGATTAAAAGGTTCGAGACCGACCGTCAGCCTCAACGATATTTTGACGTTCCCGTTCACTCTTGAACAACTAGAAGAAGACGATGCTGAGGTAACAGAATGATGGAAACCCTATTAAGCAAGATTACAGATGCAGGTCTAGATCCTTCATCGGTATCGGGTGAAGAGGCGATCATATTCTGGAATCATATTCGCCAACACGTTTCGACGACACAAACAGAACAAGCACACTGTTACATCATCAGCTCTGAGTACCGCGCCGAGTTACAACAAAATCAAACCAGTATTGATGAATTAAAACTGGCACTCGACCTACTCCACCTTCCTACAGATATAGAAGATATTCTTACTGTAAAGACCAGCTTAAGTAATCGCTTGGTTGAAATTGGTGATTACACGTCGGCACTGAATGAATTCGTCAGCTCATCGACAATCGCCGTTGAGCACGGCCATATCGATGAATATGTAATGGCTATCTTAGGTATGGGGAACCTGTGTGACGCTTACGGAGATCACAGCAGAGCTCTTCGCTACTACCAAAAAATCAATAGCATAGATCACGCGATAAGCAGTCGATCACTTCGTCTGAAATTCAAGCTTTATATGGTAGCAAGTCTGCTACTGCTCAACCGAATAACGGCGGCCAGCGACTTACTGAACGAATGCGAAGAACTGAGCATTTTAGTGAGTGATAAGCTACTCACAGCTCAGATACTGTTGTATCAAGCAAAAGTGCTCCGTGCTAAGAAAAAGCACCATGAAGCGCTTCGTTGTCTGTCAAAAATTCAATATCCAGCCAACAGTACTCAAGCAAGTTGGCTCGCGACCATGACTCGTCTAGAGTTAGCACATTGCTTGAGTGCGACCGGAAAGCAAGACTATGCAAGTATGATCTTGTCGAGCACCCACAAACGTGTGAAGCCCGGCTCGTCACCTGTGCTTGCGAAGCGCTTCTATGATTCTCTAAGTGATGTATGTTTGAATCAAGGTCGTTTTGAAGAAGCGCTGAGCTACGAGAAGAAAGGCTACCGAATTGAAACGGATCTGATGAAGCAGATCCCGATCAGCGAACTTGGTGCAAGCCAACTGCGCCGTCTATCACGGTTTGAATTACAACTTAAACTCATTCTCTCCGAACAAGAGAACAAAGAGCTAAAAGAGACAACAGAGCAGCACAAGAATACGGTTGCTCAACTACAACAAGATGTTTTCACCGATCCACTGACCGGGTTACACAACCGTCGCTGGTTAGATGTGAAACTGAAAGATCTACTGCTACACGAAACGCCTTTCGCATTAATGGTTATCGATATCGACCACTTTAAGTCAATCAATGATGAACTGAGCCACTTAGTGGGTGATAAAGCGATCGTCAGCGTTTCTCAAGAACTGCGTTCATACTTTAAGTTTAGAGGCGCGTCATGTGTCAGGTTTGGCGGAGAAGAGTTCCTCGTCATCCTTGAGAATACTGACCTTGCGAAAGCAGAAATGCACTCTGAAAATTATCGAGAGCGTATCTTCCAATTTGGGTGGCATGAAATACTCGGCGAGCGCGGTTTAACCGTTAGTATCGGTATCACTTTGCATCGCGATGGAGAAAATACTCAGCGTACCTTCTATCGTGCAGACAAAGCCCTATACCGAGCTAAAGCCAACGGCCGTAATCAAGTGTGTACGGAGTAGTAACACGTCTGTCTATAGGTCTGTAGGTCTGTAGGTCTGTAGGTCTGTAGGTCTGTAGCTAAGCCCGCCTCTTATTGATAAAAGAACAAAGAGATTCCACCTAATGCGGCAAGTGTCCCGATGATACTTTGCTTTGACACCTTCTCTCCTCTAATCGCATAAATCACCAAAATAAAGACCGGGCTGGTCGCTATTAATGTTTGAGCAATCGCAGGGTTAGCATTTTTCAACGCCACTTGCTGAAGCCATAGAGCGAGAAACGTCCCAACAAAGATTGCACCTAATAACCAAAGTTTATCGAGCTTGGTCATTGCCCATAAATCTCTTTTTATCGACGAGTACGGCTTCTTTTCAACGAAAGGGATAATCAGCATTACGGCAAACACGCCAATCGTCAGGCGAATCAAAGCACCTAACAATGGTGGAATGTCACCCGCCACCAATGCGTAATGGGAAATCACCACGCCCGACGCCTGACAAACGCTTGCCATAAGCCCATATCCAATGCCACCCCACTGTGCTTTGTCATTAGAAATATCATTACCGTTCGCTGATTTCGACGGCTGAAAGACCACAAAGGTCACCGCTAAGGTTGTTATCACAACACCGAGCCAACTTTGCAAAGTGAGTGCCGCGCCAAGAAACATTAATGCCAAAACACCAGAAAGAGGTGGAGCCAGAGATTCCAGCAACAAGGTCTTATTGGCACCAATTCTTTTTAATGCCGCAAAATAAGCACTGTCACCAACTGCGATACCAATGACTCCCGAGATCGCCAAGATCCAAAAATGGTTAGCACTCAGTTCGAATTCAGGCATCGGTATTAACGGCATGACCAACAGCATCATGCCAGAGGCTACAACCCCCTTAACGATATTCAACTGCATCGCAGAGAAGCGATGCCCAAACTGCCCATAAATCCATGTCGCACATGCCCACACCATCGCAGCGCCAATGGCCGCTAATTCACCTATATACATCCGTATTTATCCTTTATTTATTGTTGTTATGGCTATGATTATGGCTATGCGCATCGTTTGAATCAGAACTGTCATCTTGTCAGCAAGAAATCCGAAATAACCTATTCAAGTTCAATTGGATTTTATAAGATCCACCAATGATTTTATTCTCATTATTAGCAGCAACATATTATTTTCAGATTGGTAAATCATTTTTATAACAATTACTTGGATGATAGCGTAGTATATTTGTAACTAACATCTAACATTACAAGGATCTGTTATGTTTTTAGACTACTTTGCACTCGGTCTACTGATTTTCGTAGCATTAGTTATCTTTTACGGCATCATCGTTATTCACGATATTCCCTATGAAATTGCGAAAGAACGCAATCACCCTCATCAAGATGCTATTCATGTCTCAGGCTGGGTTAGCCTATTCACTTTACACACTATTTGGCCGTTCCTTTGGATTTGGGCTACGTTGTGGCGCAAAGATCGTGGCTGGGGCTTCGCTAAGCTTGAAGAAGAACAACATGATATTCATCACCGAGTCGACACTCTCATTGACCAAGTGAGTGCACTTCAGAACGAAATCGCACAGCTAAAGCAAGCGGGCACTGAGCAAAACAGCACAGAGAAACAGACAAACAACGTTCAAGATCAGGAGGCTAAGTAATGGATTTACTGCTGATAATGACCTACGCGGCGCTTTGTATTACGATTTTCAAAGTATTCAAAATCCCACTAAACAAATGGACTGTCCCCACTGCCGTACTGGGTGGTGTTGTCCTCATCGGTACTTTGATTCTATTAATGAACTACAACCACCCTTTCACACAAATCGGTAATCAAGTTTACTCAACGACACCGATTGTTTCAGGGGTTCGAGGCAAAGTCATCGAGGTTCCGGTTGAAGCAAATAAGCCTCTCAAGCAAGGGGATATCCTTTTCAAAATAGACCCGATTCCTTTTGAAGCTGAAGTTGCTAAGCTGCAAGCCAAAGTAAAAGAAGCGAGTCAAGGAGCCTTAGGTCTAGAGTCGCAAGTTGGAGAAGCTGAAGCTGCCAAAATAAAAGCCATTGCAGAAAGAGACAAAGCACAACGTGAATTCTCTCGATACAAGCGAGGCTTCGAAAGTGGCGCATTTACAGAGCAACAACTCGATACTCGTCGACAGGCATACAAAGCCGCAGAAGCTGCAGTGAAAGTAGCCGAAGCAAACCAACAACAAGCTCAGATCGCACTTAACTCTGAGATTGGCGGTGAGAATACAGCGGTTGCAGGCTTACTTGCTGATTTACGTAAAGCTGAATTCAATCTTGACCAAACGGTAGTAAGAGCACCAACCGATGGCTACGTAACTCAACTCGCTCTTCGTCCTGGTGTAATGGCTGTACCACTACCATTAGCGCCGGTGATGACCTTTGTTCACACTGAGGCGCAATTCTATACCGCAGCCTTTAGACAAAACTCACTACAACGCCTGCAACCTGGCTACGAAGCTGAGTTTCTATTTAGAGCACTACCAGGAAAAGTATTTAAAGGACGCATTGATGAAGTCATCCCAGCCATTGGTGAAAGCCAATTTCAAGCTCGAGGCACACTTCTAGGTACTGACGCACTGCGTACTAGCGGCCGTGTATTTGTTAAGCTGACCATCACTGATGATCTGTCTGAGTACCATTTGCCTATGGGTACTGCCGTGGAAGTGGCCGTTTATTCTGACAGCTTCACTCACGTATCTATCATGCGTAAAGTGCTTATTCGCATGAAGAGTTGGCAAAACTATTTGTATCTAGACCACTAACCGTATCTAGACCACTAACTAGAGCTAGACCACTAACTAGAGCTAGACCACTAAACGGTCGTAGATATACGACAACCCCGCTTAACACATTGTTAATATGAATCAAAAAGCCAGACTCGTTCTGGCTTTTTTGTTGCTTGATTAACCGTAAAATTGCGTTTTTTACATGATATTAATGCGTCTAGATGGAATTTTAGACATCTAGACACTTACCTTCCCTTATGGAAGGGTTCTACTGTATAATGCGCGCCTTATTTTTTATATTTGCCCAAAAAACGTTCTCATTGAGACGCATATTAATAATGGCGAATATTATGCTTTATTTTCAGTATTCGAGGTTATCTATGAACTTTTCAGCTAAAACAGTCGTCGTTATTGCTATTGGCGCGGCACTGTACGGCATTGGTGGTTTACCTATGTTTGGTGTCCCAGTGTTTGCTAACACGACATTGAAACCAGCAATGGCAGTCCTAGCACTGTTTTCTGTTTTGTTTGGCCCTATTGTTGGCTTCTTGGTTGGCTTTATCGGTCACTGGGTAACGGATTTGTTCGCAGGTTGGGGGGTATGGTTAACTTGGGTATTAGGCTCAGGTATTGTCGGTATGGTTATCGGCTTATTCCCAATGATGACTAAGAATCGCCTTCAACAAGGTGAACTACCAATGAAAGATTTTGCACTGTTCGTGGTACTTGCCCTTGCGGGTAACGTTGTGGGTTATGGTAGCTCTGCGTTCCTAGATACCATCCTATACGCAGAACCGTTTACTAAAGTGTTCACTCAACTGTCTATCATCGCTGCGGGCAACACTATTCTTATCGCAGTGGTAGGCTTCCTGATCCTAAAATCAGTCGCTAAACGTAACAAACAAAGCCGTAACCTGACCGAGGCATAAACGCTAATGACTATAGCATTTTCGAACTTCTCTTTTAGATATGAGTCGCTGGATAAACCGACGCTAAAAAATATCAATCTAAGGATAGAGAAAGGAGAGAAAATCGTCATTATTGGACCAAGTGGTAGTGGTAAATCTACGCTAGGTCAGTGTCTCAATGGTCTGATACCTCATGCAATTAAAGGTGAGGTATCTGGTTCTTTAGAGATCAACGGCAAGAATGTCTCTGAGTTTTCAATGCACGACTATACCGAGCAAGTAGGCACAGTATTGCAAGATACTGACAGCCAATTTGTGGGGTTAAGTATCGGTGAAGATATCGCGTTCGCATTAGAAAACCAGTTGATGTCGAACATTGATATGTACCCGTTAGTTAAATCGACAGCAAAAATGGTCGACCTAGCGGATATGCTTGAGCGCTCTCCTCATGACCTTTCAGGTGGTCAAAAACAGCGAGTATCGTTAGCGGGTATTTTAGTCGATGATGTCGATATCTTGCTGTTCGATGAGCCTCTAGCAAGCCTTGACCCTAAAACGGGCAAAGCAACGATTGAGATCATCGACCAACTTCATAAAGAAACCAACAAGACTATCGTGATTATCGAGCATCGCCTTGAGGATGTTCTACATCGCGATATTGATCGTGTGATCTTAATGGAGCGCGGGGAAATAGTCGCGGATATGACTCCGGATGACATCTTAGCGTCCAAGTTACTTGAGACGCACGGTATTCGTGAACCTCTCTACTTATCTGCACTTAAAGCAGCGAAAGCCCCTCTGACTAACGAAGATAAACTTTCAAACCTCAAAGCTTTGGATTACAAAAGATTCCGCCCAGCAGTTCAAGCTTGGTTTGCTGAGCGCCCGGCACCGCTAGCAGAGAAACAGTACCAGCCTTTGCTCGAAGTTCATGGCTTAACTTATTCTTACGACGGCGAAAAAAATGCACTCGAAGATGTGAGTTTCAAAATTGGTAAGGGTGAGTTTGTCTCGATTTTGGGCAAGAACGGTTCGGGTAAATCCACTATCACCAAACTCATCATGGGTGTGATAGATGCTGATTCAGGTTCTTCCTATCTAAATGGTCAAGACTTATCTGAACTTTCCATCTTTGAAAGAAGCCAGAAAGTCGGTGTGGTGATGCAGAACCCGAATCATATGATCTCACATCATATGATTTTTGATGAGATTGCTTTTGGTCTTCGTAACCGAGGTATTGCAGAACAACTGATCACAGAAAAAGTAGAGAACGTTCTTGAGCTTTGCGGGTTAAGTAAGTTCCGCCACTGGCCCATTGAAGCTCTGAGCTATGGTCAGAAAAAGCGTGTAACGATCGCGTCTATCTTAGTGTTGGAGCCTGAACTCCTCATCTTAGATGAGCCAACAGCAGGCCAAGACTACCGTAACTACACATCGATGCTGGCATTCACCCAAAAGCTTAACCGAGATTTGGGCATTACTGTTGTGATCATCTCACACGACATGCACTTGGTTCTAGAATACACCACACGTTCGATCGTAATCGCAGACAGCAAGTTAATTGCTAATGCAGCCATGACGGAAGTGTTTAGTCAGCCATCGCTTTTAGAACGAGCGAACCTTTGTACCACCAGCATTTATGAACTTGCGACTATGATGAAAATCGACGACACCAACGCTTTTATGCAGTACTTCATCGACGACGAGAGAAGCTCGCTATGAATGCATCAAAAGTAAAATTTGGCATCAATTACATTGATACTAAATCACCGTTACACGCACTGAACGGCATCACTAAATTTGTACTTTTTCTCGCTTGGGTCACTGTGGTTTTAACTACGTTCGACCTGAGATTGATTGCGTTGCTTATTGTGACTGGTTTATTCCTACTGAAGCTTACCAATGTACCTGTGCGCGTTTATAGGCCTTTGTTATTGGGAACGGTGAGTGTATTAAGCCTAAATGCTTTGTTCATGTATCTGCTTGCTCCACAGCAAGGTACAGAGCTCATCGGTAGCGAGACTCTATTGCTGACATTGCCGGGTAACTACTCGTTGAGCCAAGAGACTCTGTTTTATTTAATCACTGTCACGCTCAAATACATGAGTATGTTCCCGATAGCGTTAATATTCGTCTTTACCACGCACCCGACCGAGTTTGCCGCAAGCCTCAACCGTATTGGCGTTCCATACAAAATCGCCTATGCGGTCAGCTTAACACTGCGTTATTTACCTGAAGTCAAAAAAGACTTCATCAATATCATGCATGCTCAACAGGCTCGTGGCGTTGAACTATCGAAGAAAGCACCTTTACTCACTCGCATCAAAAACGTAGCTAAGGTTCTAGGTCCGCTCATTTTTTCTAGCTTAGACCGTGCAGACGAGATTTCAAACGCAATGACGTTACGAGGTTTTGGCAGACATAAGTCACGGACTTGGTATAGCTATGCGCCTTTGAAACGTATCGATTATGTTTGGCTAATGGTTATCGCCTTTATCGTTGTGTTAGCGATCGTAAAGCGTGTTTTAGAACCACAATTATTCTGGTATCCATTTTAGGTTTTTCATTGAAAGCGTCGCTTAAAGAACGTGCTGCTTGATGTTCTACTTAACGAAATTCAAGCCGTTTTAGAGTGAAAATCGAAACAAAAAAGGGAGCCTCAGGGCTCCCTTTGTCGTCTTTGTGATCACTTACTTACTGTGATTGTTATTAGTTTAATTTGTAAAACACCGTTGAAAGAGGTGGCAAACGCAGCTCAATCGACGTGTCCAAACCTTCGCTTGCTATTGATTCAACCTCAGCAACCTGCTTCACTTCAAAACCGCTGCCTGCGTAATCAGCCGAGTCAGTATTCAGCAATAGCGAGTACTGGCCTTGGGCTGGAACACCTAAGCGGAAACGCTCATGAGGAACGGGCGTAAAGTTAGAAACAACCAACACGCGTTCACCCGACTCACTAATACGTTCATGAGCTAAGATACTTGCTTCAGCAGAATCTTGTAGACGCCATTCAAAACCTTTCGGGTCGAAATCAAGATCGTGCATTGCCGCCTCAGAGCGGTATAGATTGTTCAAATCTTTCGTTAAGCGTTGAACACCTTGATGGCGTTCATATTCCAACAAGAACCACTGCAGTTGATCATCATGATTCCATTCAGCCGTTTGACCGAATTCAGCGCCCATGAAGTTCAGCTTTTTACCCGGTTGTGCATACATGTAACCCATGTAAGCGCGTAGGTTAGCCGTTTGCTGCCACTCATCACCCGGCATCTTGTTGTGGATAGAGCCTTTACCGTAAACCACCTCATCGTGAGACAGAGACAATACGTAGTTTTCGCTGTGAGCATAAACCAACGGGAAGGTAATCGTATCGTGGTGATATTTACGGTTGATTGGATCTTCTTGAATGTAAGACAAGCTATCGTGCATCCAACCCATGTTCCACTTAAAACCGAAGCCTAAACCGCCCATAAAGGTTGGTGCTGAAACACCTGGGAAAGCCGTCGATTCTTCAGCAATTGTCATCGCATTCGGGAAGTGTTTGTACACTTCTTCGTTCATCCACTTAAGGGTCGCGATAGCGTCGTAATTTTCATTGCCGCCGTCTACATTCGGAATCCATTGATCATGGCTACGCGAGTAATCGAGGTACAACATCGAAGCAACCGCATCAACACGAATGCCATCGATATGGAATTGTTCGAACCAGTACAGTGCATTTGCTACTAAGAAACGACGAACATGCTCTTTACCTAAGTCGTAAATGTACGAGTTCCAATCTTGGTGCCAACCACGGCGTGGATCTGGATCATGGAACAAAGGTGTTCCGTCAAAGTTAGCTAAGCCGTGATCATCACTTGGAAAGTGTGCAGGAACCCAGTCCAGAACAACGCCTAAACCGGCTTGGTGACATTGGTCGACGAAGAATTTGAAATCATCTGGAGAGCCAAAACGACTTGTTGGCGCAAACAAGCCTATTGGCTGATAACCCCAAGAGCCGTAAAACGGGTGCTCTGAAACCGGCATCAACTCTACGTGTGTGTAACCCAGATCCGTTAGATATGGGATTAGCTCTGCCGCTAGCTCACGGTAGTTTAAAAATTCACCTTCAGCGTTACGCTTCCAAGAACCGGCGTGCAGTTCATAGAACGAAAGTGCCTCTTTACGCTTTTGCGTTACTGGGCGATTCTGCCATTGAGTATCTTGCCACTGGTAGCGAGCGTGATCGTAAGTCACAGATGAAAATGATGGGTACTGCTCAGAGTAGAAACCCCATGGGTCAGCTTTATGTGGCAAGCCTTCGCCATCAGGTCCTTTTAATTCAAACTTGTATTGTGCGCCTTCTTCCAGATCAGGAATAAATAAGCCCCACATACCATAATCTAGACGCTGCATTGGGTGGCGACGACCATCCCAAGCGTTGAAGTTACCCACCAAGCTAGCCGCTGTTGCATGCGGTGCGTACACCAAGAAACGCGTGCCTGAAATCGTCTGTCCATCACGCTCTAGCGTAATAAACTGAGCCCCCATGTGATGATACATATCTTTCGGTGTATGAAGATCCTCATAACTCGCGTACAGATCATGGTATTGGTATGGATCATCGATGATCTGCTCTACTCCATTCCAATCAACCGCAAGCTTGTAGTGAGTAAAACGTAAGTCTCTTTCTTGCTTAAGAATGAAACCACTTTCACCCTCTCGCGCTAACTTAATACGAGGTTCCTTTCCAACAATCAACTCGACTTTATCTGCCCCAGGAATCCACACTCGTAATGAACCTTGTTCAGAAGGTAAGTATGGCCCTAAAAACGCAAATGGGTCTGTGAAGCAAGCCTGTGATAGTTGGGTATATATTTGTTTTTGCTTTGAAATCGAACTTAGTTCCAAAACGCTTCTCCCTAACCAAACATCCAAAAAACATAATACAAAAATGCCCGCTATTAGTGCGGGCAATATAACGACGGTTTATTCTACCAGATGAGCATTCAATATTGAGTGACCGAGGTTGTAGTTTCGTACGGCGTAAGCAAAAAACCACCTCTTTTCAAGCCACTCGATTCCATTATTTAGCTGCTTTTTCTCGAACGTCAGTTAGCTTAGAGGCGATACGATTCACGCCTTCATGAGCGAAGATTTCGTCCAAGTTCATTGATAGTTTACGACGCCAGTTAGGGTACTCATCGACCGTACCAGGGATGTTAACGGGCTTATCCATCTCTAGCCAATCTTCCAACTGAACACTCAGGAGTGTTGAGCCACCAGCCGCAACGTGCAACTGAAGCGCTTCAGCAAGATAAGAATCCATCGGTACTTGACTTGCATCACGCCCAACACCTTCTGGTAGGAAGCCATGCCATGCCACTGAGTCTAAGATACCTTGCTTGCACTCCAAGCGGTTATCGAACAAAGTTTCTAGCTGTTGTGCGTCTGGGTATAAACCAATCTCTTGACCCATTTTTAAGTCATCACAGTGCCAGAAGCCGCGAAGCGTTGGCATATCGTGAGTACACAGTGCCGCCATCGATTGTGACGCATAGTGCTTAGGAGAAATAAAACCACCGTCATTTTCTGATGTTTCGAAGAAGAATACTTTGTAAGAATGCACGCCAGCATCAGCAAGGATGTCTACGATTTCATCCGGTACCGTGCCTAAGTCTTCACCGATAACGCTGCATTGGTAACGGTGAGATTCAAGCGCCAGAATAGACAGCATGTCTTGCACTGGGTAGTAGATGTACGCACCTTTCGTTGCGTTCTCACCTTTTGGAATCCACCATAAGCGCAGCAGGCCTAAAACATGGTCAATACGCAATGCGCCACAGTGCTTCATGTTGGCACGAAGCAATTTGATGTAAGCGTCGTAGCTGGTTTCTTGAAGCACTTCTGGGTTAAGTGGCGGTAAGCCCCAGTTTTGGCCTAGAGGACCAAGAATATCCGGTGGAGCACCAATGCTCGCATCCATCACTAGGTTGCCTTCATCAGCCCATGTCTCGCTGCCAGAATCTGCAACGCCTACCGCTAAGTCACGGTACAGTCCAACCGCCATGCCTTTCTCTTCAGCCAGAGACTGTGCATCGTTGATTTGGCAATCGGCTAACCATTGCAGGTACATGTAGAGATACACTTGATCTAGGTTATCTTTGATGTATTTCTGGGTCGCAGGGCTTTCAAATGTACGGAATTTCTCAGGGAATACAGGCCAGCCCCACATACCTGAATCTTCAGCATGCAGTTCACCGTGCAGAGCATCAAACGCCGCTTGATGCATCAGGCTTTCACCGCCCTCTTCAACGAACGCTAAGAACGCTTGTGCGCGGTCGCTGTTTTTGTCTAGATGACGAGTCTTAAATTCTGCGAATAGCAGAGGTAAGATGCTCATCTTCAGCTCAGACACTTCAGTGTAATTCACCCAGTGCGCTTCACGAGCTTTCTGTAGGCGCAGCTGGAACTCGGCGCTGCCTACCGTTTGTTGCGCTTCCGCGCTTAATGCGAACTCAGGAACTGAACTCACATCAATGTATAAGACGTTCAACCAACGACGTGAAGACGGGCTGTATGGGCTCGCACCTTCCGGGTTCGCAGGGAACAGTGAGTGAATTGGGTTTAGACCAACAAAGTCACCACCGCGAGACGCGATATCCGAAACAAGCTGTTTTAGGTCACCGAAATCACCAATACCCCAGTTGTGCTGAGTTCTTAGCGTGTACAGTTGAACACTTGGTCCCCAAAGCTTTTTGCCTTGCTCAATGGGTGACTGTTTGAAGCACGCTTTTGGCGTAATAATCAGCGTCATCTCGTAAGGTTTCTTACGGCGCTTACGACTCACAATGAGCTTGTGATAACCCCATGCCAAATCACTTGGCAATGCAAACACTAAAGGGCCACCCTCGGCACGCTCGTCACGAACGACTTGAGATTGAAGATAGCCTTCAAGTACCTCTCCTTGCTCGGTTTCTAAGCGCCAGCTGAACTCACTTTCACGAGCACTCACACCCAGATTGAGTGTCACTTCTACTGGCTCACCGTCACGCAAGACAAGAACCGGGTCTAATACATCTTTTCTGTGCTTTCTTTCTGCAGATTTAAGCAGTGCATCATCGCTGCTTGTATCGTAGCCCAATGAAGCCAATAGAGACGTAATCGTCTCTTCTGATACTTGTGCTTCATCGCCCCACGCACTAACGTAACTATCGGCAATATTTGCCATTTCTGCGACTTGTTTTAATACGGTCTGTTCTTTCATCGCTCTCTCCGAAAACGTTCTGACGCTTTCAATTCTTGTAGGGTTGTCTATATTAATTTTTACTAATCAATTAGCTTGTGACAATCAGTTTATAAGCATTGCTATCTGAATAAGCCGTCTATTTGCTCACAAGCTAATTGAGCCAAGGCAGAAACTGCCTTGGCTACTTTGGAAGTATTAACGGTTAACCGCTTCAAGTTTCCAAATGTTGTTCACGTAATCGCGAATAGAGCGGTCTGATGTGAACTTACCAACCAATGCTGTGTTAAGAATCGCTTTCTTAGCCCAGCCTGCTTGGTCTTTGTATTGCGTACCCATGTCTTCGTGCGCTTTCACATAAGATGCGAAGTCAGCAAGACATAGGTAAGGGTCACCACCGTCTAGCAGGCTATCAAACGTTGCACGTAGAAGACCGGGTTGACCTGGAGTGAACTCATCGCCAGTCAGTAGATCTAGAGATGCTTTCAATAGTGGGTCTGCATTGTAGTAATCGTATGGGTTGTAACCCTGAGCTTTCAGTGCAACAACACCGTCAACTTCTAGGCCGAAGATGTAGATGTTTTCATCACCAACTTCTTCACGAATCTCAACGTTTGCACCATCCATCGTACCGATAGTTAGAGCGCCGTTTAGAGCCATCTTCATGTTGCCCGTACCTGAAGCTTCTTTACCAGCTAATGAGATTTGCTGAGAAACGTCTGCCGCAGGGATGATGATTTCAGCCATGCTTACACGGTAGTCAGGAATGAATACCACTTTCAGCTTGTTACCGATGCGAGGATCGTTGTTGATCTTCTCTGCAATCTTGTTAACCGCGAAGATGATTTCTTTTGCTAGGTGGTAACCCGGTGCTGCTTTCGCTGCGAAGAAACATACGCGTGGCTCACACTCGAAACCAGGTTCGTTAAGAATACGGTGGTACAGAGACAGAATGTGTAGCAAATCTAGATGCTGACGCTTGTATTCGTGCAGACGCTTAATTTGAACGTCGAAGATAGCGTTAGTATCTAGCTCGATACCCATGTTCTCTTTAACCCAATCCGCAAGACGCTGTTTGTTTTCTTTCTTAACAGCCATGAATTCTTTTTGGAATTTCGCGTCTGTTGCAAACTTAGCGATGCCTTCTAGCTGCTCAAGTTTTGCTGGCCACTCAGAGCCAATCTTACCTGTGATTAGATTAGATAGACCTGGGTTACAGAATTTCAACCAACGACGTGGCGTGATGCCGTTCGTTACGTTAGTCAGTTTACCTGGGAAGATTTCGTTGAACTCTGGGAACAAGTCTTTCTTAACCAGTTGAGAGTGAAGTGCGGCTACACCGTTTACTTTGTAAGAGCCAATCACACATAGGTTTGCCATGCGAACCATGCGGTGGAAACCTTCTTGGATGATAGAAAGCTTCGCTTGTTTCTCACCGTCACCAGGCCACATCTTGCGAACTTCTTGCATGAAGCGGTGGTTGATTTCAAAAATGATTTCCATGTGACGTGGAAGAAGACGGTTGATCAGCGATTCAGACCAAGTCTCTAGTGCTTCAGGAAGTAGTGTGTGGTTCGTGTAAGCGAACGTATGTGCACTGATTTCCCATGCTTGATCCCAAGATAGACCTTTCTCGTCGATCAGGATGCGCATTAGCTCAGGAATCGCAATCGTTGGGTGCGTATCGTTAAGCTGAATCGTTTCTTGCTTAGGCAGATCTTCTAGAGAGAAACCTGCTGCTTCGTGACGGCGTAGAATATCGCGAACTGACGCTGCTGAGTGGAAGTACTGCTGCATTAGACGCAGTGTCTTACCTTTCTCGTGGTTGTCGTTCGGGTAAAGTACTTTAGTGATGTTACCTGCATCGATTAGCGAGTGTTGCGCTTCGAAGTAATCACCGTTGTTAAAGCTTGCTAGTGAGAATGGTGCAATTGCCTGACATTCCCAAAGACGCAATGGGTAAACCGTGTTTGACTCGTAACCTACGATTGGTAGATCCCAAGGCATTGCTTTTACTTCCATACCTGGAACCCAAGTACGAACTTCTTTACCGTCGATGAATTCAACTTCTACATGACCGTAAAAACCAATGTGTTGTGCTAGTTCTGGACGAGCGACTTCCCATGGGTAACCTTCAACACCGCGCCATGCGTCTGGTGCTTCTTGTTGACGACCATCTTGGAAAGACTGTTTGAATAGGCCGTATTCGTAGTGAAGACCGTAGCCTACTGTTGGGTACTCTTGTGCAGCACAAGAATCCATAAAACAAGCAGCAAGACGACCAAGACCACCATTACCTAGCGATGGGTCGCGTTCTTCTTCTAGAAGGTCAGTTAGGTTTTGGCCTAGCTCTTCCATTGCATGAGTAATCTGTTCGTACAGACCCATGCTGATCAGGTTGTTACCTGTTAGACGACCAATCAAAAACTCTAATGAAAGGTAGTTAACGCTCTTCGCGTTTTTGATTTTTTCATCATTTTCAGTTTCTAGCAGATCAAATGTTGTCAATTCTGCTAGCGCACGCCCCATTGCTAGGTACCATGCGCGGCTATCTGCTGTTTCAATCGTTGTTGCGTAAGTTGCAGATAAATGCTTTTTAACGCTTTCTTGGAACGACACTTTATCGAAAGTTTTTTGCTGAGTTGGTTTCATTTCAGAAATCTCGCTTTTAATAGTTCTAATTCATCTGTGACATATCGTGCATGGTCACCATTAACTAAACATCCTCCCGTTAATACGACTAACTAGGAGTAGATGAGAGGGCGTAGGGGGCGTACCGATGTAAGGTTAGTGATCTGACTCTCATGTTCTAACTTCGAACAAAAAGTTGGAGTGACTAAGATCACAAGCTCCCGTTCGATAACTTAACGTTAATTGATGTGAGTTTTATTTAACCGGAATAAACTGATTAGCAAATCTGAGTTTGAGATCACGAAATTATTTTCCATATCTCATCTTTTGCATAAATCTCAGTGTAAGACTGAACAAAGTCACATTCACAAACCACCACGCAACGTGAGCAAAGTCTCAAATTAAGGGCGTAGAAAGCCAAAAACATGCAAGACCGCAAGGTTTCTGAGGAGAATCATAGTCGGTGCCATTTTTCTTCACGTAACATAAGCACAGACTTAAGTAATTAGGCAGATGTGATTGGGCAACTCTTTTACGGTTTTAGAATCCCCAAAACATACGCCACGGAATAGGTGAAAAACTTCGACATGTGGATCCCTTCGAAACTGACTCGTCCCGGCCGCTTACATAATGCAATCCTACGACCTAGGGTTCTCGATCTGCTCCAGAACGCAGATTGCTATAAGCTTGTATTGTTCCGTTCTCCTGCGGGCTATGGCAAGACCACCATGGCTGCACAGTGGCTGTTAGATAAGCCGAATGTGGGTTGGTACAGCATCGATGATAGTGACAACGATGCCTTCCGTTTTATCAACTACCTACTCCAATCACTCAATAAAGCGACTCAAAATTCCTGTCCCAATGCCCAAAAACTGGCAGAGAAACGACAGTTTTCATCGCTGCATTCTTTATTGAGCGAAGTATTCGCCGAGATGTCGGACTATCATCATGAATGTTTTCTTGTTTTAGACGACTACCATTTAGTCAACAATGATGACATTCAAGAAGCAATGCGCTTTTTCCTCAAACACATGCCCGACAATCTCACGCTAGTTGTAACCAGTCGTGGTACCCCCCCCCTAGGTACGGCAAACCTTCGCGTTCGAGACTTAATGATCGAATTAGGTAATGACTCGCTGGCTTTTGATACCGAAGAGACGACGCGCTTTTTTAATCAGCGTGTTGCCGATGGTATTGATGACACAACGGCAGACAGTATTTGTACATATGTAGAGGGTTGGCCTTCTGCACTTCAACTTATTGCGCTGCAAGCCCAACATCAAAAACGCACGCTGGCGCAGTCTGCTGAGTCCTTCTCCCACTTTAATCAAGCCCATCTTTGGGACTACTTGGTTGAAGAGGTTTTCGACCTGTTAGACAAAGAAACTCGACAGTTCTTGATGCAGTGTTCAGTGCTTGACCACTTCAACGACGAACTGGTTTGTGCGCTAACGCAGCGTGAAGACGCACTGGGTATGATCGAATCATTAAATCGATTCGGTTTATTCATCTACCCGCTTGAAGGCGAAAAGAACTGGTATCGTTTCCATAACCTGTTTGGTGAATTTTTGGCACATGAGCGTCAAGCTCGAATCCCTCAACAAGAAGCAGAGTTGCACCGAAGTGCCGCGAAGGCGTGGATTAAACAAGACACACCACACCAAGCACTACGCCATGCACAGCGCGCTGAAGACCCAGAACTGATCATTCAAATACTGACAGACCACGGTTGGCCGATGTTCAACCAAGGCGAGCTTTCCTCGTTAGAGATGGCGATCAAGCAACTGACTACGGATCAACTTTACAGCGACCCTAAACTGTCCATGTTACGAGCTTGGCTAGCACAAAGTCAGCACCGCTACGAACAAGTAGGGACATTATTGGAAGAGGCTGAAACACAATATCAAGCTCGAAATATTGAACTCGACACTCAACAACAAGGGCAATACAACGCCCTACGCGCGCAAGTTGCGATTAACAGTAATGAACCTGAAAAAGCCTTAGAATTGGCAGAGCTTTCGCTAAGTCAGCTGAACACCACCGTTTATCGTAGCCGAATTGTCGCCACGTCTGTTGTTGGTGAAGTCAATCACGTAATGGGCAACTTGAGCCGTGCACTGCCGATGATGCAGCAAACAGAAAAACTTGCACGCCAGTACCAAGTTTACCACCAAGCGCTTTGGGCGATTCTACAACAGAGCGAGATCTTAATTGCACAGGGTTACGTTCAAGCGGCATTCGAGCTGCAAGACAGTGCGTTCAAATTGATCGAAGAACACCAGCTAAAATACGTGCCTCTGCATGAATTCTTACTGCGTGTTAGAGCTCAAATATTCTGGTGTTGGAACCGATTAGATGAAGCGGAAGAGTGCTGTTACAAAGGCTTGGATATCCTTGGTCACCATTCGCCAAGTAAGCACCTTCACAGTTATTCAATGTTGGCTCGTATTTCACTGAGTCGCGGTGAAATTGATAAAGCATCTAAGTTTATCGACCAAATTCAGCACCTTTTGCGTCAATCGACTTACCACGTGGACTGGACGGCGAACGCTTCTCTTTCTTTGATTCTTTTTTGGCAAGTAAAAGGCAATAAAGAGGCGATACGTGATTGGTTGAATGTGGCTGTTCGACCTGAATCGGCAAGCAACCACTTCTGCCAACTGCAATGGAGAAACATCGTTCGCGCTCACATCATTCTCGAGCAGTATGAAGAAGCGGAAGAAGCGCTGACGTTCCTTAAGAGTGAAGCCCAGCGTTCACACCTGATTACAGACACCAACCGAAACTTGATCGTTGAAGCCGTGTTACGTACACAAATTAACGATGAAGACAGCGCACGCGTGCTACTTGAAGAAGCGCTTCATATGACTAACCAAACCGGTATGGTCGGCAACTTCTTAGTAGACGGCGGGACTATCGGACATATCTTGGATAAGTTGAGCAACAAGCCTGGCTTAGGTGACTTAGAACGCCATCGTGCTCAACAGATCATGAAAGATATCTCGACCACCCAACGCAGCCGCTCGGTTCACTTTGATGAAGACTTTGTTGAAAACTTAGTCAATCACCCAAACATTCCTGAACTTGTGCGCACGAGCCCACTCACCCAGCGTGAATGGCAAGTACTTGGTTTGATCTATTCAGGGTTCAGTAACGAGCAGATAGCTCAAGAACTCGATGTAGCAGGTACCACCATCAAGACTCACATCCGTAACCTTTACCAAAAGCTAAACATTGCTAACCGCAAAGAAGCGATCAGCACAGCGGAGAATTTACTGCAGTTGATGGGGTACTAAACGATTCGAGATTGATTCGAGATTGATTCGAGATTGATTCGAGATTGATTCGAGAAAAGCTTAAGCTAGTCGCCGATGGTGACTGGCTTTTTTTTCGTTTGGAGCATGGGGTTAATAGCAGATAGCTGATCATAAAGAGCCAAACGACAGACAAAAAAATAGCCAACCGCAATAATCGCGATTGGCTCTATATATTTGTGAACAAATCATAAGTTCACTAACAACGTCAGTTGGCTAGGTGACCCTCGGCTTAAGAAGGGTCAATGTATATAATGCAGTTAGCGTGCCAACTTTAATTCAGCCGTTTTATAAGCCCTGCATCGCATAAAAACCTCTAATTCATGATGCGAATTGCAAAGTGCATTTGCATAATGCAACCAAGATGCAATATCGATAGAAAACAAATTTCAGTGCAGCCGGTGATAATAGGACACCAAGCAGTTGTATTTTAAATGTAAGGCAGATGTTCACATCAACGTATTGCCTTACAATTAAAGAGGTAATAAAGCACCTCGCCAAAGGCATATTCATACTTTTTTTACACTAAAGTTTGTATACTGCACAAAATCATCCTCAACTCTATGAAGCAATGAACTACTTAAGTACTTTTTTCAAAGGCATGGCAATGGGCTCAGCAGACGTTGTTCCTGGCGTGTCGGGCGGAACCATCGCATTCATCACTGGTATCTACGATACGCTGCTAGAAAGCATTCGCAGAATTAACCCTAGCGTACTTGGCTTATGGAAACGCGAAGGCTTCAAAGCCGCGTTTAATCACATCAATGGTTTCTTCCTAATTTCACTGTTCGCGGGCGTATTCACGAGCATTACGACATTCGCAAAATTGATTTCTTGGTTATTAGTCACCCACCCTGTTCCACTGTGGTCTTTCTTCTTCGGCCTGATCTTGGTGTCGGTTTTCCATATTCTTAAGCAAGTAGAGAAACGCGATATGATTCGCTTCGTGTTTTTGCTGCTTGGCGTTGCTTTCGCTTATAGCATTACCGTGCTTAAACCGCTGCAAATGGAGCCAACCAGCATCAACGTATTGATTGCGGGTGCGATTGCTATCTGCGCGATGATTTTACCCGGTATTTCAGGCAGCTTTATTCTGCTCCTGATTGGCATGTATGGCCCCGTGCTTGGCGCCGTTAAATCATTTCAAGTCGATGTACTTGCGCTATTCCTTGCGGGCTGTGTGATCGGACTGCTGACTTTCTCACATGTACTGTCTTGGCTATTGCGCTCATTCCGCGACTTCACATTAGTATTCTTGACTGGTTTGATGATCGGTACACTGCCGAAGATTTGGCCGTGGAAAGAAACGATCAGCTGGCGTACAAACTCTAAAGGTGAGCAAGTTCCTCTGATTCAAGAAAACTTGTCACCGTTTGATTTTGAAGCCGTCACTTCTCAACCTTCACAGCTAGTAATGGCTATTGTGATGATGCTTGTAGCGATTGCTCTGGTCCTTGGGTTAGAGAAATTTGCAGAGCGCAACGCTGACTGATCATTCTATCCATTCTCAAGCGTATTCAGAACGGATAGAACTTAGAAAGACTAAGCTCATGAACCTATGACACAGACAAAAGCGAAGCCAATGGCTTCGCTTTTTTAGTTCTACCATACGCACAAAATTACTTTTTGATACAAGCACATATTGAGGGATATGATAACATCGCCGCTCTTATAAAATTAGATGAGAACACGACATGCACTCTGCATTAAAGGTTGCTGCTCTTGGGATCGCTCTCGTGGCAGGCTTTTATGGACCGCAAGCAATTCAGCAATTTGAATCAGCGATGGAGCGAGCCTCTGCTGAGATTAACTTAGATGATTACTGCATGCTTTCCACCACATCGTGTGAGCAAAATACAGTTACGATGACACTTGATCGCGAGACGGCTCAACCTCTGGCTCCCACCAAAATCAAAGTAGTGTGGGAAGGCGCAGCCTCTGACACATTAATGCTGTCGCTTACAGGTTTAGAGATGGAAATGGGCTCGGCACGTTTTCAATTAAAAAACATTGGCAATAATACCTATGAAGGTGATGTAATTTTACCTGTATGTACTTTAGACAAGATGACATGGATCGGTGAGCTCACTGATGGTGTCGATACTGTAAACCCGGCAATAAGGATGGCAAGATGAGTAGAAATTGGTCGTTAGCATTGGTTGTCGCTTTTGTCCTTGGCTTTGGCGTTAAAAGTTATCTTGATGGGCAAAACGAAGCTCAAAAACAACACGCGGCAAAACAACAATTCTCCGCGACAACCCTTTTCGGTAAAGATAACCAGCCAACGGAAATCTTTGACCAAACCGATGACAGAGTTCGTATCGTTTACTTTGGTTTCACACGTTGCCCAGATGTGTGCCCTACTTCCCTAGCAATGTTAGCCGGAGCACTTAACCAGATTTCTGATGAAGCAAAAGCCAAGATTCGCCCGATGTTTGTTTCTCTCGATCCAGAGCGTGATGCCGCTGAAGCCTCATACGAATACGCACAATACTTCCACCCAATGATGGAAGGATTAAGTGGCCCGTTAGATGTGACAACAACGCTTGCACACAACTACGGTGTTATTTTTAGAAAGACCAAGCTTGAAGGTTCAGAGTTGGAATACACCCTAGACCACAGCTCATATTTCTATTTTTTAAAACCCGATGGCACGCTGATTACCAAAGTGCCGCATACGTTAACGCCAGCGCCAATTGTTGAAGCTATTAACACATTAACGCGCTAACGTACCAAGTCATCAGCGACGAGAAACAACGTGTACAAAAATAAAGAACTTAACGAATAAAGTTCGAACAAAAAGTCAGCTCCCAGACCAAAACAAAAAATTAAGGACAACAACATGAAGTTAAAAGCACTTGCTCTAGCAGGCTTATTGCTCACTCCTCTTGCTCAAGCGAATAACGATATTATGGTTCATGACGCGTACGCGCGCGCAACCCCGCCTTCAGCAGTGAACAGCGCGGTATTCACGACTCTGATGAACCATAGCGATAAAGATCGCGCTATTGTTTCTGCAACAACATCAGCAGCAGGAAAGGTTGAACTTCATGATGTTATCGTTGATGGCGACGTAATGAAGATGCGTCAAGTTCAAGCGATCACCATCCCTGCAAATGGTAAAGCTGTACTTAAACCGGGCAGCCTACACATCATGTTGTTTGACTTAAAAAGCAGCCTAAAAGAAGGTGAACAAATCAAAATGACACTGACCTTCGCAAACGGTGAAACACAGACCTTTGATGCGCCAGTGAAGAAAGTGATGAGCGGCATGAAAAAGATGAATCACGATCATCATTAATCAGATTCACAATCGATGAAATAATTTAAGCCACGATGACTTCTCGCCATCGTGGCTTTTTGCTAAACTGAGCTCGCTTTTTATTCAAAGCCTGACCACATTAATAACCAAGGAGAATAGAAGATGATTGTAATGAACACACTAAAACTGGCAGTAAAAGTAACGCGTTAACTTGTTTGGTTAATCCAACTTAAATACCGATCGACCAATTTATCGTCACTCTTTGACGACCGCACACTTTTACCCGGTTTACTATTGATCGTAAGTGATCAATTCCTGCATGCCTGTAAAGCATGACTCAATCCGGGGTCCTATCTATTTGAATTCGACCCAAACTCAAAACATTTTTGACGTCTCGACGCTTTTAATCTCAGCAACGCTTTTTGGTCTCATTAACTCTTTTGATCTCATCAACAATAAGAGAGCTCACAAGAAGTTAATGCTCTCATAAGACTTTAATGCTCTCACAAGAAAAGAAAGCTCGCACGTCTGGGTAAATAGACATGAATTCACAAAACGCATTTTCTAATCCAATGTCACTTCAACAACTTGGATGGCAACCTGTATTCCAACAACAACTGACACTCGAAGACTATGACCAATCCGTCATTGCTCGTATTACCGCGCACCATCGCAGCGGCTATACACTAGCGTCAGAACAAGGCGAAATCGCTCTCCCTATCCATCAAAACCAACCCTCAATGACGGTAGGCGACTGGGTAATCTTGAACTCTGAACTGCAATTCGGCCGTTTATTAGACCGTCAATCACTCTTCAGCCGTAAAGCTGCAGGTAGCCGTGTCGCTGAACAATATATCTCAGCTAACATCGACACGGTTTTTATCGTGGTTTCGTTAAATAACGACTTTAATCTAAGCCGTATTGAACGCTATCTAGCGCTCGCCAATGAAGCACAGGTTGAAGCCGTTATCGTACTCACCAAGAAAGACTTGTGTGATGACTACGAAGACAAAGTACAACAAGTGCAAAGCTTAGATTCTATGCTGATGATCGAAGCGGTGAATAGCCTAGACCAAGACTCAACTCAAGTTTTGTCGCCTTGGTGTAAAACGGGCAAGACTGTGGCTTTAATGGGTTCATCCGGTGTGGGTAAATCTACCTTAGTCAACTCATTACTTGGTGAGGCTGAACAAGCCACAGGTGGCATTCGTGAAGACGATAGCAAAGGCCGACACACAACCACATCACGATCGCTCCACTTGCTAACATCGGGAGGCTTACTGCTCGATACTCCAGGAATGCGAGAGCTACAACTTGCTGACTGCGCTGAAGGCGTGAGTGAAACCTTTTCTGATGTGGAAGAGTTAGCCATGCATTGCCGATTCTCTGATTGTCATCATGAATCAGAACCGGGTTGCAAGATACGCAAGGCGATTGAAAGTGGAGAATTGTCTGAGCGACGATTTGCTAACTATCGAAAGTTATTGCGAGAACAAGCCCGAAATGGCGCCTCGTTAGCGGAACAACGCGCCAGCAATAAGCAGCTTTCCAAGATGTACAAAACCGTACAATCAGAAGGCCGCAATCTTAAAAAAGCATCTGACTAACGTTTAAGGTTTAAGGTTTAAGGTTTAAGGTTTAAGGTTTAAGGTTAACAGCTATAAGCTGTATTGAAGATAACCTAACTTAAGATAACTTTAATTTAAGACAATGAGCCCCATCGTGTTAATCACGTGGGGCTTTTTGTTTCAATTTGATAATGGTGTGGTTATTTATGCACACAATGTTCTTTCATATAGCCGTTTACATTTCTACATTTGCAGTGTTTTGAATCTATCAAATGAGAATCAGCAGATTTATAGCTCAATCAAAATACATTTATTTAACATTTAGCTCTAAAAACACCACATAGCGCAAACAATAACCCTAAAAGTAAACTATCCCTAGACACCCTCTTAGATCCCGCTAATATGACCGCCAATTCCGCTAGTGTATAGTTGGATTTGGTACAACTTCATAAAAAGATACATCACTATAATAAATTAACAATTGCAGGTATTTTATGCAAAATCACAACATGCTCGCCCGCATCGCTCGTGGAAATCTCGTTCTACAGATCCTTGCTGGTATTGTTTTCGGTGTCGTTCTCGCCATGGTTTCTCCTTCAGCAGCTCAAGATGCAGGCCTATTAGGTAGCCTGTTTGTTGGTGCTCTGAAAGCTGTTGCCCCAATTTTAGTATTCATTCTTGTTGCAGCTTCTATCGCAAACCAAAAGAAAGGTCAGCATACCCATATGCGTCCAATCATTGTGCTTTACTTGATTGGTACGTTCTCTGCTGCACTGACTGCTGTAGTACTGAGCTTCATGTTCCCAACCACTTTGACACTGGTTGCTGGCGCTGAAGGTGCTAACCCTCCTCAAGGTATTGCAGAAGTTCTTCATACGCTTCTATTCAAGCTTGTAGACAACCCAGTTAGCGCACTAATGAATGCGAACTACATCGGTATTCTTGCTTGGGCAATCGGTCTTGGTCTTGCTCTGCACCACGCATCTGCAACAACCAAAGCGGTTTTCGAAGACCTAAGCCACAGTGTTTCACACATTGTTCGCTTCATTATTCGCCTTGCCCCATTCGGTATCTTCGGTCTTGTTTCTGCAACATTCGCAACAACAGGCTTCGATGCACTGGCAAGCTACGGTCAACTACTAGCAGTACTACTAAGCTCAATGCTGATCATCGCACTTGTGGTTAACCCACTGCTTGTATTTATTAAAACAAAACAAAACCCATACCCACTTGTACTGCAATGTATTCGTGAATCTGGTGTAACGGCATTCTTCACTCGTTCAAGCGCTGCAAACATCCCAGTGAACATGAACCTTTGTAAGAAACTAAAGCTAGACGAAGATACTTACTCTGTATCAATTCCTCTAGGCGCAACGATCAACATGGCAGGCGCTGCAATCACCATCACTGTGTTAACGCTTGCTGCTGTACACACTATGGGTATTGAGATTGATATCTTCACTGCGATTCTACTAAGCCTTGTTGCTGCAGTATCAGCATGTGGCGCATCGGGTGTTGCTGGCGGTTCACTACTGCTTATCCCGCTAGCGTGTGGCCTATTCGGTATTTCAAACGATGTAGCGATGCAGGTTGTAGCGGTTGGTTTCATTATCGGTGTGATTCAAGATTCAGCTGAAACGGCGCTTAACAGCTCAACAGACGTAGTGTTCACTGCTGCTGTATGTAAAGCCGAGCAAAACAAAGAGCAATAAGCCTTTAGCTGCTCTGAACCTAAACAGTTCTAAGCTCTAAGCTCTAAAAAGCAAATCGTACATAAACAAAAAGGGAAGCAGATGCTTCCCTTTTTTTGTTTGAGTGCTTTACCCGCCGCAGTCAATAATACCAATCACAGTAAGTAAGTGATCAAAAATAGCGCAGAGAAAAGGCTTGAGAACAAGGCAGCTCTTTTCGACAAGAAGTTTCGATAAGTAGTTATTCTACAATCAAAAATACTAACGCAGTTATCGAGCGTTTTAGCAAGCTAGGGTGACCAGTGATTTACTACGATTGGTATAACACCTACCGTATGAATAACGGATCGCCTTAGCGGCTTAATGCAGTCAGTTATAACATCTACACTCATATAACATCGTTGGATTTTTTAAATTGTAGAACTACTCGTTTCAGTCATGTACAGAATACAGGTAATAACTCATAAACACGGATTATTAATTGCTCTTCCAGTTAGACTCGACTGCCGGTTGGCTAAAGTCCAAAGAACCGCTATTAGAGTTAGCTTGCTTATCTTGTGATGCTCGATTCGCGCTTGCCTTGTCACCATCATGGTTTTCAGCCGCCTGTTGGTGATTGTTGGCATTTAAACCTTGAGCACTTGAAGCTTGAGCATTTGAGGCTTCAGTATCCAAATCCGCCTTATCGACACCTAACTCATCACCCTCTTCGTCAGAGGCTTCTTTCACTTTCTTATGCACTGGGATATCGCGTTTGTAGAGCTTGTTGAGCGCTTTAACGATAGAGTGCTTGGTGATTGCTTCTTGCGTCAACTTGGTCATTATTGGCTTAGTCAGGGCCTGTAACCCCACAACGGCATCAACACCAAGATCCCCACCAACTTTATCTCTCAAATACCTCGCATCCGCATAGCCAAAATGAGCCGATAAGAATAACCAGATATACGCGATAGCATTGCCGTGCTCACCATGGTCAATCCACGCCTCACCGGCTTTAAACATCGCTTCTGCACAGTTTTTTTCAGCTGCCGTTTCAAACCAGTAAACCGCTTCACGATGATTAGCGACAACACCAACACCGTTCAAATAGCTCATACCCAATTTGATTTTTCCGTCTAGGCTATTCTTTTCAGCCGCTTTTCTGTACCACATGAAAGAGCTTTCTGGAGAATAATCTGGGTTCTCTCTATCTAAGCACCAATCCCCCATAAAAAGCATCGCTTCAGTGTTACCACTAGCTGCAGACTCTTCAATATAGGCGCTGCCTTTCGGAAGGTTTTTCTCAACTCCGCGACCAAACACGAGTGCTTTACCCACCTCGAATTTTGCAAGCGGATCATTATCCAGTGCTGATATCGCTAACTGCCAAAAATTGGCCTTTTCTCTTAAAATTAGGTCTTCTTTGCACTTCATACTCAGACGCACAATGCCGTACATGCCGTTGACATTGTCTAAATGGGCAGCTTTGTCGTACCAATATAGAGCTTCCTTAAGATTGACTCGTTCGGCTTCTTTCGCCAAATACAGAATCGACGGTACATGCCCAGTTTCAGCCTTAAATTGACGATCTTTTTGCTCTTGGATACGTGCTTTTTCAATCGCTTTTCGGTAAGCAACTGCGCGAGCTTTACGTTCTTGTTCCAAGCGCTTTTTTCTTAGCGACAAAGAGACCAACCAAACAGCAATAAGTATTAACGAAAGAGCGGTCGCACCAATTGCGATTCCCATTGTACTCATAAAATATTTTATCCTAACTCGGCTAATAGCACCCTACACAGGAAAGCAATCAACCTATAGCGAGCAGTATGTTTGAATGACAGGGAAAAGCGCAGTTATTAAAACGTTCCGCCCTAAAATGAATTTTGTTCAGTATCTCAGGAATACATAATGATAAAAAGCCTACGAGTATCTATCCGTCAGCACTCCATTAATGCTGTGATCCCGCTCGCTTTTTCTCTATAAGTCTTGGGCGTTACTTATTCTATCTTATCTATCTTATCTATCTTATCTATCTTATCTATCTTATCTATCAGCTTATGGCCTAGACTTTCCAACTAGCCTTGCTGCATCTTCTCCCAAATGGTCGGAGAGCCAATATAGTCTTGAACCGTAGTAATGAACTCTTTGACCAATTTGGTCTGCTTACGATGCGGATACACAGCATAAATAGCCGTATCAACCGTCGAGATTGCATAATCTGGAAGTAACGTAACCAAGCCTAATTCTTTCATTGAGGCATACAAGTTTGATTGGTCAAGGAAGCCATAACCTAAGCCATCTTTCACGCAAGAGACCATGGTACGAACATCACTGACCTTATAGTTGCCACGAATCGTCAGGCTTTGGAAAGTGTTGCCTCCCGACTCTTCACTGATACGTAGATGATCAACCGTCATATCACCATTGGTATAGATAACCGCAGGTAAAGAGAGCAAATCTTGTGGCGTCTTTGGCTCACCATGCTGCTTCACAAAGTCGTTCGAGGCGACCAACATAAAGTTACTGTCGGCAATCTTCTTGGCAATCAAATTGGATTCAACGAGCTTACTGAAGCGAAACGCGATATCGAACTGTCCTGCAATGATGTTGGCGATCTTGTCGTCTAGTGAAAGTACAATCTGAACATCCGGATACTTTCTCATGAACTGAGTAATGATAGGTTGCAAGTATTGCTGACCAAAATAGATCGGCGACGTAATTCGTAGCACACCTTTGGGTTCAGATTGGTACGAATCAGCAATGCCTTGGATCTGATTGATAGTATCTTTCAGCACATAGGTTTGTGCTAAAATATCTTCCCCTGCCGACGTCAACGAGAACGAACGCGTAGAACGGTTGAGCAACTGAACACCTAAATCTTGCTCGAGTTTTTTTATCTGTTTAGAGAGTGATGAGTTGTCCATATCATGCAAGGTTGCCGCTTTGGTAAACGACCCTTGTTGAACCACATCTAAGAACAATAACAACTGATTAGTATTTGGCACTGCGCCTCTCCTGAAATAAAACTCGACTAACGTTCATCTTTGGGTGTATCCATAACAACCATAGTCGTAATGGATTGAACCTGAGCACACTCCCCAAGCACATCGGCATGAAACTTCTTATAGCCCGGTAGATCTTTTGTTTCTACCCTTAGCAAGTACTCGTTGGCACCAGTAATGTTGTGGCACTCCACCACCTCTTTTTCCATACTGACGTGCTGTTCAAATTCTAGCTGAGCCGCTTTGCTATGGCTCGACAAGCCAATCGAAACATAAGCTATAAAGCCAACGCCCATCAGGCCATTATCCAGAACCGCACGGTAACCTTGAATGATCCCTTTACGCTCGAGGTCCTGTACTCGCCTTAAGGTCGCTGAAGCCGACAATCCTATACGTTCTGAAAGCTCAATGTTGGAGATTCTGCCGTCCAATTTAAGCTCTTGCAATATCCTTTCGTCAAATCTATCCATAAGTACTTATTATTGTGCATTAAGTGATAATTGAGGAAATAAAAGCACATAATTGCCTCACTTTCCACCTACTATGTTTCTCAACACGTGAAAGTCATGACCGGTCAGTCACTTCGTTCATTTTACTGCTGGAGAATCACAATGCCTTTAGAACAACTTAGCGCACTTGCCTTGTTTGCGTTTGTCTCGACCTTCACACCAGGTCCAAATAACATCATGCTCATGACATCAGGAGCCAATGTTGGCTTTGCTCGTACCATTCCGCACATGCTTGGCATTGCTCTGGGGTTTGCAGCCATGTTGCTATTGGTTGGCTTCGGCTTAATGGGGATTTTTAACGCCTATCCGGTCTCTCACCAAATTTTGAAATACCTGAGTCTTGCTTACCTCGTGTACCTTGCGATTAAGATAGCATTGAGCGGTAAAGCGAAAAGTACTAAGGCTTTTAAACCCATGACCTTCATTGGTGCGGCAAGTTTTCAGTGGGTGAACCCGAAAGGTTGGTCAATGGCGCTGACGGCAATTTCAGTGTACAGCAGTGGTAGTTCATGGTGGGAGCTCGCGATCATCGCCAGTATATTCACACTAGCCAACTTGCCATCAGTGACATTCTGGACGGCAGCAGGCAAACAACTGCAACACTGTTTAACAACACCAGTACGCATCAAGAGCTTCAACTACGGTATGGCAGGCTTACTTCTAGCCTCAACGATTCCGATGATCTAATCGACTTACTTTATCTATTGATGGTTAGTACACCGGTGCTAACCATCCGTTTCTTTAAAAGAGCTTAATAATCTCGCTTAGCCATTGACCAAATGTCGCCTGCCCACTCGGCGTTAACGTCCAGACAAAAGCCACAACGTTAAGTGACGCCGTCACGAAAAATACAAATCTAAATGGTTGCTTCTGCGTTTTATGACGCAGTTTATCTTGAGCAATTAACGCCCCTAACCAACCACCAGCAACAGAAAAAACATGCAGAGTTTTCTCTGGTACACGCCAATTACCATTGATTGCCGCTCTCTTGTCCTTCGCGTACACAAAAAACGTCACTATTCCGATAACTAAATACCACACCAAGAGCGCTTTTGAACTTTCTGAAAACAACGCAGATACCGCTACCAATACCAGATAAGTAATAGCGATTTGAATAGATGAAGACAACATCAACTCCTTTGGATAATGAACAACATAGCGTCACCATTCCACATTAAAGACTCACTAAGGCTATTTGAGGCGAATGAGTACAAACTTTTTTTGATAGGAAAAACAATCAGCGAGTGAAGTGCCACTAAGCTCACATAAATAAGGCGTAGTTATCACCCCTAGCGACTACTCCTATCTTCTACGCCTATGGCTAACCAACTGTATTTTATGAGCTATTGAACCAATAAAAAAGCGCGTTAACCACCACAATCCGTGATATCGACACTAGGTTTCCTATTTTTACGGATTAAAAATAACTTAATACATAAGCGTCACAAATAGTGGAGCATCGTTAAGCCTAGGATATTCATCTTCGTAAAAAATATGGATATCAAAACGTGAACGAAATAAATACCAATAAACACGAGATTCTACAAAGTACCTTGAAGATTGCAAAAACAAAGAGCTTCAATATTGCGCAAACAAACAACTTCAAACGTTCAGCTTTAGCCAAGGCGATATTGCCTCTCGTCACCGCGACCTTGGTAGCAGGCTGTGGAAGCGACACTAGCAAAACAAACTCTGACAGCAATAGTCTATATAAAGCCGCTGAAAACGAAGTTGTTATTTATTACAAACGAGATGTTGCAGCGGCTCGCGCTTCTGGCTCGACCTACGACGGCTGGGGGCTTCACCTTTGGAATGGTGAAGGTTGTACGAGCACTGACTTAGTCGGCATGGGATTAGGTAACAATGGGACTGACTGGGATGTACCTTATGAATTCAAGGGCATCAATGATACCTATGGCGCCTACTACGTGTTGAAAGTCGACCCAGATGCATCCGACCCTCATAAGTGCATGAACTTCATCTTGCATAATGGCGGCGATAAGGCGTTTGGCAGCGCCAACTCGAAAATTGATCTCACCAAACTGAGTCAATCTCAATCTGTATTCGGTTTCCATGGCAGCAGCGCGCTGTACTACGAACCTATTTCAGAACGCCCAGTTAAGATTGATGGCCAGAAGGCACATTGGTTGGACTCAAACACAATCGCTTGGGAAGCTGCAGACGGTGCCGATTCTCTCAAGTTGTTCTACGCATTCGATAACAGCATCACGATAAACGATGATAAGGCGATCGTCGGTGGGCAGGCCGTTGAACTCAAAAAAGATGGCAAGCTATCCTCTGCATTAAAAGAACGCTTCCGTCATCTAGCAAGCCTACCCGCTTTATCAATTGATGTTGACGCCAGCACGCTGCGCACCATCTTGAAATCTCAAATCATTGTTGTTGCGTATAATGTGAATGGCGACGTTATCTCTTCAACTAAAGTTCAAAAGCCCGGCGTACTTGATGCTGTATTTGCCAACAAAGAGACGGGTAACGCAATCGGAGAAACACTGGGGGCGATTGTGGAAGGCAGCACGACGACCTTCAAACTTTGGGCTCCTACCGCGCAAGATGTTGAACTCGTCCTCTACAGCGAAGACCGACAAAGTTCAAAAGTGATCCCAATGACGGAAAGCTTGGAAACAGGCATTTGGGCAACGGATTCAATTTCTAACGCCGTGAATAGTTATTACCGTTACCAAGTGAAGGTCTACCACCCAACCACTGGTAATATCGAAACTCGCCTTGTGACCGACCCATACTCACTCGGCTTGTCGAAGAATTCAGCATACTCACAAGTGATTGACCTTGATGAAGCAGCACTGATGCCACAAGGTTGGGCTGGATATAAGCGCCCAACGGTGAAGAAAGACGAAGACCACGTACTGTACGAATCACACCTTCGTGACTTTAGCTTCAGTGATAAGTTAGGTACAGCAAGCTTAAACGGCAAGTACCTAGCGCTAACAGAAGCCGATCGTGAGTCAGTAAAACACTTGAAAGCTCTGAAAGATGCCGGTTTAACTACGCTTCATATCTTACCTGCATTCGATATCGCTACCATCAATGAAGATGACGCGAGCCGCGTGGATATCACCGACACCGTTGGCAAACTCTGTAACGTAAAACCAACGGCGACTTTATGCGGCACCGAAGATGAAAACAAAACCATCGAAACCGTACTCAACAGCTATAACTCTTCAACAGGCGATGCCCAAGCTCTAATGAACGATCTGCGTATGCTAGATAGTTTCAACTGGGGCTACGACCCATTTCATTACACCGTTCCAGAGGGAAGTTACGCGACAGATCCTAACGGTTCAAAACGTATTCTAGAATTCCGTCAAATGGTTAAAGCTGCGCACGAAATGGATCTTAAACTGATCATGGACGTGGTTTATAACCATACCAATGCGTCTGGCGTGAACGATAAGTCCGTACTGGATAAGATCGTCCCTGGGTATTATCACCGCCTGAATGTGAACACTGGTGGCGTGGAAAGCTCAACGTGTTGTGATAACACCGCAACTGAAAACCTAATGATGGGTAAGTTGATGGTCGACTCACTCAAGGTATGGGCTGACGACTATAAGGTTGATGGTTTTCGTTTTGACTTAATGGGCCACCAGCCAAAAAGCGTAATGGTTGAAGCATTGAAAGAAGTGCGCAAGATCGACCCAAATACCCTGTTCTATGGCGAAGGTTGGGATTTTGGCGAAGTAGCAAACAACGCTCGCTTCGAACAAGCCAACCAGATCAATATGGCAGGCACCGAAATTGGCACCTTCTCTGACCGTTTGCGTGATGCAGTGCGAGGCGGTAGCCCATTTGATGGCGGTGTCGATTCTGAAGGTAAGCACCCACTTCGTTTTAACCAAGGCTTCGGTAACGCCGCGTTTGCCAACGAAGAAACCAAGGTTGATCAAGACTCAGTCAACGGTCGTTTACACAACCAAGATCTTGTGCGCTTAGGCATGGCCGGTAACTTAGCCGAATACGTATTACTGGATTACAAAGGCGATACCAAACTGGGCAAAAACGTCGACTACAACGGCGCACCGGCCGGCTACACCAAAATGCCGTCAGAGAACATCTCTTACGTTTCCAAGCACGATAACCAAACTCTTTGGGATAACAACGCTTACAAAATCGCCGAAGGCACAAGCTCTGCAGAACGTGCTCGTATGCAGTCGGTATCGCTCTCGACCGTCATGTTGGGCCAAGGCATCCCGTTCATACACATGGGTTCTGAACTGTTACGTTCTAAATCGATGCAGCGTGATTCTTACGACTCTGGCGATTGGTACAACCGCGTGATGTTTGATGGTACTGGCAATAACTGGAATGTTGGCTTACCTCGTGAAGACAAAGATGGTGCCAACTGGGAACTCATCAAAACCATCATTGCCGACAGCACAGCTAAACCAGTAAAAGAAGACATTGACCTAACCAAGCAGCAATTCCTAGAGCTGTTAAAAATCCGCAGCTCAAGTGAACTGTTCCGTTTAGACACAGCAGAAGAAATCATGAAGCGAGTCGACTTCCGCAATGTGGGCAAAGATCAAATCGAAGGCCTGATCGTGATGTCAATTGATGACGGAATCTCCACGGGCAAAGACCTAGATACTACCGCTGATGCGCTTGTTGTTGTTGTAAACTCAACGAGTAAATCTCAATCATTCAAGATCACGGGAGCGACGGGCTTTACACTCCATACTATTCAGAAGAACTCTGCCGATGACATCGTGAAAGGCGCCACCTTTTCCGCTGAGACGTTCACCGTACCGCCATTAACCACCGCTGTGTTTGTGCAAACTCAAGGCGCGTCACAAGGTGCTGGGTTATCGGTTGATAACTCACAAAAGGACGTATCTAAGATTCCGCCATATGGCAAAACGACCGTCTATGTACGTGGTGCAATGAACGGATGGAACCCGACGGACGCTTGGGCGATGAACTTCGTTGGTAACGGCGTTTACTCTGTCACTGGCGCTTTGGCTGTGGGTGAATATGGCTTCAAGTTTGGCGGTTCTACTTGGGGTATCTTGGATATTGGCTGTCACTCCGTCGACTTAGCTAAAGGCTCGATCAACATTGGCAGCGAAGGCGACTGTAAGTTGAATGTAACCGAAGCCGGCAACTACACATTCACACTGAATGCGATTCATCAACTCAATGACAGCGCAGAAAAAGCCGTGGTATCTGTGACGAAACAATAAGCTTCACATTCACATAATCATCACAGACGAGCCTGTTTTTTTGGGGAAAAGCGAGGGGAGGTATTAACCTCCCCTTTTTTTGAGCAGCCGCTCACATACCACAGCAACTACGCCCCGATTTTCTTACCCAAGGAGGATAAAGCCGCATTCTGATTAAGCTAGCCTCCTAACGATAACTTCTATACCAAATATAACGTCTATATCAAACATAACGTCTAGCACAGTTTCAATGACAAAGCCCTACACCTCCACTTCTCAAGATGGAATATAAGTATGTACAACAAGAAACATTCAATCTATCAAGTTTTTACCCGTTTGTTCGGCAATCAGAATACACAGAACACACCTTGGGGAACCATTGAACAAAATGGCGTGGGCAAGTTCAGTGACTTCACCAATAAAGCGCTGACCGAAATTAGAGAACTCGGCATCACTCATATTTGGTACACCGGAGTACCACATCATGCTGTGATCAACGACTACAAGCACATCGGCATCTCAGACGATCATCCAAGCGTTGTAAAAGGACGGGCTGGCTCACCTTATGCCGTCAAAGATTACTACTCCGTAAACCCAGATCTTGCTGACAACCCAGCGCAGCGTTTACAGGAATTCGAAGCCTTGATCAAAAGAAGCCATGACAATGGTTTGAAAGTCATCATTGATATCGTCCCTAACCACATTGCCCGTAATTACCAAGGCTTGAATAACCCAGAAGGCGTACATGACTTTGGCGATCAAGATGACACGACGGTTGAATATCATCGCAACAATAACTTCTATTACATTCCTGACAGCGCATTTGAACTGCCCGAGATCGAACCTGCGTTCACTCCTCTTGGTGGCGAACAACACCCGAATTTAGCCTCACCGTTTCTTGAATCCCCAGCCAAATGGACAGGCAACGGATCGCGTTTGCGCAAACCAAACTTCGATGATTGGTATGAAACCGTAAAAATTAACTATGGCTTGCGACCAGACGGTTCAAAAGACTTTCCTGAACTACCGGATGATTATGCGATGCGTGATCACCTCGCCCACTACCATTTCTGGCAGTGCGTTGATGTGCCGGATTCATGGATTAAGTTTCGAGACATCGCCTTATATTGGTTAGAAAAAGGCGTCGATGGCTTTCGCTACGATATGGCAGAAATGGTACCGGTCGAATTCTGGAGCTATCTCAACTCATCAATCAAAGTAAAGAATCAAGACGCCTTTTTGATGGCGGAAGTGTATCAACCGGACCTTTATCGTGATTACATTCGCTTGGGTAAAATGGACTACCTGTATGACAAAGTCGATCTTTACGACGGCCTAAAAGCAATCATGCAAGGTAAGGCTTCAACGGCAATCATTCCTGAGATCCAGCATCAAATGATGGACATCGAACACCACATGATGCACTTCTTGGACAACCACGATGAGCAGCGTGTCGCGTCTCCTGAGTTTGTTGGTAACCCACACATTGCCAAACCAGCCATGTTAGTCAGTGCGCTATTAAGTAGCTCTCCCACCATGATTTACTTCGGGCAAGAAGTCGGCGAATCGGGCGCGGAGAACGCAGGCTTTGGGCAACCTTCTCGCACGTCTATATTTGACTACATCGGTGTTCCTCAACATCAAAAATGGATGAACGGAGGAAAGTTCGATGGTGGGCAGCTCAACGATGACGAAAAGCAACTCAGACTCTTCTATCAACAAGTGATGACCTTTTCATTGAACCATTCATCGATGACCGGAGCGTACCAAGATTTACACAAATCCAATCAGCTAAGTGATTCAGTTTATGCTTTCTTGCGTTTCGATAATCAAGAACTGGTTATCGCCGCGGCTAACTTCAGCCAAAGCAAAACAGACCACATTCAGCTGAAGGTGACGGCAGAGGTTATTCAAAAACTAGGCATCGCTGACGGAAGCTATACGCTCAAAGAACATATTGAAGGCGTCCAACAACAGACGCTGTATGTGGAAAATGGTGTCGGTTACTTCAGCGCAGAATTAAAACCCCTAGCCGCTTTCGCTTGGGTGTTACCCCTTTAATCAACCGTTCTAAAAGCAACTAACAATGACGGCGTTAAAATACGCTACTTAACGTCGTCTTTGGATAAGTAAAATTCAAACGGTCGTTGGTTTTCAAAGCACGCTCTAAGCAGCTATGGCGGGTGGCTGTAGCTTGTTTTTGCCCCTTTCCATATATGGAATCCACGTATTTACAAAGTGATTTTGGTAATAAAAGTTAAGATGCGGTCGTATATTCGGCTTCTTATTGAAGGAGCTACCTTCTAGCCTTTGATGTTTTGCGCACCTACTGTCCTTATCGAGTTAGCAGCTTGCTTAGCATGACAGAATGGCCAGGTTTTCAGTAGGTTGGTCTTACCTTTTATGCATCATCATTTTGTGAAATTTAAGAGTTTATTAATGATTAATCGGTGAGTAAAACAGGTTTATATTCAGATTCATACCGTAACATTGCCCATGCAGTCCGTACCACTTTGTTCGCCAGTGCAATGCAGGCCTTCTTGAATCCGATACGATCTATGATACTCCTCAACCAAGCATCCTTTTGAGTCTTCGGTTTTTCTGGTAGTCGTCCAACGTAAGACATTGCACCAAGATAGAGAAGGGAGCGTAGCTCTTTCACACCACCGCATTTATCGATCCCAACCATAAAGACCTTACCACCTGAACTGTGTTGTTTGGGCGTAAGACCAACAAACGCTGAAGCTTGCCTTCCATTCTTGAACTGCTTTCCATCACCCAGAGTGGTATAAAGCATCGCAGCTGTTGTTTCACCAACACCTTCAATTTCCATTAATCGTTGGCATGGTTCTATCTGACGGGTTAACGCATTTTTCTCTTTTTCGAACGCGATGAGTTTTGCTTTCAGTTCTTTATATTGCTCCCACAACATGGACAGAACGGATACAACATTTGCTGGTATTGAGGTCTCTCCATCAAGTACTGTTTGAACCGACGCTTTTAAACCTTTTTCACCTCTAGGGTTTGCTATCCCGTAGCCCAAAATCGTCCCTCTAATGTGAAGCCCTAAGGAAACCACACTACGAGATAAGAACCTACGGCTGGTTTCTAATGAATGCATAGATTGTTGTTCTAATGACTTTGGACGGCTGTACTTGATACCAATTTGGATAGCGGCATTAGCGATAGCAAGGGCATCATTATGATCAGTTTTATGTCCTTCTAGGTAGCCTTTCACTTTCTTCGGGTTGATAATCCGCACTTCGTGTCCAAACTTTTCAGCTAATTGCCCCCAGTAGTGGCAGCCGCAACAACCTTCCATGGCGACAATGGAAGGCTTAGCCTTGGCAAGAAACTCTTTCATTTTCTGTCGACTTAAAGGTTTATTGGACAGCATCTCACCGTAAATACTGATATGGCAGGCTTGCAGAACATTTTTTGCTAGGTCGATCGCGATAACATTTTTAGTCAACATATTGGAACCCTCGTTATAACTGCACTCTGCTAAGTGTAGATTGGCAGAGAGGGAGTGGATTCCATACATCAAGTTTGCGCAACAAAACGGTAGTAAATCTCGCCAGAAAATAGCCCGACTTTTACTAATGGCAGACCGCGCAACATCGATGCGCGGAATCTCCCAGTTTCTTGCACCATACTGTGTACACCAAGTAGCCTCTCTTTTGCATAATAATTCGCTTAGCTAATCACCGACTCTAAAGAAGTGGTTCAGACAAAGCCTTTCATCAAAATTGTTCTTCAGCTTATGTCCTTTTATCTAAATTTGCTTGGTGCTGTAAGTGTTCAATAAATATCGGGATCTTTTTTGCCAAGTGTTTTCTGGAAGCATAAAAGACATACAAAACTAGATCTTCAGGTTCGTACTCTAGTTCTACGACTTCCAAAGAGCCTGCATTTATCTCATTGCGACAGGATTCGATTGGTAGTATCGCGAATCCCAAACCAGCTAATGCGCCAGATTTGGCAAGATGCCCGCTATTGACCTTAAATGAGGACTGTACCTTTTGGGTGATTGGCTCACCTTTAGCGTTTTTGAAAACCCAGGGAGTTCCATTTAGTACGGTAAAGCTATTGATGCACGGAACGTGTTTTAAATCGGTAATCTGAAAAGGTCTGGGAGAGACCTGTAGAAGTTGGGGGGATGCTACAACAGCACTTTGCCAGCGTTTAATCTCCTTAGCTACCCAATTATTGTCTTCAAGCTTTCCTCTGTGAAAGCTCAAAATAACGTCAAACCCATCAAGTAAATCCTCTTTAGGGCTAATGCTCGTATCACAACATAATGAAATTGATGGATGCTGGATACAAAAAGAAACCAATGCTTGAGCCAAAGCAGGTGAGTCTGGCATTAAAACTTTAAGTTGCCCCATGACTTCATAAGAATGCTGAGTCACTTCCTCAAGTGCGTCATTAAGTTTGTCCAGCAGTGGCTGTGTTCGTAAATAAAGATGTTCCCCTGCATCTGTCGGAGCTATTCGGCGTGTAGTCCTGTCAAATAGTCGTGTATCCAGTCGTTCTTCCAGTAAAGCGATATGGCGACTGACATTTGACGTCGGTAAGCTTAGAAATTCCGCCGCGCGTTTAAAGCTGTTGTTTTCATAGACACAATGAAAACTTTTTAGCCACTGCTGATCAATCTTATCAAACATTTCCCTTCATCCCATAATGTTGGATTATAAAGCCCATATTACACGCTTTATTACCAGAAGTTGGCTTATATAATACCCCTTACTAAAGTTATCTGGTAAAGGTATCCCATGAGTTGGTTAGAAAAGCTGTTAGATAAAAAGAATATAATAAGTACACGTAAAGCGTCGATTCCAGATGGGGTATGGACTAAATGTCCCTCGTGCGACCAGATCCTTTACAGCATGGCTCTTGAGGAAAACCTGGAGGTATGTCCAAAATGCGATCATCATTTGAGAATGTCGGCACGCCATCGCTTAGACAGCTTTCTGGATAAAGGAGAACGATTTGAGATTGCCAGTGAACATGAGCCACAAGATTTACTGAACTTTAAGGATCTGAGACGCTACAAGGAACGCCTTGCTATAGCCCAGAAAAGTACAGGAGAAAAAGATGCCTTGGTTGTGATGAAAGGAAAGCTACTGGGCTTACCAGTTGTTGCCTGTGCTTTCGAGTTTTCTTTTATGGCTGGCTCAATGGGTTCTGTTGTCGGCGCTCGTTTTGTTCGTGCCGTTGAGGCCGCTATTGAAGCTAATTGTGGATTAGTTTGCTTTTCTGCCAGTGGTGGTGCTCGTATGCAAGAATCTCTTATGTCGTTAATGCAAATGTCAAAAACCAGCGCTGCGTTAAATCGTTTATCCAATGAAGGCCTCCCTTACATATCTGTATTAACTGATCAGACATTGGGGGGGGTATCAGCGAGTCTAGCCATGCTGGGAGATATTAACATCGGCGAACCGAAGGCAATTATCGGTTTTGCTGGGCGTCGTGTTATAGAGCAAACCGTTCGAGAGAAACTGCCCGAAGGTTTTCAGCGGAGTGAGTTCCTTTTAGAGCATGGCGCAATCGACATGATTGTGGATCGACGCGAGATGCGCGAGCGAGTCGGGAGGCTAATAGCCAAAATGACTAATACTACTATTCCGCTGGAAGTATAATTTATCGGCCCTGCAACAAAGTTGGATGAACGAACGGAATATAATTCACTCTAGCTTGCATAAAATATTTTGAGTATTGTTAGGTTACGATTCTTGTTATTGTCCAAAAGCTTTCATTTTCGGCACCTCCCTCGATGGTGCCGCTCTTCATTTTGATATACGAAAAGTTATTCAAGGATAGCTAAAGTAGGATACTCACTGGCAAGCTTTTGTCCAAAAATGAGTTCCAGATAGTTACACGGTTTATCTCAAGTGTGAATATTTACCATATGATTTATCATCATCGAAACCTGCGTTTGAATAATGGTCAGTTCAACGGTTGGTTGTAGTGTCGAGACATCCAGAAAGTCCGAATTACAGAACGATGCCACTCTACAGTTTAGATCCTCTATAGAGTGGTTATTTGAGTAAAGTGCTGAAGCTTCAAGAAACCATGATTGTTATTTGAAACTGCTCTATTAATGCTTCAGCAACCGTTTTTTTTAAGCACTGGTTACTCTCCTAACAGACGGCTTCGAAATGCTTTTGGCGTAAGCCCGGAGTGCTGTTTGAAGACCTTCGAAAAATAACTGCCACTTTGATAGCCCAAATCTAGGGCGATATTGGTAATTGATTCATTAGAATTGGTTAAACGCTCTTTAGCAAGATTGATGCGATAAGCCTGTATCCAACTTGCAACACCCATGTTGAACTGTTCTCTAAATGATTGTTTTAAATAACACTCATTAGTTGCAAGCTCCTTAGATAAGCATGGTATATTCCAATCGATATGAGGTTGCGTTGCGATAAGGTCACAGGCTTGCTCTGCTAGAGATTTAGGTTCTTTATGCACCATGAGTAGTGCTAATAACTCTAATATTTTACCTCTTAACCACACCGTCCGGGCAATACCTTGAAAATTATTGCTCCAAACTGATTTAGCAACATTGAGGACCTCCCCTGTTAGTGGCATCTGCCAACCCGTCTCATAAAGATCGAAAGGTTTGAATGATGATTTTCCACTTTGGGGAAGTAAGTTTTTAGTCAAGCTATGGTGTAACGGGAAGTGGATTCGAATGTTCTCAATTCGACCTCCTTCTGCTAATTCAATTGGGTTGACTGGTTCAGGATCAAGCAAAAGCGATGCAATGCATCGAGAAGCAAAAGATGCCGCTGGGTAATCTGGATATTTGGGACTGTAGGCATAGTTGGTGCCAGCAAAGCTTATATAGAACCCAGCATCTGCTGGGTCGTTGAATTGAATGTCCATTGTCGCTTTACAGTTAACTATGTAGGCATTCACACCATCATCGAGAGCTACAACATCAAGTGTTCCCTCTAAGCCGCTAACTAAGCTTAAGCTCTTCACGATATTACTCATTCTTACAGCCTCGTCGTCTCTTGTGAGCATCTCCCCAGAGCAATTAATATAAATGATAATAGGTATCATTTATATTAATTTTTAAACTAAGTAGATCAGCCAGAGAAAAGAGCCCTTTTCAAAATTGGAACTCCTTTGACGATAAAGCTTTGATTAGGTTTGCGAAGCAAGGTTTGTCTTCCCGGTTGGTTTTAATACAGGGATTAAGCATATTGCGAGTAGGCTAAAGGTGAGCATCAATTCAAAGTGTGCCGAATATCCCAAGGAGTCAATTAACACGCCACACGCGATTGCCATCACTATTGCTATAAACATATCCATAGATTGAAAAAGTGAGAAGTTCACACCTGACTGATTACCTGCGGCAAAATCCATCATCAAAGTGTAAAGCGCGACAAATTTCGCTGAAGTAATGATACCATTTACTACGTAAACGCCTGCGATTACCCCCCCCAATCCAGTGATATTTAGATCGTATGCTAGATAAAAGCTAAAAGCTATGACCTCAAAACTGGTCATCAGCAGTAGGACTTTGAGTGCATCACTTTTTTTGATCAGCCACCCACCTAAAACAACACCAATCAAACCAGTAATAACACCGCCGCCGATAACCAAAAGCCCCAAGTTTTCTAGCTGTATACCACTATCAACCAAGAAGGGCATCATCATTGATAGCCCCCCTCGAGTACCAAGTTGTGACAAGGTAATAAATATCAATCCAAGCCTAACTTTAGGATTAGAAAATGAGGCTTTTAGAGAAGGCTGTATTGCTGTTACGTACTGTTGATTATGGCTATTAAAAAACAAAGAAAGCGTTGGTATGCTGAATAATAAAGTCAGCAAAGCCAGACCAAATAGTGCTGTTTGCCAATCGAACAGCGCAGTAACATAGATAAATAGCCCTCCACCAAAAACCGCACCAAGATACGATCCCCCAACTTGCATTACGTTACCTAAATACCTTTTCTTTGCTTCCAACTGATCAATCGCGAGACCATCGGTAGCGATATCGGCGAAGCTAGAAAAGAGGCTGATAACAAATACACCAACAAAGAGCGTCATTTGACTCTCTATAGTCCCCATAATGCAAAGGGCGGCGAGTATGGCAATCAAGACCAGTTGAGAACCAAAGATAATAACGGCGTGATTTTTTAAGCTCCCCTCCTTTTTTCGTTGTCGTTCAATCCAAGGTGACCACAAAAATTTAGCAACCCAAGGAAGCATCGCAAGGTAGAACAAGCCTATTTGGGAGGTATTTAATCCCTCATATTTCATGACAGCGGGTAAACCTTGTAGCGTAAACATACTCACCAGGCTTTGAATGGTGTAAACGCTCGCCAACACGGCGAGCAACGGTTTGAGTTTGATTCTTTGAGTACTAACCATGTGCTTCACTACCACTCATATTTCGCTTTCACACCGATCTCTCTACCAGTACCGTAATTACTGTAGGTTTGTCCGTAAGAGAACGCGTAGGTGGTGTATTCTTTGTCTGTGATATTGTTGCTAAAGAGCGAAATAGACAGGTCTTGGTTATAGTCATAGTTAATTGATAAATCGACCAAAGTGTACGCGCTTTGCGATAGTGAATTGGCTTCGTTAAAGTGAATCTTGGAATTATAGCGAGCTTGAGAATTGATCGAAATATCCCCTTGGACTCCCGTTACTGGCAAGTAATAGTTGAAGCCAAATGTTGCTGTCGTGTCCGGTGCATATGGCAGTCGATTGCCTTCAAATGTACTATTGTTTGATTCAAATGTTGAACGTCCATAAGTCCCCGCTGCGGTTATCGTGAGATCGTCGGTTAGGTAAAATGCCAGCTCGGTTTCAATACCTTTGCTTACAGCCTCCCCCATATTTTTGAGAGTCTGATTGCCAGGTGTACCAGTATATAGCTGAATATCTTCCGTTTTGATCCAGTACAATGCACCACTAAAATCGACTTTTTGATTCGCAAAACTGGTGCGCCACCCCAGTTCACCATTAAGTGAATTTTCAGCATCATAACCATTTGCATCTGCATTACTTAACGGGACGACGTTGTATCCCCCTGGGCGGTAACCACTTGTTACCGATGCATAAATTCGAGTTTGCTCATTCGCTTGCCAACCAATTGCGGCTTTTGGCGAGACAGTCGATTCTGTCTGCTCTTTGTTAAAAGGGTTAATCCCCCATGCTGGGTTTCCGTTAAAATTAGAATTTACTTTTAGGTATGAAGCTCGAGCTCCAAGCGTTAAGTCCCACTGTGGTACGAATTGGTAGTTTGCCTGCCCAAACAACGCGTAAGTGTCATAATCCAACTTGTTTCGTGCACTGTTTGCCGAAACGTCTAAACGGCGAGATTCCAAGTAGCCACCGAGTACATAGCTAAAACGATCATTGTATTGTTGATTTAACCGCAATTCTTGGCTGAACTTATTTTGATCTTCTTGGTAGTTGCCATATACATATTTCCGATCTATTTCGCGTGTTTGATAAGCTGTGATACTCGTGATTTGTGATGAACCTAAATCGTAACCAAGATTTAAAGCAAAAGTATTTACGTCTCGCTTCAGTTTAGGAATAGGCGCATCTTTTACGCCAGAATCATGTTCACGTTCAGTGAGGTACCATTCTTCATGACTATCAAGTTTATCGGTCGAAATAGATAGGGTTGCGCTAAGTTTGGAGTCGTTTGGTAAGTAATGAAGTCGAACTTTTACCGATTTTTCATCCGCATCGTTTGCGTCTTTTTTTTCACTAGCGGCATGCTTAATATCACCTTCATCGTAGACGTATCTGGCGGCAATATCCGCAGAAAGAGAGTCTGATAAACGGGTAGATACGACAGTATCAATTTGCTGGCTTAAATTAGAATATAAAGCTGAAGTCTTAACTTCTGTGGAATCAACTTCACGACGAGTTACGATGTTAATTACACCGCCTTGCGCGTTACCACCATAAAGTGTCCCTTGCGGGCCGCGCAGCAATTCAACTTTTTCTACGTTAATAAGCGGCTGAGTAACAAAAGCATTATCCTGAAGGATACCATCCACATAAATACTTACGGCAGGAGAGTAATAGTCTGGTGAACTAATCCCACGCACGGTGGTGTTGGCGTAAGTTCGATTCCCGCGAGTTTGTATGAGTAACCCAGGAAACACCATCTCCAGATCTTTTACTTGATAGATACCTGCTTTTTCGAGCTCCTCTCCTGTTTTGACTACAACAGAGTTATTCACTTGTGTTAAGGGAGTATCGAATTTAGTCGCCTCAACAACAACCACTTCCATTACTGGCAGAATTTCTTCAGCATAAGAATATGAAGAGCCCATAATAGTCAGAATAGCGCTAGCAATAACGGTGCGCGGCGAAGATATATTGTACATACTGTTTTCCTTGAATCTGAATAAGTTAGCACTACTCACAGCGCTGGCGTTTTAATTATTATGTTGAGCTTCCCACAGAGACTGGTAGTGCGAAGAGGTTGTGATTAATTGCTCGTGCGAGCCAAAATCATCAATGCGACCTTGGCTCATCAAATAGATGCAATCGGCATCAGCAATGGTGTCCAAACGATGCGCTATCGTGATCATGGTTTTAGATGCAAAACTCTCGGTAATGCTTTGCAGTATTTCCTGTTGCTTAGGGTGGTCGAGAGCAGATGTAAACTCATCGAGCAACACAATTGGCGCATCATGGAGTAACGCTCTTGCGAGGGACAAGCGTTGACGTTCTCCACCCGATAAATCCTTGCCATTCTCATTTATTTCGGTGTTTAGCCCTTGTGGCAAGCGGGCGAGCAGCTCATCAAGTCCTGCGGTTGTGATTGCTGTCTCCAATTCTTGAAGGCTTGCGTCTGTTTTGGCGATGAGCAAGTTGTCTTTTAACGTCCCTGCGAACAATTGCACATTTTGGGTTACGTAGGAGATCTGCTGATACCAGTACATTGTCCCAGTAGCTTCTACCGTACTTCCTCCAATTTTTACTGTCCCGTGAGTTGGAATATGGAATGCCGCGAGCAAGTCCAACAGCGTGGTTTTTCCTGCTCCACTAGTACCAACAAGCGCAATATGTTGACCATATGGAACCTGCAAATTGATGTCTTTAAGAATGGTGTTGCCATCCAGAGTTAACTCAACCGCTTTGAATTCGATATCGTGATGATGCGCTTGAACACCATGCACAGGTTGTTGTGGCTCTTGACTCAAGAAATACAAGCGATCTGCAGATTTTGCCATGTATCTCAACAACGTAGAGAAAATGGCCATTCGCACAAATGGTCGGATACAAGCAACCGCAGAAATGATCGAAACTAACCACTCCCCGATAGTAAGGTTGCCAATACTATTTAGGTAAGCACCAAGACCTGCGACCATTGGAATAGAAAGCTCAAGCAGCAAGCTTGCTAAAATAACGCCTATTCCTCCAGCCCATTCAACCCCTAACCCTGTTTTGCGCAAGTCAGCTAATTCTTGACTAAGTGGCGTCGCTAATACTTCACTACGACCAAAGCGTTTTAGCGTGGGTAAACAAGCAATGTATTCGAGCAACTTGTTGGTGCAAGAAGCGTTTTTATCGACATGGCGCTGTGCTTTTTTGGAAAAATCATCTTCGAATTTCCACAATAATAGGCTCGCATTCACCATAACAATCAGCATAAGTGAAGCAAGGTAAGGTGAGCAAAATAGCATTACACAAAGCATCGCGAACGGAACCACTAGAGCCGAGACCAAGTCAGCAATTAAGTGGCTAAAAATGTCTTCGAATGCTTTTAAGTCACGAGTGATTAGCTTAATGCGCTCTCCCAGACCTTGACCTACTATCTTGGAAAACGGTTGGCTGCGAATGTCATGTAGTAGTACTTTTCTCAGTTGGTGGGTAATGTCATAAGCGCCTAAGAAGCTCTGTTTGGTGGATTGCCCTAACCGCCACTGAACGACAACCGTGATAAGTGAAATTGCGAATAGGGCTTTAAGAGGAAGTAACAATGTTTGGGTAAGGGCTCCGAATACCAGTAGCCAACAAATTAATGGCAGGATCTCACTGAGTACCTTACCTGCAATACCAACCAAAAACGTTTTTGGATTGATATCAGCGTGATCGAGTAGCTTGAGCGTGTTACGCACAGACGGCCTCCTCAAGGTCAATTTCTTTAAGTTGACCGTGTGATAATGAAAACGCTCGGTTAGCGATGGTTAGTGCTTCTGGACCATGACTGATGACCAATTGGATTTGCTGCGGTGCATATTTACGTATTGCTTCTAGAACACGATTTTCCGTTACTTTATCTAGATGGGAAGTCGCTTCGTCTAAAACCAGAATGACAGGGCATACCAGCATGGCACGAGCGATGGCTAACCGTTGTAGTTCCCCTCCACTAAAATTGCGTTCGGTTTCATCCATACTGCAATACAAACCATTAGGAAGTTGTTCGATAAGTGCAGAAAGTCCAAGCATATCGAGGAGCTTGAGAATCACGGAGTCGTGTATCAATCGATCTCCTAAGACCAAGTTTTCACGTATTGATGCGCTGAAGAAAACCGGCTGTTGGTCTACAACTGAGATAAATTGGCTTCGCTCTCTATCGGACATCGAAGACACGGTTTTTGGGTTAATAAACCAATCGCCTTCATATGTTGCTAGTTCTCCATAGAGTGTTGCCAATACACTACTTTTCCCTGAGCCTGACGCTCCTTGAATTACGATGCATTCGCCATGAGATAACTGAAGGTTCAGCCCACTGACGATGTCGAGTGAGCCACGTTTGACCGCTAAATTTTCACAACAAAGCTCGACATAAGGCGTTGCAACGGATTTGAAATATTGATCCGACGTTGCGGAGAACAGAGGTAGTATTCGCTCTAAAGAAGAGAAGGACTGCTGCACTTGCCCAAATATCTGTGTTAGATCCAACCATGGTTTAAGGATGCCGGCACAAAGAATCACGATCATTGCGAGCTCGACTGGACTTAATGAACCTTGGGTCAATTTTACGATGGCGAATGGAATAACAAGAACCAAAGACGCTTGAGCTAAGGTGGTAAAGGTGACCCATGCTCCAACCATTTGATTGGTATAAGCGTTAACCAGCTTGTGGTGCTTAGTCATGTTATGGCTTAACTGGCGGTAAGAGTCAGCATCAACGCCGAAAAGTTTCATCACGCCGATGCTGCGTAAAAATTCCAGTTGCGCCTTATGCATATTCGCAACGACTTGATTGTACTTTTTTTGTCTATCTGAAAAGCCACGCATCATGACTGTTTGGGCAATCACAGCGAGGGGGAGAGGACTTAATGCGATTAAGCCTAGCTGCCAGTCGATGCTAACCATAAAACCAAGCAAAACAAACGGAAGTAAAGTTCCAGTAATAATATCGGTAGTATGATGAGCAATAAGAGGCTCAAGGCTCTGACAATCATCATTGAGTCGCTTTTCTAAATCTCCACGATGGTATTGCATCAGTTTAACGGTCGGCATTTCAGACAGAGCACGAACAAGCTTCTGCCTAATGGTCTGAATAATTTGATAAGCAGCAAGATGCGCCTGCCATACCGAAATTGCATAGAAAAAATAGTGCACACAGACTGCGATGGTCATAAGAGCTAAGTAGAAATTCAGACTTTGGGTGTTCAGATAATTGCTCAATGCGACGTATAAGCAAATCCAAGTGGCGAGTTCTGCGAACACGCACAACACGGCGCTAACACTGGTATAAGTGATACGCTTTTTTTCCGTTTTTAATAGTGCAATGAGGGCTTGAGTGACGCTCATCTTGTCAGATAGATACATAGACGACTCCTTAATAGGACTCATTCTCATCTAATCGTTAGCTTAACAATAGCAATATTGGGAATTAGAAAGCGAATATCGGGAAACTTTGTACGTGAGCAGTGCAAGAAATAAAGTTAAAAGGAAGAGCTGAGTTTAAGGGCAAGAAGCCGTTATATAACTCAAGATTTAGCTGTTGTATTTAAAGGGTAATACATTTTCGGGTTTATCATCTATAGATGACGTTTTCAGTAAATACTATATAGGGCTCAATGCACGGTGGCAGTCGAATGAGTTACAGAGCCGTGTCTATGGGGAGCATGATCTGCTTCATTCAGGCTGGACGATTTGCTAAGCGACATTTTGTTTCTAAAAGCTAATCGGTCTAGGTACCCAAGAGCACAATGCCTTTGACCTGCACCGTCAATGCTGGATTCTAAATTAGGCGACTTTCCATACTTGTAGAACTAATCTGAAAAACAAAACTCATAAAGAACGTAAATGAGTATCAGAGTGCAACTCTTGGTTCGAAGTAACTAGATGATTTTTAACCTTTAAATCGCTCTGAAAGCATCGCAAACTTTCCAAGCGCTAAGGAAGTGGAATCACCTTAAAAAGTGCCCCAAATCTTAGCTAAGATTCTTTGAGGTGCTCTGAGGGCAGTTTTTGATAGTAAACTCGCGAATTTACCACTCCTGATTTTCCCCAAGGTTTTAGGTGTCTTAATGTTTACGATATGAACTAGAGCTTAATATATTGGTCAGAACAGATCGTTAAAGTAATTAGTGTATAAAGAATCTTTAGATAACATATAAACGCCACTACAAAGAGAACATATAAATGTATCAACATGTTAAATTCCCTTCTCAAGGGGGGGCTATTTCCGCTCATCTTTACTTGCCAAAAAATAAACCACAAACACACTATCCAATCATCATTTTGTGTCACGGTTTTTGTGGTGTGAAAGAGTTACTACTTCCTGCTTATGCTGAACGATTTGCAGAGCAAGGATACGCTGCGCTTACCTTTGATTACCGTGGGTTTGGAGAAAGCGAAGGGGAACCTGGTCGTTTAGTACCAGCGTTACAAATTGAAGATATCAATGCTGCAATCGAATGGGTATCTACTCAGCAAAATATTGATGCGAGCCGTATTGGGCTTTGGGGGACTTCTTTTGGTGGCGCGAACTCAATTATTGCAGCAAGCCTCAACCCGAAGGTGCAATGTGTAGTAGCTCAGTTAACTTTTGCTGATGGTGAGTCCGTTATTACTGGAGAAATGAACGTAGAAGAGAAAGGGAAATTTGTTAGCACGTTAGAGCGCATGCGCGACAAGAAGGCGAAGACTGGCAAAGAGATGATGGTGCCAATCGCTAAAGTATTAGGTGACCCTCAATCTGTAGAGTTTTTTAATAATTTTAAAGATGACTTCCCAGCTTTAAATATCAAAATCCCATTCTTAACTGTGTGGGAAACTATGAATCACAAACCAATTAACGCACTAGCGTTACTAAATAAACCCCTGCTAGTAGTGGCAGCCGGTGAAGACGGAGTGAATCCAGCTAGTGAGTCGAAAAAGTTATTCGAGCATGCTAATGAACCTAAACAGTTACATATTGAGCGAGGTGCAACCCACTATCAGGTGTACAGTGGTAAGTTCTTTGAATCTGTAGTCAAGCAAGAACTAAATTGGTTCGATAAGTATTTATAAGGTCGCAAATGGCGGCGTTATGAGTGAGGAATCTGTACTTTTAGGTTAAGTCGAAGAGTTAATTTACAGGGTCGCAGGCTTAGATTTTAGTTTCAGACCGTGAACTCAACAGCTGTTGATAACATTTTCCATCCCCCCGTTGTGCGTAGGTGGTCGGTTTACCATGAAGGCTCTTAATGCGCACCTAAACAAATACTTTTGCTAATGCGATGCTACTCATCGCATTAGCTCTTCACAAGTAAATTTGCCATACCTTTAGTTATTGATGGTTTGCTAATTTAGCAAAATCACTGGCAAATAATTGTCCAGAGTCTTCATGGACCTGAAGCTTTACTCGTGGCACTTTTCTCAAAAAGTGCCAGTTAGCTCAGATCTGCCCCAAAACTTGTCAGCACAGCTCGTTACTAAGATTTGAATACGTGATTTTCGCAATACTCTAATTTATCCGACGAAATCTAAAGAGTTAGGCTTTCAAAATTATGCGCCATTTTGCCTTTTACTCTCCCTTACCTTTATCTAAGGTATTGATTGCGAATTGAATGACGATAAAAAACGGCTAAAAGCCGTATAGGAAGAGTTATGCTACTGTGAGTATATCTTCGACAACTTACTTGCTATTATTTCTCGATGTTTTTTATGTTGGTTGCTTTGTTATGTTCGATATTTTTTCATCTGCTCATTCAGAGCAGAGAGCAGTCTTGTTTGAAGGAAGCGAAGAGCTGTCAGTAAAAACAGCTAAGTTAATGTTAAGCCGTCTTCACACTGATTATTACAATGACACTGAAAGGGAAAGGGCTACATATGTATTAACTAAGCTCGGATACTTAGAGGCAGACGCCAAGCGAGAAAGCAAAGAAAGTGAAGGTTCATTATTAGACAAAGCTAATGAGACTATCCGCAAAGCCAACCACCGAATAAATGAACTGAAGTCATTACTTAGTGAAGCCGAAAGAAAGATCGATCTTCTGACTCAAGAAAATTTCAATTTGAGCAGCCAACTATTTGAATCTGATTGCTCATTAACGGAGCGAGATATCTTAGGATATGAATTTTTACCCAGTAGTCAAGATCTTAGAAAGCGTTACAAAAGCCTAGCGTCCATCCACCACCCAGATAAAGGTGGAAGCAAAGCTATGATGCAAAGGATTAACGACTCATATGAGAAGTTGAAGAACGAAGTGGCATCAGAAAGCATTTAATAGCGATTTCCAACTCTTGGCATTTTCAGTTTAAGGTAGGGGTTCGTGTTTGCGGCGCAATGTTTAGGTTAGGTGGTAGCGTTGGTCACCTTAATGCGGTGTTGATATTTCTCGGAGGTTAAATGGTAGTTAATCATGATTGTTTGAAATGCATTATTTCAGCTTTTGTCAGCTCAGATAAAGCAGAGTTATCAATTCAAGAACTTGTTCAGGAAGAGGAAGTTAAGAAGTACCCAATTGAGGAATTAAAGTTTCATTTGAATCGTTTATCAGATGAAAGGTGGATAGTTTCCAATCGGGCAAACAACCCATATGAAATGTACGATTCCACGCATCCAGCTTGGAGTGTGAGCAATTGGAGAATGTCTGAGCTTGCTAGTCAATATTGGGAAGCGGTCAATCGTATTGCTATTTGGGAAGAGTTCAAGAGTAAGACTGCTGGGGAATCGCTGAAGTTTAGTCTTGAGTTGCTTAAGGGATACTCTAAGGCATGGATTGAAAAGAAGCTGAATGAGTCCGAAATGTAACAAACTCCTCAAGAGTGACAGTTAACCTTTGGCATTTTTGGTTCGATCGGCTTCAGTGAATACGGTGGCTTTGTATGAAAAACACACAGAAATTAATGGTGTAACAAAATGAGTAAATATACTGTTTTAAAGTTGGGTGGCACTACACAGTTTGAACGTGAGAGAGCTACTGTAGATAGCCTTATTAATAAGGGATATAAGTTCGTTTGTGAAATAGAAGCTGCTGACAGAATTGAGGCACAAAAAAAGTATTCTAAAGAGTATAAAGCAACTAATGGGGAGGTCGTTGGAGAGCTAAAAAACCCAGCAGGTTACTTGAGCGTATGCTCAACGATATTCACTATACTGTCGATTATTGGCTGTTTAATCTTAATTATCATGGGCTTTGAATCTGCTGAATCATACAGAACTCGCGAATTCGCAGTGCTCTATTTTGTAGGTGCAGGAGCGAGTTTATTGGTTACATTGCTTATTCATAGCATTAGCAAAACACTGATTTATATAGCTAATAAAATCAGTTAAAAGCGCCATAAAAACGATCAAGGTTTCAACATACTTTTCTAATCGGTGTAGTGTCTAGGGTATGCGCTAAAGCGTAAAATAGGTACGTATAGATGAATAAATATATTGTTTTTGGTAAATCTGGTGTAACTGTTCCTGTAGACGTAATGTCAGCAACAGCATCTGAAGAAATTGGCTCGTTTATGGAGCAAGGCTTCACGATTCTCAGTGATAGTTGTGAAGCTGCGAATGCGGAAGAGGCTATTGCAACTTGGGAGTCCCAATTAAAGAGTAAAGACAACTTTGAGTTTGTTAAGACCTCATCAACTAACTCTATATCTAGTGACCTCGAAATTATTGAAAACCATGGTGTAATCACAACGACTGTTGTTGCGGGTACGAACTTCCTACGTGATATTCTCGCTGGCGTTCGTGACATTGTGGGAGGACAATCAGGTACGTATAACAATAAACTTGATCAAATCAAGTCCAATGCCCTCCTTGGTCTACGAAAGCAAGCTGCAAGTAAAAGCTGCAATGCTATCGTTGGTGTTTCTATCGACGTAGATGAGGTTTCGGGTGGTGGAAAGTCAATGTTTATGGTTACTGCTATAGGCACTGCGGTTGTTGTGGAAAAACGCCAAACAAGCGTTTGAGACAGGTTCCCAACGCATGGCATTTTTCATCCAGCGTTGGGTTATGTGTTTACGGAGCAAAGGATTAGGTTCGGTGGTAGCGTTGCTCACTTAAATCAGCTAAGTTTTTGAATCCATGTTGAATTAAATACTTGAGGTAAGAATGTATAAGAATAAAGTATTGGCAGTACTTCTAATTGGTTTTTCGTTTCAAGCATTTGGAAAAATCAGCACTGAAGAAAAAATCGCAAACTGCGAAAATTATGCTGAGACTGCAAAACAAATTATGAAAGATCTTTCAATGGGTACATCTGAAGAAAAACTTAACGATTTGTACGTAACCAAAAATCCAGATTACCTTGACGGACTGAGAAACGGTAACTTTATCAAAGAAGCGATAAGTTTTAAGGCTGCCAATCAAGAACTAGATAACGTATCTAAAGAGTTTTCCGCACATATTTACGCAGACTGTTACGAATACGCCACTGGTAAGCGATCAAAGTTATAAACTTAACAAATAAGGATTAAATGTTGCGTAGCCAGTACTTAATCCCGATTGTTGAATATGCCTGATGCCTCTATATAAGTACTCTGAAATCAAGTGGAAGGTGGTGAAAAGGCATTCCATTCACGGTTTTTACTTAGAATTATTCATTCGAAACAGCCAAGTTTGGTGTCTCTCCTAACTTGGTTTTGTCCAAAAACGTGCTAGCACGATCTCAATTACCTCATCCCTTTTCTGAGGTTAACCGCTCCCGATTACATTCCACTGGTTTACTGTTTTTCCATTCGCTTTTTATGGTTAAAATGCCTTATGGTACAAACAATCGAATTATCGATACTTGCAGCCTTTGCCGTAGGTATCCCCCATTTACACGAAAAGACTGATTATGAATTTTGATATCAATGCACTGAAACACCACCAACTAGTTGAAGATGGTCAATTAGAAGGGTGTTACCTTCATCAGCCAGCACAGGGCAGCCAGCAAGACGATGACGCTGTTTTAGCAGAGCGCCAAGCGCTAGAGAAATTGGGGTATAAGGTAGTACAGGTTCAAGCCAAAGGTGGGGCAACAACCTTTGCTGAAGCGATGCAAAAGTTTGCGAAGAAAACAGGTCACCAGACCAAAGGGTAAGCGAATGGGTGTAGAGGGGCTTTCTATTACGGCTGATAGCCTTTGGATTTTAAAGCGAACACATCATAAAGCTTTTTAACAACAGCCGCTTAACTCGAATTAAAACACACCCCGTAAGTCACTAAACGGGGTTATAAGTACATGAGCTAAATCTCTGCTATAACTTTATTTATGTATGATGCAATAATCAACGAGAGCCATTGATATGTCTTGTTTTTGCCTTAATAAGACTAGGCCTATAACCGTGCCATTATTCACCTCATAAAACAGCCTAAAACCCGATTTTTTGAACTCTCTGATACTAGTGACCCCCAACCCTACAAGCTCAGAACATCTAGAATACATGTTAGGGTTATGGCTCACATTTTCTTCAAAGGCATCTAAAAGACTCTCAATCCCTTCAATGACTGATTTTTCATCATTCCATTGAGTTAGGTGATCAATCGAATCATTTAGCGAATTTTCAAATGTTTCCGTGTATTGAATTTCTACTTTATGAGTCATATTTACCTTTGTTACTTACGGGCAGCTAATCGACTTCTTAAATCTCTAGACGAAGTTACACGATCTTGAACAACATCATTTTTTGCAAAGCTAACCAGTTTCATTAGCGCAATGGCATCTTGACGTTTTTTATGGTCTTCATACGACTCAACTACATACGTAGGTTTTCCATTTTGCGTGATCGTTAGTGGTTCACTTAAAGGCAAGTTAGCCGCATTTTTTTTTAAGAAACTGACGGTTTCTACATTTGCTGTGTCCATAATCACTCACTCTGTTTGTATTTGTTGCTTTAGTTAGTTGAATGTCATCACTCATTCAATAGCTATATTGTACTACCCGATCACTACTAGTTCAAATTTAGACTTTATTTAAACTGCTCTGCACAACCAAGACTGGACTCTTACCCAAACGAGTTTCGTATTTCATGCAATGCTTAATCAAAGTTGGCTTTTTGTAAGATCTCAATGAACGTCTTAATCTTGAGGTCTTCCGCTCCCTGTTTCGCGTAGAGGCCAACGTTTCCTAGCTTAGAGTCATCAATCAGTAAGGTTTCGAAGCCTTTGTCTTTCATCCAGTCACACATTTTATGACTGTATGGCATGACAGCATCAGACATTCTTAACATATCTAAGCTCGCAAAAAGAGAGTCAACATCATAGACATCTCGCCCAACCACCTCGGTATCGCGCCCACCAGGCTGTGAATTTACGTGATCAGACAGTACAGAGTTATGTCTAGAGTGATCGGGGGTCACTTGGAGTATTGGAAACGCTAACATCTCACGCCTTAACAAGATCGGGTCTAAGTGCTTCTTCGCTAGCAATGGATGGTTAGCACGAACAAACACCGCTTCTTTGTCTCGAAAGAGTGGGTAAAACGTTACTTTGCATCTCTCATGCATCCCATAGATTTCATGGCCAACAAACAAGTCGATATCACCTTGAACCAAGTGGTGCATCAAAGACAAGTTGTTACCGAACTCTAAATGTAGCGAGCCCATTTGTTCTTGTTGCTTGTATTCCTCAACCGCCTTGCACACAAATTGTTCCCACCAAGCTTCCCCAGTACCGAGCTTCAATTTACCTGATTGGCGCTGCTGCATGTCGGTAAAGCGATGCATTAAAGACAGATGCTTTTCTTGCTGTTCTTGTGCAAACTCCCGAAACAACAACCCGTACTCGGTAAGCTCAACGCCTTTTGACTTACGAGTAAAAATAGCCACACCAACATCACTCTCTAATTTCTTGATCGCAGCGGTCAAGGAGGGCTGGCTAATATTCAGCTTTTCCGCGGCACCTTTAATACTGCCAGTATGCGCAACCATCAGAAAGTATCGGTATAGCTTGTTCATAGGATTCTCTTAGTTTGCATTCGATCACAAAATGCGAGGTTAGAAATTCAACAAATTAAACCACTGAACACAGTGTGCAGTGGATAGCACTCATGATATAGGATTTTTCTATAGAGAGCATTAGTAATGCTATTTCCCAGTGTAAGATGAAATCACTATAGTAAGGTCAATTAACTCATTAAGTGGACATTGAGATGGAACAGAAATGGTGGCATGACGCAGTGGTCTACCAAATTTACCCGCGTAGCTTTTTAGACTCGAATAATGACGGTATCGGTGACCTAAATGGAATCATCAGCAAACTCGATTACCTTAAAGAACTAGGCATTAATGTCATTTGGCTCTCTCCTGTTTATCAATCTCCAATGGACGATAACGGTTACGACATCTCCGACTACCAAGCGATTGCTGAAGAGTTTGGCACGATGGAAGAGATGAAACGCCTGATGGATGAAGCGAAAGAGCGTGACATTAAGATTGTTATGGATCTAGTGGTAAACCATACGTCAGATGAGCACCGTTGGTTCGAGCAAGCACGCTCTTCAAAAGACAATCCGTATCGAGACTATTACATTTGGCGCGATGCAAAACCGGATGGCAACGCACCGGATGACCAAGGTTCTATCTTTGGCGGAAGTGCTTGGCAGTGGGATGAACTCACACAACAATATTACTTCCATCTATTCTCGAAACGTCAGCCAGATTTGAACTGGGAAAACCCGAAGGTTCAAGAAGAAGTTCATACTATGATGAACTGGTGGATTGACCTTGGCATCGGCGGCTTCCGCTTAGATGTGATTGATCTTATTGGTAAAGAGATCGATAAAGGAATCACTGGTAACGGACCAAGGCTGCACAAGCTATTACAACAAATGAATCAGGCGACCTTTGGTAACAAGGATTTGTTAACCGTAGGAGAAACTTGGGGCGCAACACCAGAAATAGCCAAGCTATACAGTGGACAAGATAGGAATGAACTTTCTATGGTATTCCAATTTGAGCACATTACCCTGACATGGGAAAACGGTGACAAATGGAACCCGATTCCGCTTGATCTTCGAGAGTTCAAAAATGTGCTGACCAAGTGGCAGCTAGAGCTGGCTGATGGTGGTTGGAATTCCCTTTTTTGGAACAACCACGATTTGCCACGTTTGGTTTCAAAATACGGTGATGACAAACATCTCCGAGTTGAGTCAGCAAAAATGCTGGCGACGTGTTTGCACTTCTTAAAAGGCACACCTTACATTTATCAAGGTGAAGAGATTGGCATGACCAATGTCGCTTTTGACAATCTAGACCAATATAAAGATATTGAAACGCACAATTTCTATAAAGTAAAAACGGAATCGGGTGTCACTCATGAACACATGATGGACGCCATTCACGAGAACAGCCGTGACAACGCTAGAACACCAATGCATTGGAATAACCAAACTAATGCAGGCTTCTCTGACGGAACACCTTGGATTGAGCTGAATCCAAATTACCCAGAGATCAACGTCGAAAGTGCGTTGGCTGATCCAAGTTCCATATTTTATCACTACAAGACATTGATAGAGTTACGAAAAGCTCACCCAGCGATTGTCTACGGTTCATTCATTCCTGTTTTTGAAGAACACGACAAGGTTTTCGCCTACGTACGTGAGTTGGATGGTGAGCAGCTATTTGTCGTATGTAACTTCTCTGGGGAAGCGTTAACGCTTGATGTCCCTGAGCAGTATCGTACTCAAACAGCAACTTGCCTAATCCAAAACTATGGTGAGGTTTCGAGCCTCGACGCGCAACTCAACTTAGCCCCTTATGAAGCATTCGCTGTAAAGCTGTAAAGCTATGAGGTATTCGCTGTAAAGCTATAAAGCTATAAAGCTATAAAGCTATAAAGCATCAAGCTATGAAGCTATGAAGCTATAGCACCATAAGAGCTAACCCCCGAACAAAGGCAAGGTAACCCCTTGCCTTTTTCGTTGTTCTTTAGCGAAAAAACTTAACTGTCATAGCCACATATTTAGCCGACATAGCGAAATATTAGCTCCAACATAAACGTACATTTAACTCGACATATCCGTATCTTGAATCCGACATCGCATAAGCCAATATACGCAACGCTCTTCTTAGCGAGCGATAGCTAAATCACCATCAATTTGTTTGAGCCCGTCTTCACATTTCTTTTCACGTTCAACATCACAAAAGCTGCCCACTGCCTCCAAAATACTAGGCTCACCATAATGATATAGATTTTTACTATATCTCCCACCTGTTTACCTATTTCTCAAGAAGAGAGGAAATAGCTAAAATCACTCTCAGATAATAAGAACTGATAGAAGTGATTATCGTTATGGATAACCTTCTGAATATGGAATGAAACTATGAAACCTCTATTGAAAACACTGTCTATTTGTACCCTTGCTGCTCTTTTCAATGCACCGGCTTTTGCTATGGAAGAAGGTGAAATCACTATCTGGATCAATGGCGATAAAAGTTATGCCGGTCTTGCTGAAATTGGTAAACAATTCGAAGAAGATACCGGAGTGAAAATTAACGTTCAGTACCCAGATTCACTGGAAGCTAAATTCCAACAACACGCAGCAACAGGCGGCGGCCCTGACATCATTTTCTGGGCACACGACCGTTTTGGTGGCTACGCAGAATCAGGCCTACTTCACGAACTTAACCCAAGTAAAGAATTCAAAGAAAAGCTTGTCGACTTCAGTTGGGATGCGGTGACAGTCAACGGTAAAGTTGTGGGCTACCCTCTAGCAATCGAAGCACCTTCTCTAATCTACAACAAAGACCTACTTCCAAACCCACCAAAAACATGGGAAGAGCTTGCTGACATTCAGAAAGAAATGGCTAAGCAAAACAAAAAAGCCATCATGTGGGATGTGAAAAATGCGTACTTCACATGGCCGATGATTTCTGCTGGTGGTGCCTTCGCGTTTGAAAAAACAGCAACAGGCTATGACGCTAAAAGCACAGGTGTTAACAATGCAGCGGGTGTTCGCGGCCTTCAATTCTTAGTTGATATGGTAAACCAAGGGGTAGTTAACCCGAATATGGATTACTCAGTCGCAGAAGCAGAGTTCACCAATGGCAATGTGGCGATGACCATTAATGGCCCTTGGTCTTGGGGTAACTTAGACAAGCTTGGTGTTAATTATGGCGTTGCTGAACTGCCGACATTAAATGGCGGTAAAGGTAACCCATTTGTTGGAATCCTAAGTGCGGGTATCAATGCTGCGAGTCCAAATACTGATCTTGCTGTCGAGTTCTTAGAAAACTACCTATTCCAAGACGACGCTCTGAAAACCATGAATGATGACAAGCCTCTTGGCGCGGTGACACTAAAATCATTCCAAAAAATTCTTGAGAGCGATGATCGCATCAAATCAACCATGACGAATGCTGAAAACGGCGAAATCATGCCAAACATTCCGCAAATGACGGCTTACTGGTTCGCTGAAGGTGCGGCTATCGATAACGCAATGCAGGGTAAGCAAACCGTTAGAGAAGCACTAGACACAGCAGCGAAACAAATCACCAAATAACCTTTCTTTTTATTAATATCCTATTGTCCTTTGGCACAGCGCATGCTGTGCCTTTTTTGTTTTGGAAATCAAGTCGCTATGCAAATCCCTACTCTTTACCTAAAAGGTACATTCAATGGTTGGGGGTTAGACACCCCATTGTTCAAAGAGCAAGACGGCTCCTATCGAGCAAACCTATGTTTATCTACCGACCTTTACCGCTTCAAAATTTCGGATTCAGATGGCACCAAGCAATGGACACTTTCAGGGCATGAAAGTGTAGCCACTCTCTGTGAATTGGAACAAGCAATGCCGCTTATCAATACACAAGGTATTGGCAATGATCTGCTGCTCTCTCCCGCTGTCGCTGGTCAATACTCCTTGAAGGTGCAATTTGGCTCTTCGACGCCAACGATCACCGTAACCAAGGGGGAATACAATGATCTATCAACACCTCAACGTGAGCCTATTGATACTCACCTGATTGAGGCTGAGATTGAGGAGACGCTAACTCACTGGCAACACCCTGAATTTGCAATGCCACATGACCAACTGTTCCAAGAGCTCACCATCTCAGAGACACAGTCATTTCCGTTTGTGTTCGGGGATAATGTCGATGGTTACTATCATGGCGCAACCTATAGCTATGTAAACGGTGGCAAATATCGTCACCACCAAGGTTGGATACTGGGAACCTTCGCCAGCTATATCGACGGCAAGCTCAATAACAAGTTAGAGGCTAAGCGTGCCAGCCTGACGCCTTATGGTATTGAACATCACTATGATCATAACCGAGAGTCCCTGAGCCTGATTCAAGGTTCCAGACTCGTATCGCTCACGGTGTCGTCAAACAAACCGAGCGCTTTAAGCTTAATTCCAGAACTCAACATACCGACCACTCACTCTAAAGTTCATACCTCAGACTCAAACATCGTCATAGAACTCAGCCCTCAAGTTTGCCCAGACGGCTGCCCAAGGTTTGTCGCCATCGCAAGCAATCATGCTGTACATGCACGAGAGATCTCGCTAGACGCTCACCCTGAACTTCGCGACCTAGTTCAGCTCTCAGAGAGCAATACAAAACTCATGCTCACGACGTCAGATAAACAAACTGAACTTGTCGTCTACCTCGGCTTTGCTGAAACTCTTGAAACCGCTAGCTCATTGGTTAATCAAGCGATCAAAAATAACGAACACGTTCTTCACCAACAGCGGATTTATGAGTTCTTAACCAATAATTATTTGTGGACCAACGACCTTGAATACAACCAAGCCGTCATGTGGTCGCGCCTTGCAAGCCGAACCTTTGTGAGTCATGAGTTCGGCACGGGCATTTGGGCTGGATTACCTTGGTTCAAGGACTGTTGGGGCCGCGACACCTTTATCGCTTTGTCGGGCACAAGCTTGGTTAATGGGCTGTTTAGTGAAGCAAAAGAGATCATTGAAAACTTTGCGTCCATGCAGATGCTCGACGAAAATTCCACAAATTACGGCCGAATCCCGAATCGAGTGACCAGTAAAACGAACATCATTTATAACACCACCGATGGTACTCCTTGGATGATTCGTGAAGCCCTTGAGTACATCAACTACTCTGGCGATGTGGCGTTCGCTAAGGCCATTTACCCCACTCTCAAGCGTTTCATCACGGGTGTCGAAAAACATTACTTGAATAAAGATGGCTTGAGTAAAGATTGCTTGAATGAAGATTATTCGAATAAAGACAGTCTGATGGCACATCGCCACCCTGATACGTGGATGGATGCAAAAATTGATGGGATGACACCATGGTCTCCTCGCGGGCCCAAAGCCAATGACATCCAAGCTTTGTGGTTTGAAAGCTTAAACTGCGCGATTCAACTCGCTAATCTGGTGGGCGACTCTGATTCAGAAAAGAGCTGGACAATCCAAGCCGGAAAAGTGAAAGAGAGTTTCGCCACTAAGTTTTGGGATGATAAAAACCATCGCCTAGCCGATCATTTATCACAAGATGATGTGCCTGATTATAGCGTGCGCCCGAATCAGTTGATGACGATTTCAATTCCTCAGAAAAGCCAGCTTAATCAAAATGAAAGAGAGCAATACATCGTCAAGAACGCGGTAGAAACGCTATTGTTCCCATGGGGCATCTGCTCGTTGCAACAAGAGCATGTCGATTTTCATCCTTATCACGATAATCAAGCCATGTACCACAAAGACGCGGCTTATCACAACGGGACGATCTGGGGGTGGAATGCGGGCTTTACCATTACGGCGCTCAACAAGTTTAAGCAGCAAGATCTCAGTTACCAACTATCCAAAAACTTGGCAAAACAGATCCTTACACAAGGCTGTAGAGGGACAATGAGTGAGAATTTAGACGCTTTCCAAGATAGTGACCGCGACCTTATAGAATCAGGGACGTTTGCTCAAGCCTGGTCCGTTTCAGAATACGCTCGTAACGCGCAACAGGACTATTTGGGATATTGCCCACGCTTATTGGACAATCAGATACACCTAACACCAAACTTCCCAAGTTGTTGGAGCGAATTGGTGGCTTCGTTGCCTTTTGGTCAAGGAAACCAGCTACGACTGTCATTTGAATCCAAAAATGGGATTTCTCATTACAAGATTCAGTCAAATCTAGAAGATACGGTAAGTCCCGAAATCACATTGGTGCTTACGCTAGACATAAACCATGAGTCTGTTGCCGTAATCTCGACACCATTAAAACAATCGTTGGAGATCATGATCGACAGTCACCAACAACAGGTCACGGTCAACGACAAACAAGCGCAGTTTGAGATTCAACCAAAGCCAAATAACGCCATCTTACGCGATTTACAATTTGCCAAGCCCGACTTTGCAAGGCAACACAACAGCTTGATGAGCAAGGACTACTTGTTGAACAAGCGCAATAAGCAAAAATTGTCAGCAGCCAAGGACTAGCTTTGCTGATACTAAGCCTATCGCTTTATAGACGTATAAAGTGATATGGCTATAAAGCGATAAAAAAGCAGGCCTAATACACCGGTTACGAAGACAAAACGGAGTTAGGCCTTCTTTTATTGTCTAAAAATAAAGTCGATAAAATCCGGGAATCGCAACGAACAAGCTAGTTCATTGTGTTGATGACCTTGCCCTTCTTGATAAAACAGCGTCACGTTCGGCTTTTGAGTGAGTAACGTGTTCATTGCCCTTGAACCACTCAGATAAACGTCAGCAAAATCTACGCTTGCCTCTTCACGAGCTTCATTCGTTCCCATATCCATATATATTTTCGTTGGAGACAGAAAGCTAAACTCTTTCATATACTCGAAGTATGAGGGTTTATTGAACCAAAACGCCGGAGAGAAAACCCCAAGCACGCCAAAGGTATTCTGGTACAGTGAGCCACCATATAAGCTAATTAGTCCGCCCATTGAACTGCCAGCAAGGTACGTAAACTCTCGGATCGGCTTTGTTCTGTATGTTTGGTCGATATAAGGCTTCAATGTATGACAGATAAACGCCATGTATTCGTCCCCTTCACCACCAAATTTAAGTAGCTCATCACCAACACCCAACTCTTTTATCTCTTGGTTAGCGCGCCAAGGCGAATACTCATTGTAACGCTCCATGCCATCAAGCTCATGACTGCTGTCGATGGCGACAACAATTAACCCGAATAACTTACCGAGCCTTTGCATCTCATCGAGTGTCGTTTGTGCATCCCAACACATCCCATACGTCGCTGTAGACTTCTCAAAGACATTCTGCCCATCATGCATGTATAAGACAGGATAAGCGTGCTCTGCTTGGTGATACCCCGCAGGAAGGTAAATGCGGAGCGTTCGAGTTCGATTCAACTGTGGAATAAAGAACTCATCGATAATAATCAATTCAGATTGCATAACGACCTCTAAACTTGAAGTGTCTATAAATTCAGATATAAAAAACGCCCCTTTAAAGGAGCGTTCTATCTTTATCTCTATCTCTATCTCTATCTCTATCTAAGCGACTAAGATACTAGGCTGCTAAGCCATTAAGCCCACTAATCTATTAAACTAACTAACTAACTAACAAGCGAACAAGCGAACAAGCGAACAAGCTATTTTGCGTTGACGGCTCGCACAAAAGCTTCTTGTGCACCTTCAACATTAAGTGCCTTCGCTTCATCTAACAAACCTAAAGCTTTCGGTATATCACCTGACTTCACCGCATTTTGTATAGCAGACAAATAGAAGTCTTTTGTCTCTTGCTGCACACGTATCTGCGTGTCTGCTTTCTTCGGTGCAACAGCAGTCGGTGTTGTTGCAGTTGCTGCCAGAGCGGCAGGGGCAGCAACAGCAGCGACTGGCGCTACGGCAGGTTTAGCACGGTAAGGGCGAAGTTTTAAAGTTTTAATTTCTAACTCTAAACGACCACCTAATTGATTGGTGTATACCGGATCGGTGACCATAGGCATCACCTCACCAAATTCTTTCGCTCTCACCTTTGCTGGGTGATCAACTTTCACCTTATTGCCAAGCTCATCAGCAGGCGTGTAGATAACAATATAAGGTGTCTTGCTCGCATCAATACGCAAGCGCTCAATGTAACTCGTGCGAGTAAAAGCGTCGGATGCCTGAACCTTAAAGTCTTCAAACTTCAATGTTTGCACTGGCTTAAAGTTTTCATCTAGAAGCATAGCTTCTGGAGCAAAAACTGAATCATCGATCATCAAGCTCGATAGCTTAACGACCATCTCACCTGAGCGCTCGCTGAACTTGAACGCTGCAAAGTGGCTATTGCCTGTTGTAAATGTACCGACGGGTGATCCCAAGTCGATATCAAATTTTAAATCTTCATTATCATTCAATTGTGCGTATGGGAACTGCGAAAAATCGCTGCAGCATACTTCTGCATTGGTAGGTGCATCGAGTTTAGTTTGAACCTGAGCATCGGAAGCACAACCGCTTAGCAAGGCACCTAGTACCACGGCTAACATAGAGCTTTTATTTGTCATTGTAATCTCTCTCACTATTGGTTGTTGTTGGGGGAAACGGAAAAAGGCAGCCAATGGCTGCCTTATACTTTAAACGGTTTAGAACCAAATTTCAGTGTGTACACCGAATACAAATTCGTCTTTACCGTTATCGATACCAATTTGTTTAGCACTTGCTTCATCATCAGCTTTAATGTAGCTAATGTAAGGCTTAACTTGTGGACGACCGAAGTAGTCAGAGTTCGCTGTAAATGCAGTTGCAATTTCTAGGTTAAGAATATCGCTCTCTACAGCATCGCCAGTACGACCACCAAAGTAACCTTCATCACCCTCTTCGTGACCGTAAGAAGCCGTTGCTTCTAAACGAACGTTGTCGTTCAGCTTGTAAGAAGGACGAGCAGCAACCATGTAACGAGTCAAACCGTCAGCACCAAACAGTTGGTCAAGAGCTGTAAAGTACACAGCTTCCGTACCTAGCTGCCATCTTTCTGAAATGTTTAGTACACCGTAAGAAGTTAAGAATAGAGACTCAGCTTTATCATCGCCGCCAGACCAACCACCGAAGTTAACACCACGGTTTTGCATTACACCAGAGCCGTAAGCAATTACGTTTTGAGTCCAACCGTCTAGGCCGTAGTAGCTTGTGTTTAGTGTTACAGATGCACCGATACCATCTTGATCTTCACCGTCGTTTACCACTTTCTGACCGTATTTAAAATCAAAGTCTAGAGAACCAATACCAGTCTCTACGCCGTAGAAATACAAATCAATAGAAGACGCTGTCGTACGTTCACCTTTAGTCACAGTTTCACATGCAGGTTTTGTTGCGTCGTATTCAGGTTTAGTTGGATCTTGACACTTCATGTAATCGGCCTTGCCCGCATCAGGATCAGCCATTACGTAAGCGATACCAGCAGTATGTCCTGCAAGCTTAGTTTGAATACCAGCACCAATACCTGATGACTGCTTCCAGAACTCACCAGACAAGATACCTGCAGCACGGTTTAGGAAACGTTGACCACCCCAAATAGAAGTGTCTTCACCTAAAATACCGCCAAGCTCAACGAAGGCTTCTTTTACTTCAAACTGTGCTGTTGTATCTGCTTTTTGGCTACCTGATGAAGAATAAGCGTAAGAGTTGCCATTACCATATTCAGTACGAAGAACGTAATCCGCCCACACGCCATTTTGGTACTCAGAGTGCTTCTTAATTACAAATTCAACTTGGTTAGTACTCTTACCGTGAGTACCCGCTGTTTTGTAATCTGGCTTACCGAATTCAGTGTCTACTGTTTTACCATCTACAACACGAACGTTAGAAGACATGTAACCATGCACTTCCCAGCCGTCAGTGATAACGTCAGTAGGGTTTTTTACCTCTACTTCCATTGCAGAGTCACCACTTGTTACATCAAGTGCAACTTCACTTTCTGCGAACGCTGAACCAGCGACAAGTGCAGAAGCCACTGCAGCAGCAATCAAACTTACTTTTTTCATTCTTAACTCCATTAAGGACGATTTATTTTAGGTTTTATATTTTTGCTCTCTTGCGACAACCAAAGGCAGTAATGGTGGGCGTAAGATAGAGAGGTTTAGGGTTTCCCCTGATTCGTTTCAACGGAGCCAATATTAAGAGGGGATGACAAGTTTGACTTCCTCCACCCCGAACTAAATTAAGGGGGATGAGAAGGGAGTAGAGTTTATACAGAATGGTATTTTAAAGGGTTGGATCACTTAATCTAGGAGGAGTAGACAGCACACAGATCTAATTATTCAGCATAAGTGAGATCTACTTCAAATATATAATTTGAACTTCATCGATGAATTATTTTTCAACAAAATTTATTCTATGAAGTTGCTTGACCTTAATGGGACAAAGCCTTTTACTAATAGTTCACTGATGTTGATAAACGAACAAGAAATCAAGCAATGACTAGAACGCTCGCTCGCCCTTATCCACTAGGCGCAACGCTAGGTAACACTGGCTGTAACTTCTCAATTTATTCCCCTGACTGTAAATCCCTTTCTCTCGCTCTTTTTGACGAGAACGATGAGTTCACCACTTATAAATTGGAAAATGAATACGCTGATATCAGATATGTATTTGTTGATGGTATTAAAGCGGGACAAAAATACGGTTTCATTGCTGAAACTGATAATGGCCCGATCTTACTTTCCGACCCTTACGCTAAAGCAATAAGCGAACCGCTCGATTACGCAACGCCATATACCAATGAAAAAAGCTTTTCGATGGCGAAGTGTCTCGTAGTTGATGACACGTTCGATTGGCAAGATGTCGAAAAGCCGCGTATTAGCCGCGAAGAGACCGTTCTTTTCGAAACCCATGTTAAAGGCCTATCTCAACTTCACCCAGAAGTCGCGACCAATACGAAAGGCCGTTATTTGGGGTTAGTTAGCCCCGAAATGCTTGCATTCTATAAACAGCAAAACATCAATTCTCTACAACTTTTACCTATTGCTGCATGTATGCATGAACCCCACCTATTGGATATGGGGAAAGTTAATTACTGGGGTTACAATCCATATTTGTTTATGGTGCCAGACCCACGCTACGCAGAGAAAGACGCCGTAAGTGAACTCAAAACCGCGATTCGAGAACTGCACCGCAACGGTATCGAAGTCATTCTCGATGTCGTCTACAACCACACTGCAGAAGGCGGTGAAGGTGGTACAACCTTCAACCTAAAAGCACTGGATAGCCGCTACTACATTAAGCATGGCTGTCATTACGCGAACTTCACCGGTTGTGGTAATACGGTCGACCTCACCCACCAACCAGCACTTAACTTAGTAATGGATACACTGCGCTACTGGGTTAGTGAGTTCCAAGTCGACGGCTTCCGTTTTGATTTGGCAGCAACACTGGGGCGCGAAGGCGATAACTACAATCCTGAGGCTGCTTTCTTCAAAGCCGTCGCCCAAGATCCGGTATTGAAAGAAACCAAGTTAATTGCAGAACCATGGGACATCGGGCCAAATGGCTACCAAGTTGGCAATTTTCCGTTGGGGTGGAATGAATGTAACGACAAACTGCGAGATATCACTCGTAGCTTCTGGCGTGGTGATCAAGGCTACTTGAAAGAGTTTGCGACTCGCTTAATGGGCTCTCGTGACATCTACAGTGCCGCACACTGGCCGTACAAATTAACCGTCAACTACATCACTTATCATGACGGTTTCACCATGCAAGATCTTGTTTCTTATAAACATAAGCACAATGAAGAAAATGGTGAGAGCAACCGCGATGGACACGGTGATAATCGCTCTGAAAACTATGGTGTAGAAGGCAACACAGAAAACCTTTTGGTTATCGCAACACGCGAAAAGCAAAAGCGTAACTTCATGGCTAGCCTGTTATTTGCATTCGGTATTCCGCATATTTTGACGGCCGATGTGTTATCTCATACTCAAAAGGGGAACAACAACGCGTACTGCCAAGACGGGGTCACCAGCTGGCTCAACTGGGAAGATTCCGAGCGTAAGACTTACTTCAAGGCTTGGTTATCTGAGATGATCTCCGCACGTCAGCAATACATGGTGCCGTTTATCAAAGCGTTCAGTGGCGATAAACGTAATTCTAACCGTATATTCTGGAGCCGTGTTGATGGCACAATCATGGAACATGATGATTGGAACCGTTTAAGCTCCGTAGCCTTACATTTAGGCATCGGCAAAGATGGCGACGAGTTGATTTATCTGATCAACCAAACCAACGCACCTGCTCGATTTTCTTTGCCGAGTGACCGTAAGCAAGACTGGGTAACCATCTGTGATACCAACTTGCGAAACGTGAAACCGGGTCATGCCGAAGGTGAAATGCTGTTATCTCCCGTTTCAATGGCAATTTTGCACTATTCGCCAAACAAGACTGATTCGGTTTAGGTTTAGGTTAAAAGCCAAACCAGCTTAATAGAACGTGCGAAGCCATAGAAGCCAGTTATGTTTATGACTGGCTTTTTTATTAGTTGAACGTCACAAACTCAATTTTTTATATGGAACATTTTGCATTGATGTGATTACGAAAACTGTTTAGTATGGCCGTACTATAAAAATGAATCTATAACGTCTTTGGATATCATGGCTTTACCTAAAACATTAATTCGGCTTTTTAAACCATACATTATTTTATTAACTGGAGGGATGCTCTATCTTGCTGCAGCTCAACTTGAAAAAGTAGAAACGACGGCAAAAGAACAATCACTATCAAATATTCGTATCGCAAGTTCCATCATCAATTCCAACATCGAAGCCACATTCGGCAAACTCTATTTTTTGGAAACCAGTTTAAGCTTATCTACATCAGGCCCAGTCGGTGAACAAAAATTCAGGGACATCAGTGACAATATTCTTAAGAGAACACCTAACTTCTCCGATATTGTTCAATACCAGCCTCAATCCCAACAATATATTTCAACTCGTGGCCTGCCTCTTTCCAATGAGCAGATCGATGCCATCCAGTGGAATCCAATAGATAGTGTTGTAGAAGGTTTTTACATCTCTTCTATCTACCAAAAACCCGATGGTCGTTGGGTTTTCGCGATCAAACACACGACGGAACAGTTGAACAAAGAAATATGGATTGAGTTTGACCTTTTGCATACCACACAAGGCCTGAGAGACTTAAAGACATTAGACCGTGGCTATGTATTTGTGGTTGATAGAGCAACCGAACGACTGGTTTTCCATCCTGATCCGAAACGCATTGGCTCCAAATCCATCAGCTATCATGCCGGCATCAGCCACCAGCTCTCGCAAGGTGAGACCGTCGGCCAACACGAATACTACTATCAAGATAATTTCAAAATAACGGTATTTGATGCTGACAACAGCTTAAACTGGGTATTCGTCTCGGGCACTGATCGTCACGACATACTCACCAGCTCACACCAATTTACGCTAACTGGCGTGGTACTCGGGTCACTGCTTCTATTATGGATTGGCGCACACTACCTGGCTCACCGCTTGAACATGTCGTTATCTCAACTGAATAAAGTTGATGATCTCGCCAGCTTTAAACGAGAGTTAAAAGCCATATTCAATAGCTTTACCTATCAAAAAGGCATTCAATTCTGCCTTTATCAAGCAGAGAGCCATTCATTCAGTACCATCGATTATCATGGAAACAAATCAACGGTACATTCTGACAAAGCCCTTGCTGAGCGATTTGCTCCCGAGAGCATGGCTTATCGAAGCAGCAAATACGCGGATCCATTGGCTCGTAAACTAAAAATACTCCAACGCCACTACTGTATCCCTTTGCACTCTCGTAACCAGCTAATCGCGGTGATTTACGTCAATGCGCCCTTGCCGATCAGCCAAAGTATTTTACGTATGATCAAAGATTACACGGAAGTCTCGTTGTCTAACTTACTGCTCCACCATCAATTGAGCAGTAAAGATCTCATGACTCAGTTAGACAACAAAAGTAGTTTTAACATCGCGATCGACAACTACGCATGCGAACCCGATACCTATGTAGCTCTGCTCGATATCGATAACTTTGACCACGTAAATCGAGCTTACGGTGAAGCGATTGGCGACAAGATGATAAAGCTCGCCGCAGAAGCGATGCGTTCTTACTTTCCTAAGCCAAAAGGGCTTTGCCTTGCTCGAGTTGGGGACAAGGAGTTCGCCGTTTTATTCAAAGCGAATGATGCGAAGGATGCCAAGCACCAATTGGAACAATGTCGAGTCAGCATCGCCGAGAAAACCATAGTCACTCCGGATATCACATTGTCACTCAGTATCAGCGTCGGGTTTTCGCAAATAGACGGCGAAACAGACTCTGCTTTAGCCCTTGCGGAACAAGCAAAGCTTATCGCACTACAACTTGGAAAGAATCGAGTAGAAGGTCACATTAGAGGCGTAGCCAAAGCGTCGTAGACATTAGCTAACACGCTCGTATCACACCGATTGGTACGATACCGATAACAAAAAAGCACCTAGGATTAATCCCCTAGGTGCTTTTGTTTTTATGGAAAGTCATTACAATGCGCGTTCGATACAACAATACCCTTTTTTGACGATACGAGCCTTATGAAGCTAAGTAACCGACTGCAAACTCTCCACTCCCTTGTCAGTAATGACTACCAACATATTTGGGACTGTTGTTGTGATCACGGCTTCTTGGGTGTTCAGCTATTATCTGACCACAAAGCACCGCAGATTCATTTTGTCGATATTGTCCCTACTCTGATGAATGAGCTGGAAGGCAAGCTAACGCGTTACTTTCCCCAAGATAATTCAGACCAACAAGCGATGACCAGCCAATGGCAAGTCTACTGCTTGGATGTCGCAGCGATTCCATTGGAAAAGCACACTGGCAGACATCTAGTCATTATTGCGGGGGTGGGAGGCGATCTAACACAAAAGCTCGTCAACGATATTCATTGCAAGCATCCAGACAAAGCGATCGATTTTTTGCTTTGCCCGGTTCATCAGCAGTTCGAATTAAGAAATCATTTAAAGGCGCTCAATTTCGGCCTAATTGATGAAGTGTTAATTGAAGAGAACCGTCGTTACTACGAGATTTTATTGGTCAGCAATAACCAAGGTGAAAGCGACAAAAATCTAGATGAAAACGGCAATAACCGAACGGTAACTGAGATATCAAGCGTCGGCGACAAGATCTGGACTCCGAACTGTGAACAACAGAAGCAAGTATCACAGCAATACAAAGCCAAAACATTGCAGCACTACTTGCGCATCCATCAAGGACAAGAGAAGCAAGGCAAAACCAGTCAGGTTAAGCACATCATTGAGGCTTACCAAGCGATTTAACTTCCTCACTCTTTGACCATCCTTGTTTTAGCGCTTTAAAACATAGTGAGCACTGACTGCACTGTTTGAGTAGACAAAGTCCAATCAATAAAAAAGCCGACAGTTCAATGAACTATCGGCTTTTTTGATGCTATCGATTTGGTATGATCTTACTGTTCTTGTTTCTTATAAGCGACATCAGGTTCATCAATCATTTCAACCTCACAGGGCGTATCAACCGTATCAAGAGCATAAACCGTATCGAGATAGTCGTCTTTCTCTTTCCACGTACTATTCAACCAACTGTGGAAACGACGTTTAAACGCTTTATCTTCAAAATAATTACCGTTCACGTTCTCATCCATTGGGTGCAGTTTAATACGCACCACCACCTTGGTCATTTTCCCCTTCAGCATGTCTTCAAATGGAGAAGCCTGATTTTCTGGATAAGCCAGAGTGACATCCACAATACCATCCAAGATTGGGCCCATTGCCGATAGAGCGAACGCCACACCGCCGGTTTTTGGCTTGAGTAGATGTCGATAAGGTGTTTTCGCTGTCGCCAGTTTCTCGTGGTTTGCACGAGTCCCTTCCACAAAATTCACCAAGGTTGTCGGTGCCCATTTGAACTTAGTACATGCCTTATTAATTGCCTCGAAATCATCATTGCGACGCTCAGGGTTACGAATCAAAAACTCACGTGAGTGACGTCTCATGAAAGGCATATCCAAGCCCCAACAAGCCAAACCAACAAAAGGAACGTACAGCAATTCATGCTTAAGGAAGAACTTAGTCATTGGCATCTTGTCTTTCAAGATCGAAGACAAGATCACGATATCCGCCCAACTGAGGTGATTCGACATCATCAAGTACCATTGCTTAGTCGAGATGTCTTCCCCGCCCTCAACTTGCCACTCGATATCGTTATTCACATTCAACATCCAAAGGTTAAGCGAAGCCCAACACCAAAATGTGAAGTTCGCTAAACGAGTACATGACTTTTGAACAATAGAGATTGGAAGAATCAGTTTGATGAGGCCAAAAAAGCTCACGGTAAACGCAGTCATTGCGGTATTGATGGTCACGAACAACACGTTCAAGGCCATACGAAGATTATCAAGCATAAAACACGGCTATATTGAGATCGAAAGCCGCCATTATACTCATCTATAAAATATTCTCTTTAGTTATTGGTGAATACATTAAGGGTCAAACCACGGAACTAATTTTGGTCTGTGCCCACAAATCAATCTCTCCCCTTAATCTGAAAGTGCCACATCAAAAAACAACAAAGATGTCATTTAGACACAATAGTGCAAAGTCTATTTGACATCATTCAAGTTCATTTCCACCGAATGATCGGTATTGATAAGCATTCTCACTAATGGCATGGTACATGCAACTCCAAAGTGTAAATAGTTGAGTATCCTTAATGAGATAACTTCTCTAAATAAAGGTGATGATATGACAGATATTCCTCATGGCTTAGTAACCGGAAAAGTCGTACACAAGACCGAATGGACAGAGCAACTGTTCTCGCTGCAAGTCAGTGCGCCAGTCTCGCCCTACCAAGCGGGGCAGTTCACTAAGCTGGGGCTACGTAACAGTGAAGGCGAGTTTGTCAGACGTGCTTATTCCATGGTGAATGCGCCAGAGCACGAACAAGGTCATCAACATCTGGAATTTTTGATTATTAAGGATCAGAACGGGCAGCTTTCACCTCAACTTCATGAGTTGAAGGTAGGCGATGACATATTTGTCGGCAAAGACCCAAGTGGGTTCATGACATTAGAGGAGATCCCAGAGATCGCCGACGATCTATGGATGCTTTCAACCGGAACCGCCGTTGGGCCTTTTATCTCAATGCTCGAAAGCATGCAGATACAGCAGCATAACGGCTCTGAATCTGAAAAAGTCACCTCGTTCAAAAACCTTGTACTGGTTCATGCCGTAAGAACAGAGCAAGACCTCACGTATCAAGATCGAATCAATCAACTCGTTAATCACTTCCAAGGGAAACTACAATATGTGCCAATTATTTCTAGAGAATCAGTCACCGGAACTTTGCGCGGACGAATCCCAAGCTTGTTACTTGGCGGCGACCTTGAGCAAACCACGTCTGTCACTTTCAATCAAACCCGCAGTTTTTTCTACCTTTGTGGCAATCCGCAAATGGTTCGCGACACAAGTGAAGCACTAACCAACTTAGGTTTCGAGAAGCACTTACGCCGAAAGCCCGGCCAATTCAGCAGTGAAAACTACTGGTAATCACGGTCACCAATTCAATCAAAGCTAAGGCTTGTATTCAAAATACAGACAAGAGGTTTTATATGAGTCATTTACGTATTCCGTCACACTGGAAAATTCAACGTTCAACGCCATTTTTCACCAAAGACAACATACCGGCTGCATTGCTTAATCACCACAACACCGCAGAAGGTGTATTCGGGCAGATCTGCGTAATGAAAGGCACCGTCACCTTCTATGGTTTTGCTGATGCAAACGCGACAGAACCGGAAAGTGTTATTACGATCCTGCCTGGGCAATTTGCCACCAGCCCACCTCAATATTGGCATCGAGTAGAGCTTAGCGACGACGCACAATTCAACATTAACTTCTGGTCTGAGAAAGAGACTAAGAAGATGTTCAACACCCGAAAGTAAGATCCATTCAATATTGATGAACTTATAAGCAAGCTGCCTCGTACTGTGATTTTTAATGTTCAATAAGTGAAGACAACAGACCAAATAACCATAGTAATTACAATGACTAATGGTGATAGACAAGAGAAAAAAACTCTAGCACACTGAACAGAGTTATTAGTTTTAATCCCGTTTCAAAGAATGAATCAGTGGGTTATTTATATTTTAGGTAAGAGAGGAAGCCATGCTCAACATTGCTTTTTTTAGCTCAAAATCATACGACGAAAAATCATTTGAACTGGCAAAAGGCGAACTCAACGCCGAGTTCCATTTTCACGATTTTCGACTCACTACAACAACAGCAAAAATGGCGCACGACAACGAAGTGGTTTGTGCGTTTGTAAACGATGACCTATCGCGAGACGTGTTAGAGATTCTTGCTAAAGGCGGCACCAAGCTGATCGCGATGCGCTGTGCGGGCTTTGATAAAGTCGACCTAGACGCAGCCAAAGAGTTTGGTCTGCAAGTGGTTCGCGTTCCGGCTTATTCTCCAGAATCAGTAGCAGAGCACACAGTCGGCATGATGATGTGTTTGAACCGTAAACTACACAAAGCATACCAACGTACTCGTGATGCGAACTTCTCTCTTGAGGGTTTGGTTGGCTTTAACTTCCACGGTAAAACTGTTGGTGTGATCGGCTCTGGCAAAATTGGGCTAGCAACCATGCGTATTCTGAAAGGTTTAGGCATGAACATCCTATGCTACGACCCATACCCGAACCCATTGGCAAAAGAACTGGGCGCTAAATACGTTGAGCTCGACGAGCTTTACCAAGAATCTGACGTGATTTCTCTGCATTGCCCAATGAGTAAAGAGAACTACCACCTGTTGGATGCAACGGCATTTGAGAAAATGAAAGATGGCGTGATGATCGTCAACACCAGCCGTGGTGAACTACTGGATTCAACCGCAGCAATCGAAGCGTTGAAACAAAGCAAGATTGGCGCGCTTGGCCTTGATGTCTACGACAACGAGAAAGAGTTGTTCTTCCAAGACAAATCTAACGATGTGATTGTGGATGACGTATTCCGTCGCCTATCTGCTTGTCACAATGTATTGTTTACAGGTCACCAAGCCTTCTTGACCAAAGATGCTTTGTTCAACATCGCCAATACAACGCTCACCAGTGTTGATGCCTTCTTTACTGGCAATACCAGCGGCAACGAACTGGTTTAACAACAACTTGAGTTAATAGCAGACTGAGTTAGTAATAGACTCAATCTAGAAATAGAAAGCCACGCTAGTCCTAAGTGAACAGCGTGGCTTCTCGTTTATCCCGCATTCAAAAACAGTTCTAAACGCAGAAATGACAATCTTCGGTATCTAAGCCATAGACACCCTTTCTAATGGCAAGGTGCTCTTCCCCTGCTTTCACACCCATCTCATAACCTGCATTCAAGACCGTTTGATCCATTGTCAAACGCTTCACTGCAAACGCTTCTGGTGGCGCAATCACCTTGATGGTCGCATCTTTTGGAGGGTTACGAATGAACTCCAAAGACTGGTTATAGTTTTCGGCACGCACCGCCATCGACTCTGCAATATTAGGGAATTTCTTTAGCAGCTTTTTCAGCATCCACTGATACTTCTGCGGCTTCATTCGGTAGCTTAATGGGTGAGAAAGAATCACGGTAATGTCTCGTGCACCACGACGATAGGCTTCGCGAACCGGAATAGAGTCGGCTACACCACCATCGGTATAGCAACCACCAGAGAAGCACGGTGTTTCACGGTAAGCGATAGGTAACGCGGTGGTTGCTTCAACCACGTTAGAAAGGTTTTCAGGCTTGATATGATAGTAATCGGCACTGCCAGTATCGACGTTAGTTACAGCAGCAATTAAAGGAACACTTGAGAACAGCTGACCGCAATCCAGTGGATAACGATGGTTAGATTCATCCCACAACCACTTAACGTCGACCAAATTGCCACCTTTAGCAAAGCGAGCAGGATTGAAGAACGTTTTATCCGTCGCCATGGTAGTAATCACGTTGTAGCTACGCTTCGGAGCTTGAGATAAGTAACCAACCAAATTCGACACACCCGCAGATACGCCAATAGCAAAATCATAAGGACGGAAATCGTCTTGCATAAAAGCGTCCAATACTCCTGCTGCGAAGATGCCTCTCATTGCCCCACCTTCAACGATTAATGCGCTCTTACTCATCTCAAACTCTTCTACTTTATAAACTGATAGCCGTAGGATAATCCGTTACCCTAACTAAATATAATGGGATGAGTTTATTAATTTGATAGGCAAAAACTATCAATAGAAATGGTGCTAATTTTCAAGTAATTGGTACGACTTACATGACTCACCTAATACACAGCATGATCAAAAAAGGCCGTTGAGTGATTCACTCAACGGCCTTTCATTTAACTAATCAAACTTATTGATTACGACTTAAATTCGCTTACATCGATTTCAAGTAGCTTACCAATGCCTTCTCCGTATGCTGGGTCGGCTTTGTAACAGTGTCTTAAGTGACGCAGCTGAATCTCTTTAGGCACGCCGCCTAGGTTACGAGCAGTGTTATCAAACAGAATCGCTTGTTTCTCTGGCGTCATCAGGCGGAACAAGTCACCCGGTTGCGAGAAGTAATCTTCATCTTCGCGGTGATCCCAATGCGCTGCAGCACCATCTAGGTTCAATGCTGGCTCTGCAAAGTCTGGCTGCTCTGCCCATTGGCCTTCGTTGTTTGGCTCATAGCCAAGTGTGCTACCAAAGTTACCATCAACACGCATCGCACCATCACGGTGGTAGCTGTGGACAGGGCAACGAGGTGCGTTTACTGGGATATGCTGATGGTTAACACCCAAACGGTAGCGCTGTGCATCACCGTAAGCAAACAGACGGCCTTGTAACATCTTGTCTGGTGAGAAGCTGATACCCGGAACCACGTTTGCCGGGTTGAATGCAGACTGCTCAACTTCAGCGAAGAAGTTTTGTGGGTTACGGTTCAATTCAAACTCACCCACTTCAATTAATGGGTAATCTGCGTGTGGCCAGATCTTAGTCAGATCGAACGGGTTGTATGGCACTTTCGCTGCGTCCGCTTCTGGCATCACTTGAACTTTCAGTGTCCATTTAGGGAAGTCTTGATTATCAATGCTGTCTAGCAGATCACGTTGATGACTTTCGCGGTCATCGCCGATCACTTGTGCCGCTTCTGCATCAGACAAGTTCTTAATACCTTGCTGAGATTTGAAGTGGAACTTAACCCAGAAACGTTCGTTGTCTGCATTAATAAAGCTGAATGTATGGCTACCAAAACCATGCATATGACGGTAAGTAGCAGGGATACCACGATCACTCATCACGATGGTAATTTGGTGTAGAGCTTCCGGCAAAGAAGTCCAGAAATCCCAGTTGTTCTTCGCACTGCGCATGTTAGTGCGCGGGTCACGCTTAACCGCATGGTTTAGATCTGGAAACTTAAGAGGATCACGAAGGAAGAATACTGGGGTGTTGTTACCCACCATATCCCAGTTGCCTTCTTCGGTATAAAACTTCAATGCAAAGCCGCGGATATCACGCTCAGCATCAGCGGCGCCGCGCTCACCCGCAACCGTTGTAAAACGAGCGAACAAGTCGGTCGTTTTACCTATTTCAGAAAACAGTTTTGCCTTGGTGTATTTGGTAATGTCATGCGTAACAGTAAATGTACCGTAAGCGCCTGAACCTTTCGCGTGCATACGACGCTCTGGAATGACTTCGCGGTCAAAATGCGCCATCTTTTCTAAAAACCAAACATCTTGAAGAAGTTGAGGACCGCGCTTACCCGCAGTTTGAACATTCTGGTTATGAGCAACAGGACAACCCGCAGCTGTAGTTAGTTTTTTACTCATGATCTATTCCTTAAGGTCCAAAGGTGCAGCAATAGTGAGTGCACCTTGATATTTATACTGGCTTCCTTTCAAAAGCCCCTAAAATATTATGGGTATAGAATAGACCTCTAATGGTATAAAATATAATCGTTTCTATTTATCGTTGCTATCTATAAAACCTATCGAACCATGATGTTAAGTAACCAATTGTCAAACCTCACTTTATTTCAAGATCGCATGGCCTACTTTCAGAGTCGCAGCGATATTTCTCGCCGTTCTGGTAAGGTTTAGTTCGGCTTCTAGCAGAACTTGGTCAAGTGACTGAGGAGAACGAACCGTACCAAACAAGCTGTTCATTTCACCATAAAGTGCTTCTACTTCTGTTCCCAGTGAGCCAGCAATGCCTATGATCGGAATGCCTTGTAAGCTCGCTCGTTTAGCAATGCCATAAGGCGTTTTCCCTTGCAGAGTTTGGTTGTCCATCTGCCCTTCGCCAGTAATCACCAAGTCGGCACCTTTCAATAGATCATCAGCTTGCAAAACATCGAGCACCATCTCAATGCCGGGTTTAATTTGGATATTGAATAACAAACCAAGCCCCATCGGCGTGCCACCAGCTGCGCCATAACCCACGCGCTTGTAAACAGGCTCATCGCCACCGGCATAACCTTGCGTTTCTGCAACTTGAGCAAAATTCTCAAGCGCCTTATCAAGCATTAAGACTTGTTCAGGTGTCGCTCCTTTTTGCGGACCAAATATATAGCTGGCACCGTTATCGCCACACAATGGGTTATCAACATCACACGCCACAATCAATTCGACATCTGCACAGCGCGAATCTAAGCCGGTAAGATCTATTGATGCAAGTTCTGCAAGTGCAGCACCACCTCTACCAAGCTCTTGTCCATTCCTATCGAGTAAGCGCCCACCTAGAGCTTGAACAATACCTGCACCGCCATCGTTAGTCGCACTGCCACCCAACCCAAGAATGATGGTTTGAGCACCCTGCTCTATCGCTTCGAGTATCAGTTGCCCAGTACCAAAAGAAGAAGCAACCAAAGGATCGCGCTGTTCTGATGTAAGCAAGTCCAAACCAGACGCAGCAGCTATCTCTATCAAAGCCGTTCTCATGGTTCTCTGAGCTGACGGTTCTAACATCGCCCATTCTGCACTAACCAACTCACCCAATGGCCCTTGGACTTTATTTGTTCGCTTTTGTCCGGCTAAACCTTGTAGCAATACATCTACCGTACCTTCGCCACCATCGGCCAGAGGCAAGGTCACATAGTCAGCGTCAGGGAAGATTTCACGAAAGCCCTTTTCAATACACGCCGCCACCGATACCGCCGATAAAGATTCTTTAAACGAGTCTGGTGCAATAACAATTTTCATAGAAGCTGGCTCCAATACTTCACAAATATCTACCAAGCAATAGTACAAAAACAACAAAACCACTATATAGAAGACGGGTCAACTGTGCGTACTTCCCTCTCCGAATTTGACCAACACCTCAGATTTCACCGCCACTATTTTATATTCAGTAAAGTTACGGTTGGTTAATAACCCATCTTTTGACAAGTTTAATCCCGCCAAATTGTCGAATTTCACCTCAATTAGTCGTAGAAACCAGATCCTGAACACGCTTTTTGTTTCGCATTGCGGAATCTTTAAATCTTTTTGTTCCACTTTTTAACCAGTTAACAGTTATTAGAGAAAAACTTAATAAGGAAATATTTCGTAACTTTGCTCACAGAATTTTTTCGGAATAAAAACAATAATTGATTCCGTATTATGGAATTCAAATTATCGGAGAACACAGATGCCTTTAGTATCAACAGAAAAACTACAACAAGAATACGAACGAATCCTTTTAGCTCGCGACATGAAGCCAGAGATGGCAACCAAGCTTGCGGCTGGTTTTGTTGAGATGGCAAACGAAGGCACTTACTCACATGGCATCAACCGTTTTCCAGTATTCATTGACCAAGTAGATAAAGGTCAAATCAAACTCAATGCGGAACCAGAATGCGTTAACAGCATGGGTGCACTCGAACAATGGGATTGTAACTACGGCCCAGGCGTTCTTAACGGTCTTATCTGTGCAGAACGTGCCATGGAATTGGCTCGTGACTACGGCATTGGCATGGTCGGTATGCGTAATTCTAACCACTGGATGCGTGGCGGTGCTTACGTATTGAAAATGGCTCGCGAAGGTTTTGCAGGAATTGCATCAACCAACTCAATCGCAGTGATGCCAGCATGGGGTGGTAAAGATCACCGTGTTGGTTCAAACCCTCTCATCATGGCGGTTGCGGGCGATCCACCGGTGGTTGTTGACTGTTCAATGAGCCAATTTTCTTACGGCCAGCTACAAAACTTCGTGCTTGCTGACAAAGAACTCCCTGTTGTTGGTGGCTTTGACAACGAAGGTGAACTCACTAAAGACCCGCATGTGCTTTGGGAAAACAAACGCCTACTTCCAATGGGTTTCTGGAAAGGTTCATCAATGGCAATCGTACTAGACATGATGCTAACGGCAATCACTGGCGGCCACTCAGTACCCGCACTGACTGAAGATATGGGTGGCGAGTTTGGTGTATCTCAATTCCTTATCGCTATCGACTTAAGCAAGACAATGGACCAAAGCACTTACGCACAAGAGATGAAACGCATCCGCGATTACGTACTTGAGTCAGAGCCTGCAGAAACAGGTTCAGTGATGATTGCTGGTTCTGAAATTGAAAACTTCATCAAGAAACACGAAGCAGCTGGCGGCATTGAAATTAACGATGGAATTTGGGAACAAATTACGTCTCTGTAATGAGCCAAAGGTAGGGAAAGCGTTATGCAAAGTGTATTTAAGAGTATTTGGAAAAGTATCGATGTCATCATGGCGGTCATTCTGACCTGCATGGTTGCGCTCGTATTTACGAACGTAGTACTACGTTACGGCTTTTCTTCTGGTCTTCGTCCCTCTGTAGAACTATCTCGCCTTGGTCTTGTATGGGTTGTCATGCTCGGTGCTGCCGTTGTGCTGCGCCGAGGTGAACACCTCGCTGTTGCGGAGGTTTCTGAACGACTCTTCCCAAAAGCAGTCCCCGTACTAAGACGTATCTGCTGGGTAATAGTACTGATATCTGTAGGCATGCTTTACGTCGGTTCATATCGTCAAATGATGTCTAATTGGTCAGATATTTCTCAGCTTACAGGGCTTCCTTCAGCATTATTTTACTTAGCCGGTGTGGTGTCAGGTTTGTTAATGGGCGTGATTGCCTTTATGCGAATCTTCAAGCCCGACTGGCAGCTAGATAGCTTAGATGAGGAGAAAGAATAATGACGTTAGCCATTTTCTTATCGGTATTGATTGTCTCAATCTTACTTGGTCTTCCTGTTGCGTTTGCACTGTTATTGTCTTCAATGGCGCTGATGCTTCACATGGACTTCTTTAGTGCAGACATTCTTGCGCAGTCTTTAATTAATGGTGTCGACAGCTTCACTCTGCTTGCCATTCCATTCTTCCTCATTGCGGGTGAAGTAATGGCATCGGGTGGTTTGTCGCAGCGTATTGTTCGCCTAGCAACCACTTATGTGGGACACCGTCAAGGTGGCTTGGGTTACGTTGCAATAATGACTTCGGTACTGCTTGCTGGTCTCTCTGGCTCAGCTGTAGCAGATGCAGCAGCCTTGGTCAGTATTCTTTACCCAATGATGAAAGCCGCGAAATACCCAGAAGCACCTTCAATGGGCTTACTTGCTTCAGGCGGTATCATCGCACCTGTTATTCCACCTTCAATTCCATTAATTCTTGTTGGTGTTGCTGGCGGCATTTCGATCAAAAACCTGTTCCTAGGCGGCATTGTTCCTGGCCTGTTAATGGGTATGACATTGATGTTTGTGTGGCGCTGGACAGTTCGTAAAGAAAACCTAGCGACATCAGAAAAAGCGACAAAAGCAGAAAAGCGCGCAGCACTTAGAGAAGGTGTATGGGCCTTAATGCTGCCAGTCATCATCATTGTCGGTATTCGTTTCGGCATTTTTACACCGACAGAAGCCGCTGTAGTCGCCGCCACTTACGCTATTTTCATCTCAACGTTTGTTTATAAAGAACTCACTATTAAGAAGTTCTACCACATCGTACTCAACGCAGGTCGCTCGACCGCAATGGTTATGTTCTTGGTGGGTTGTGCAATGGTTGCAGCGTGGTTAATTACTGTTGCTCAGCTTCCTCAACAACTCGCAGAAATGTTAGGTCCACTGGTGGATAGCCCACGCCTATTAATGGCAGTAATTATGTTGCTCGTACTTTGTGTCGGCATGGTTATGGACTTGAGCCCAACGATTCTAATCCTTGTACCCCTTTTAATGCCTGTCATCAAGATGGCTGGGATTGACCCAACGTACTTCGGCCTACTGTTCGTTATCAACTGTTCAATTGGCTTGATTACGCCTCCTGTAGGCACCGTACTAAACGTAGTGTGTGGTGTAGCGAGAGTACCAATGTCGACTGCAGTGAAAGGTGTATTGCCCTTCATCGCGGCTTACATGGCTCTGCTCACACTGTTTGTCATCTTCCCAAGCATTATCACTGTGCCAATGTCGTTTGTCATTGGTTAATCCTCGACGGAGAAAATAATAATGAAAACCCTACTAAAACTTACTCTACTCGCTTCGACTATCGCAATGAGCTCTAGCGCTTTTGCCGCTACGACTCTAAAACTGGCGCACGCTGCACCAGAGTCGGATTTGCAACAAGACCTATCTTTGTTCTTTAAGAAAGAAGTAGAAGCTCGTTCAAACGGCGAAATCAAAGTAAACATCTACCCACAAGGTCAATTGGGCAGTGATAAGCAAATGATCGATGGTTCACGTGCTGGCATCGTTGATTTAGCGATGGTTGGCTTGAACAACTACAACGGCCTAATGCCTGAATCAGCGGCCTTCACTCTGCCGTTCATGTTCCCAAATCGTCAAACAGCATACAAAGTACTGGACGGCGAACCGGGTAAAGAAGTGTTAGCGAACTTTGAAAAATTCGGTCTTAAAGGTCTTGGTTTCCCTGAAAATGGTTACCGCAACATGACCAACAACGAAAAACCTATTCGTGTTCCTTCAGATGTTGAAGGCCTACAAATGCGTGTGAATGGCTCGAAAGCGCTAAACGACATGTTCAATGAACTCGGTGCTAACCCGCAGCAACTTCCAGTATCTGAACTTTATACTGCACTTGAAACAGGCGTTGTTGACTCTCAAGACCACCCAATCTCTGTAACGCTATCTTTCAAGTTTGACGAAGTACAAAAATACCTAAGCCTTACACAACACGCTTACTCACCACTCGTTCTCACAATGAACCTACGTAAGTTCGACAAGCTAACGGAAGACGAGCAAAAAATCATTGAAGAAGTTTCTGTTGAAGCCGTAGCAATGCAACGTGAGCTAAGCATCCAGAAAGAAGACGAGATGATTGCTCAACTAGAAGCAAACGGCATGCAAGTAAACCGTGACGTTGATGGTGCTGCTTTCCAACAAGCTATCCAACCGGTTTGGAGCGCTTACATCGAGAAGAATGGCGACGTGATGATCAACAAGATCAAACTAGCAGCTAAGTAACGTAATTGAGTGCGATTGCCTAGTCCTCTTTTTTAGCTAGAAAATTTAGCTAGGCAATCCGCTCGTCATCAACTCAATCCAACATGGGCAAACACAATGTCTCAACAACAAAAAACATACCAAGAAATAAAAGAACGCGTGTTCGCAGCAAACTTGCAGCTTCCTAAATATGGTTTAGTGACTTTCACTTGGGGCAATGTCTCTGAGATCGATCGCGAACGTGGCGTGATTGCAATCAAACCATCAGGTGTTGAGTACGATGTAATGACGGCAGATGACATCGTGGTTCTCGATTTAGAAGGCAACCGCATTGAAGGCAAGCTGAACCCTTCAAGCGACACGGCTACGCACGTTGAGCTTTATAAAGCCTTCCCAACTATTGGCGGCATTGTTCACACACACTCTCGTAATGCAACAATCTGGGCGCAAGCCGGCCGAGACATTCCAGCGCTTGGAACCACACACGCCGATTACTTCTACGGTGATGTGCCTTGTACTCGCCTACTAACGAAATCTGAGATTGAGTCAGATTACGAGAAAAACACAGGCTTGGTGATCATCGAAGAATTCAACCAACGCGATATCGATCCACAGGCAATGCCAGGTGTCATCATCGCAGGCCACGCACCATTTACATGGGGCAAGGATGGTTCAGATGCAGTGCACAATGCAGTGGTAATGGAAGAGATTGCTGCCATGGCAACAGCCACTCGCGCTATCAGTCCAGAAGTAGCGATTCAACCTGAGCTGCTAGATAAACACTACAACCGTAAACACGGCAAGAACTCATACTACGGACAGAAGTAAGGCCTCGCACATGCATAAGTCATCACCGCATAAGTCCTATAAACATAAATTGGATAAGCACAAGCTATTGGCGTTAGATCTCGATGGGACGGTGCTCAACTCGCAGCACACGATTAGCCAAGAGTTAGTCGAAGCCATCAAGCAAGTCGCTCAACACACTCATGTGGTTATCGTTACGGGTCGCCATCATGTCGCGGCAAAACCTTATTACGATCAGCTTGGTTTATCGACGCCAATAATTTGTTGCAATGGCACTTACATCTTTGATTACCAGAACGATACGGTCATTCAAGAAAACGCTATCGACAAAGAAATTGCCGCTGAGTTTATCACCCTATCTCAAGCTCATGATCTGAAGATGGTGATGTATGTGCGTGATGCAATGCTCTACTCGAGAGCACGCCCTATTGAATACATGGAAGCGCTACTGACGTGGTCTCAAACCTTTCCAGAAAGCCAGCGACCAAACATTCAAAAGGTCGACGACTTCCAACATGAAGCACAATTTTCAGAGTATGTGTGGAAGTTTGTCGTTGAAGGTGAAGTAAACACATTCGCAGAGATTCCTTTTGTGAAAGAGAACTTCAACGGCGAACGATCTTGGATTGATCGTGTCGATTTCGCAGCAAAAGGTAATAGCAAAGGTAATGCATTGACTCGCTACATTGAGCCGCTCGGTATCAGCCTAGAGCAGTGTGTCGCGATTGGTGATAACCACAATGACATTTCGATGCTTAAAGCAGCAGGACTTGGCATCGCAATGCAAAACGCAGATGACACCGTAAAAAGCTCAGCCAACCAGATCACGCCTAAAAATAATGACGATAAGACAGGGTTAGCGACGCTTTTACAAGACCTATTTAGTGCCCATTAATTTAAAGCATCGGCTTTATTAAGCTGTTTATATTTAAAGAGAATTTTTATGTTAGTCGGAAATACTCAACCTACGCAGATCAGTAAGTCGTACCCTGTCGTTATTCAAAATGTGCTTGAGTACTTGAACAGTCTCGACCAAGAAAAACTCGCATTAGGTCGCCATGAACTCCCTGGTTTTGATTCAAAACAAGCATGGTTTGTTGTATTGGAATATGACAAAGAGCCTCTAGGAAGCTTCCAACCTGAAGTCCATAAATACCATTCTGACTTGCAGATCATTCTCGAAGGTTCTGAAGTGATGGCATGGGCTATAGACACTGGCGAACACAGCAACGCACAACCTTATAACCAAGAACGTGACCTTCAGTTTTACGAATACCCTGGGATTGAACTCAGCTTCATTCATGCAAAACGCAATCAATTTTATTTATTCACGCCAAATATCGTGCACATCACCAATATTGAAAATGATGACAGCCAACCGGTAAGAAAACTGGTGGTGAAGATTCACAACGATTTACTGGAAGCCAAATAATGAATTACTACATTGGAATTGATTCTGGCGGCACTTTTATGAAAGCCGCGTTGTTTAACGCAAAAGGTGAACAACAAGGTCTTGCCCGCGTATCGGCGAGCGTCATCAACGAAAAACAAGGTTGGGTAGAACGCGACCTAAACGCACTATGGGGTAACGCTGTCGATGTCATTAAGCAGCTTTTAGAGACCACAAAAGTAGAACCAACCTCTATTAAAGGCTTGAGCATTTCAGCCCAAGGCAAAGGTGTTTACCTTCTTGATAAAGAGGGACAGAACCTCGGCCACGGTATTATGTCTTCTGACTCTCGCTCACTGCCTATCGTTAAAGAATGGCTAGAAGAGGGTAAAGCACAAGAGATCTATCCAACCACACTGCAAACACTGTGGACAGGTCACCCTGTATCGATTATTCGCTGGATCAAAGAAAACGATGCCGAACGATACAACAACATTGGCGCAGTGATGATGTCTCACGACTACCTTCGATATCGCTTAACGGGCGAAGTCGCAGCAGAACTGACCAATATTTCAGAAAGTAATTTTTTCAACTCCATTACTGGTGAGTATGACAAAGCCCTTCTGGAAACCTTTGGCATCGAAGAAATTTGGGATGCACTACCACCCGTTGTAAAACCTCAACAGCAAGCAGGGAAAATCACGGCGGCCGTTGCTAATGAAACCGGACTAGCAATAGGTACGCCAGTGTTCGGCGGTTTGTTTGATGTTGTGTCTACCGCGATCTGTTCTGGAATCAACTCTTCAGAAGATACTCTGAATTACGTGATGGGCACATGGGCGGTCACGTCTGGCATATCAAAGCAAGTAACGCAAGAAAGCCACAACTTTGTTTACGGCCATTACGCCGTCGATAACGAATACATCATTCACGAAGCGAGCCCAACTTCTGCTGGCAATTATGAATGGTTCGCCGACTACCTTGGTGAAAATGGCCAGATTAACCACCAGCAAAATCAAGCGTTAGTCGAAGCATTAGATCCGGCATCAAGCAGTATCTACTTTGTGCCATTCCTTTACGGTTCAAACCAAGGGCTTGGCCTAAAGTCAGGCTTCTATGGTCTGCAATCGCACCATACTAAAGGGCACCTAATTCAAGCCATTTGGGAAGGCATTTTATTCTGTCACAACATTCACCTAGAACGTATGCGTCAGCGTTTTCCAAAAGCCAACATACTAAAAGTGACAGGCGGCCCTGCATCTAGCCCGGTATGGATGCAAATGCTGGCTGACCTTACCGGCATGACCGTTGAAATATCAGACGTGGATGAAACCGGCTCATTAGGTGCCGCAATGATGGCAATGGTCGGCGCAGGTGAGTTCGCTTCATTAGAAGAATGTACTCAAGCCATCACTAATTCTACGTCACGTATCGAGCCGAACCCTGAACACTACGATATATACCAAAAGAAATATAAGCACTATCAAAGACTGGTGCAGTTGTTTAAACAATTTGAGGATGAAATGCATGCCTAACACTGTATTAAAAGCATCTAAACCCTTGTTCAAATCATCTAAGCCGTTGCTACAAATGGCTCTTGATGCCACAGATATCGACACGGCATTAGCCTCAATAGAGCATGTTGCAGATAAGTTAGATGTAATTGAAATCGGGACGATTTTAGCCTTCGCCCACGGCGTAGATAGCGTAAGAATCCTACGAGAAAAATACCCAAATCACATCATTGTCTGTGACATGAAAATCACCGATGCCAGCGCCATTTTAACGCGTTTGGCGATGGATGCCGGCGCTAACTGGGTAACAGTAAGTGCAGCAGCACACATCGAAACTATTCGTTCAGCGAAGAAAGTAACGGATGAATTCGACGGCGAAGTGCAAATTGAGCTGTATGGACACTGGACAATGGAAGATGCGCAAGCTTGGGTCGACATGGGCATTAAACAAGCAATTTATCACCGTTCTCGTGATGCGGAACTTGCTGGTGTGAGCTGGACCGAAGAAGATTTGATAAAAATACAGAAATTATCGGATATTGGAATTGAACTATCCATTACTGGTGGTATTGTTCCTGACGATCTGCATTTGTTTAAGAATCTGTCTGCAAAATCGTTTATTGCTGGCCGAGCGTTAGCTGGTAGCAATGGACGTGACATCGCAGAAAACTTCCATACTGAAATAGGTAAACACTGGTAGCACATATATGAGTGAGCAAATTAAATCGTTGTCTAAAGCACTGACCGTATTGGAATTCCTTGGGAATTATCCTAATGGCGTTTCGCTACAAAAAGTGTCTGAAGGGACAGGCTTCAACAAGTCATCTGTCCACCGTATTTTAGCAACGTTTGAAGCCTCTGGTTATGTTGCTCAAATGTGTTCAGGTAAAGAATATCGCTTAACAATGAAGTTGGTTCAGCTTGGACACGCTGCTATCAACTCTGATGTCACTGGCACCGTTAAGCCATACCTATCTGAGCTACTCGACGATGTGAATGAAACGGTTAACTTCCTCTCTTTTGATGCTGACAACATCATTTTTAAAGACAAGTTCGAACCCGTTAATTCTTCCTTTAGAACTCGAACCTACGTGGGGCTGCATTCTCCAATGTACTGCTCAGCGGCAGGTAAATGCTACCTCGCATTTAGCTCTGAGAGCGTTCGAGAAACCTACTGGCAACGCAATGTCAGCACCATTAAACCGTTAACTGAAAACACGATCCTCGATAAGTCTCAGTTTTTTGATGTTCTCGATAAAATCAAAGCGCGTGGCTATGCGCTCGATGATGAAGAGAACGAAGCGGGTATTTCTTGTGTTGCTGTCCCTATTTTTGACAAGAACAATTCTCCTGTATACGCGGTTAGCGTCTCTTCGCTTACGCCAAAAATGAAAGCTCTCGGCTACGAAGAAATTGCTAGCAGAATTCAAGACATAACAACGCGTATAGAACAACAACTCTTTTAAGGAAAAAGAATGTTTGATTCTAAAAACAAATTCAGATTAGGTATTTACGAAAAAGCGATGCCAACCACCCTTACATGGGAAGAGCGTTTGGTTCACGCCAAAGAAGCTGGCTTCGACTTTGTAGAAATTTCAGTCGATGAGACCAACGAGCGACGTGCTCGTTTAGATTGGTCAGACGAAGAGATTTATGAACTTCGCCGCCTATGTGAAAAGCATCAAATGCCATTCCAATCGATGTGTTTGAGCGCGCACCGTAAGTTCCCATTTGGCTCAATGGATGACGGTATCCGCACTGAATCGCTGATCATCATGGAAAAAGCGATTTCATTGGCTTACAAGCTTGGCATTCGCTGTATTCAAATGGCAGGCTATGACGTTTACTACGAGCCACAATCGGCTGAAACTCACGCTCGCTTCATTGAAGGCATGCAACAAGCCACCAAAATGGCAGAACGTGCAGGCATCATGTTAGGTGTAGAGATCATGGATACTCCGTACCTCAACTCATTAAGTAAGTTTGAAGTGCTTAAGCGTGAGATCCCATCGCCTTACTTCATGGCTTACCCAGATGTCGGTAACATCTCAGGTTGGAATTACGATGTGTGTACCGAACTAAAGCTAAGCCGTGATCACCTAGTACAAGTGCACCTAAAAGATACACTGCGAGTTTCAGAAACCTGCAAAGGCCAGTTCCGAGATCTTGTTATAGGCGAAGGCCAAGTCGACTTCCCTGCTATTTTCAAAACACTTGCTGAAATTGATTACAGCGCACCATTAGTGATTGAAATGTGGGCTAAAAATGACAACTGGTTAGACGATATCAAACAAGCAAAAGCAACGTTGAAATCTATCGCTAACCAATCTGGCTTTGAACTGTAAGGAAACGACCATGACAATTTTTCGCACCGCTTTTTTCGAAGCCGATTTAACTGAAGATCAAAAGCAAGACTTCTACCAATACATGGAAAACGAAGTCGCGCCTATTATTCGCACATTTCCGAATAACCAAGGGTTAACGCTGAATAAGCCTGAAGCAATTGAAGCTGACAGCCATAAAAACCTACTGCTTATGATGCAACACAGTTACGAGAACGAGTCAGCAATGGCTGCTGCTTTAGATTCTGAGCAACGAATCAAAAGTATGCATGCAACGAAGATGATTATTGAGAAATACAACATTTATGTTCATCACATCAATTTTGTACGTGATTAACGGCTCAATAGGCAACACACCGTAAAGTCTCAATCGAAAAGCAGAAGATCATCTTCTGCTTTTTTTATCGCTATTGATAAGGAATTACTATGAAAGTATTCCCGCTAAAAAAAGTATTCCCGTTAAAAGATGCCCCACTGGTCTTACTGTCTCTGATCTTTTTTATCTGGGGTTTAATTACCGTTTCAAGTAACTCGCTAATTCCACATTACAAAGAAGCTTTCTCTCTCGATTATAAAATGGCGATGCTATTTCCCATGGCCTTTTTTATCACCCGAATTACGGTGTCGCTTCCAACGTCATTTGTCATGGCAAAAATTGGCTATAGAACTACGCTGAAGTTCTGCTTGATATGGTGCCTTCTGGGCTGTCTAGCCATGGCATATTTAGTGCGAGGAGAAGAGCTTGTTCCAACACTCATTGGGATCTTATTGATGGCCTCAGGTGTGTCAGCAATTCAAGTAGTGAGTTCACCTTACGTATCACTTCTCTCGACACCCGATAAGAGTGTTATACGTCAAAGTGTGGCAACAGCATCTAACTCCGTTGGCACTGTGCTTGGTCCGCTAGTGCTTACCGCTGTCATTCTCGTGGCTACAAGTTTTAACGTCGACAACACCGCCCATCAAGTTTCGTATCTGTTCTTATTCATCGCCCTGTTCTTTTTCGGCTTACTGGTATTTTTTAGCAAAATGAAGCTTCCAGATATCAAACCAAAACAGATGACTGGCTTTTGGCGAGGGTTAAGGCTTCTAATTAAAAATCAGCAGTTTATGAAGTTAGCGTTGGTACTGTTGCTGTACATCGGTGTCGAGGTCAGTTTTGGTACTTTTACTATTGCGTATCTTGCCGACCAGCAATATGGCGACCTTGGTTTGGTCTTCGCAACACAGATCATCGCTCTTTATTGGGTATTAATGTTTGTTGGAAGAGTGTTATTCGCCAAGTTTGGAAACACTGTAAACAAGCACTATCTCTTCTCACTGTCTTGCGTTATTGCCGCTTTGATTAGTGCCGTTGCGGTCTATCAAAGTTATGTTTGGATTGGCTATTTGATGCTTGTCGTAGGGTTATGTAATTCAGCACTCTACCCTATCATTTACGCACAAGCGCTACATGCATCAGGTAAGCAAAACTCACAAGGGGCAGCAATTCTCATTATGTGTTCAATTGGAGGGGTTGTTTTACCATTCGTACAGGCGAGTTTGATTGATGAGCTTTCGCTGAGTACGAGTTATATTGCGCCCGCATTAGCGTATGTATTAATGATAGTTTTGTACTGGTCTAGTTTAAAGCATCGTGTTTAAACAGTTGGTTTAGATAGGTAACTTGGTTTAGTCAATCACTTGATTCAGTAACTAAGTAGATGACTAGAAAGTCGGCCTGATTGGTCTAAAAGTCAGGGTGGAGAAAGGGAAGGTGGAATGGGGAAGGTAAATAAATTTAGTGCTTCTGACGTTAGTTTGAATCAGTGAGTGGCTAATCACCACCACTGATCACACTTAACGCGGGTTATTTTAGAAATTAAACCCAAGCAGAAGCAACAAGTAGGATAATTGCACCCATGATAACGGTAGACTTAGCAAAAAATAGAACTTCATTCATTACTGAAGGTTTTGCTAGTGATACGTTGTTTTCATTCGTGATTACTGTAGCGTTCATACTGTGTTCTCATCGTTATGTGACCTGAGGTCAATTTTGCGCCGTTATGTGACCAAAGTCAACATTAACTGTAGTTTTATTACACAACGAAAAAGCTATAACTGAAGAGAACTCCAACAACGCAACCTCCCCTGACTCCACGTAGTTTTCCATTAAATCAACATCTATTAGATACAAAAAAGCTCGAAGCCTGGTCTACAGAATACTTCGAGCCTTTATACATAAGTAGATACACTACTTAATTCAATTAAGCTAACTCCGATCGCATTGAATCGATAGCTTGTTGATAATCTTCACTATCAAAAATAGCAGAGCCCGCAACGAACATATCGGCACCCGCTTCAGCAATCTCTTTTATGTAGTTAACTTTCACACCACCGTCGACTTCTAAACGAATATTTCGGCCTGATTCATTAATGCGCGATCTGATTGAACGCAGCTTAGTTTCAGAGCTCAGGTCCGCTACCCACTTCCAAACCATTCGCTGGAACAAATTTAGTTATCTGCCCGTTTTCAACCATGTAGCAATCCATGCCTGCCGATGTCGCTGCGTGCTGGCCTATAATCGTATCTTCAAACACCACACAATCGCTCGGTTCAAGCTCTAACTGGCTAGCGACTTTCAGAAAAGTATCTGGGTTAGGTTTGTGATTTTCTACGTCATCTGAAGTCACAATCGTACGTATCATTGATGGGATATCGGTCGTCTTTAAAATCGCCCTTGCATGCTTGGCTTGAGCACCAGTGCCGATACCTATCTTTTTCAACTGATACTGTTGCTGTAAGAGTGCATAGGTTTCTGGAATAACATCCCCTTTGTGCTCAATGGCTTCAAAGTTGGCAATTTTGTCCGAAGTAATTTGTTGAGCATCAAGAGTTAGATCGTAACGCTTAAGGATCTCTTGAGTCACTTTTCGCGATGGCATCCCACCAAGTTGATCGAGCCACTCTTTGTCGTAGGGAATACCAAACTTCTGACAAGTTTGTTCCCATGCATGAGCGTGTGCCACCATAGAATTGACCAGAGTCCCATCGAGATCAAAAATAATTCCTTTATATTTATCTAACTTTGGCATCGTCAATCTCTCATATTGTTTTGAGACTCATACTACTAATCACCATACATAAAACCTATTCATGATCGTCTTAATATGATCTTATTCAACAATCCGACAATTAAACGAATTGATGCAATAAAAGCCGTTGTTTTACTATTGAAATCATATTTTGAGCACATCTCACCCATTTTTACTTAAACCAAGTAGAGTTGCATAAATTGAAGATGATATAGTCCACGAAAATCAAAAACCTTGGACACGACCATGCATTCTAGCGACATCATCAAATTGGCAAATTTAGGCGTTAATATCGAAATTTCAAAAGACTCTTCATTGCATCCTTCTGATGCGTTGGAAGTGGTAAAGATTGTTGCTGAAATCGGTAGCCAAATCGTCATCAAGAAAAAATACCACACGGACTACCTGATTCAGATGGCTGAAGTGGGCCGTGATCATGTGACGATCGCGGTTTAAACACTGTAGCTATTGCGAAATTGACATCATTTCTGCTGCTTTAAATGGCTTAAAGTGCCGAGTTGATATAAAAATGCAGCATATTGGGGGCAATATGCTGCATTTTCTCTTTTCGTTAGGAGCATCGAAAACGCAAAGAGAAACCAGTTAATCATTCTAAGTAGAGTTAGTGATCAAACAATCTCGGAACACCCGTTTGCACACAAACATCATTCAAACGTTTTTGTGCCGTGAGAATGTTCTCTTTCCAACGTTCATCTTGAGCCCACATCTCGATCACGAGTGGTACGACGCACTCAGTCTCCTTCAACGTTTCAAAAATTGCATTGAAGTCTACTTCGCCATCACCAATCACTAAGTCTCGGAATTGCCCTTTGTATTCGTCAGTTACTTTATAAGTGTCTTTGAGGTGAATTTGAGTGATATGAGGCTTACTCAGTTTTAGCTCCGTCACTATGTCGTAGTTCCAGCCAGAGATGTTGCCTACGTCAGGGTATGCCGTGAAATAAGGCGAGTTAATCTCGCGACTCAGCACTTCAAACTTGCTTAAAGAGTTCAAGTAATCGGTATCCATGATCTCCACAGCGAGCATTACCCCTGATCTTTCCGCCAACTGCGCCGAAAGCTTCATGCCTTCAATGAACCTCTGGTGAGTCACCTTATCCGCTGGCTCGTAGTAAACGTCATACCCAGCCAGTTGAATGGTACGAATACCCAACTTATAAGCGAGTGAGATCGCTTTTTCCATATGAATAACTGCTTGTTCACGAATCGCCGGATCTGCTGAACCAAATGGGAACTTACGATGCGCGCTTAAACACATGGATTGCAGCGGTACACCATGCTTTTCACACAGGTGACGCAAGGCATACACTTCTTCGTCATTCCAATCTAATCGACTGCGACGCTCGTCTGATTCATCGACCGATATCTCAAGAAAATCAAAGCCGAGTTCTTTGGTTTGCTTAAGTTTATCTTCCCAGCTGAGTTCGTTAGGTAGAGCCTTTTCATAAAGCCCAACACGGTGGCGTAACAAGTTTTGATACATAACGCCTCCTAGTTCCAGTAGCGATCGATCTGAGCTTTTAGCGCTTCTGCTGTCTCTTTACCTTTGTCGCCTGCAAGTGCACGGCCTGCGATAAAGGTTTTCGCTTTAATGCCTTCAAATAGGTAAAGGTCTTCAGGCACGATACCGCCCGTGATAGAAAGCTCGATACCCATTTCAGACAATGCACGCATCTTCACGAGATCTTCTTCTGTCCAACCTACACCGGCTAATTCAGCGTCACGAGAACGGTGGTAAATCGCTTGTGAAATACCTAGGTCGACCCAAGATTGAGCGTCGTCCATTGTCCAGTTACCATAAATTTCGATTTGGATTTCACCGTTAAATTCATCAGCGACTTTCTTACATGCACCAATGGTTGCGATGTGTGCAGCAGCAGAAACGGTAATCCAATCAGCACCGGCTTCGAATGCCATGCGAGCCAAAATAGCGCCACCATCGGTGGTTTTCATGTCGCACACAAGGATATGGTCTGGGTGGTTTTTACGAAGCGTAGAAACCGCTGTCATGCCTTCTGCAAACGCCAAAATAGTGCCCACTTCAATCACATCAACGAAGCTTTCAACGTTGTTTGCCACTTCAATGGCAGCAGGAAGGTTTGTTTGGTCTAGGGCGATCTGAATCATTGGTTTAGTCATGTTGTTATCCTTTAATTTGTTCACGTATTAGACGGGCTAAGCCATCATGGTTGTTATCTGTTGAGCACACGCATTGAACGTGTGACTTGACGATGTCATCAGCATTGAGCATCGCTACGCCTAACCCGGCGTACTTAAGCATGGATATGTCGTTGTGGTTATCACCGACGGCAATGACGTGATCGGCGTGATAACCGAGTTCTGCGATGTATTCAGCAAGGCGTAGGCCCTTACTGTTACCTTTCGCAGCAAAGTCGATTCGGTTTGACCAAGAACGCTCACCGTTGAAGTTCTCTTCTATCCATGGGTGTTGCATTAAACGGTCTACTGAGTCTTGGCTACCTTCCACCACAAACTTCCAAACGTGTTCGGCTTGCTGAGCCGTTTCAATGAATGATTCCACTTGGTAAATTTGAGGGCGATGTTGCTCTGGTGCCGTTTCTGCCCAACTTTCCAATGCCAACATGTAGGCAAATGGGTTGTAGTGTGAGTACGTCATGGCATGCGTGATGTACATGACCATTTTGAGCTGAAACTCTTCTGCCATATAGATGAAGGTCAGTGCTTTGTCTTTATCTATCGCGTTTTGAGTCAATACCGTTTCAGTTTGATAGTCATAAACATAAGTGCCGTTACAGCAAATGATTGGCGTATCTAACCCCAATTCGTAGTAATAAGGTCGTGCTGCTGTGTGGTGTCGACCAGTCACAATCACGACATGACAACTTTGTTTGGCTTCTTGGATCGCCTTTTTCAGTTCTGGATGAATCGTGTGATCATCCTTTAACACGGTTCCATCGAGATCTAACGCCAGCACTTTATACATAGAGTCCTCTCACTTATTCCCTGAAGTCGGGCCTAATCAATATTGAAACTACTTAGAGTCGAAGCTCGTTAAACGGCTTACTTAAACAGCCTACTTAAACGAACAGTCGATTTACTGTTGGCCGTAATAAGCATTTTCACCGTGCTTACGTAAGTAGTGTTTGTCGGATAGTTCTGGCTGAATTTTGATGCCGCTGTTCAAGGTGCGCGTTGCCAACGCCATTGCAGAAACTTCTTCTAATACCACCGCGTTGTGAACCGCATCGTTGGCGTCTTTGCCCCAAGAGAAAGGCGCATGTCCTGCAACAATCACGCTGGGAACGGCCATTGGATCAATTCGACGCTGCTTGAACTCTTCAATGATCACCAAGCCAGTATTTTTCTCGTACTCTTCAGCAATTTCAGAGTGAGACAATCGACGTGTACATGGGATGTCACCGTAGAAATAGTCCGCATGAGTAGTGCCCAATGCTGGAATATCGATACCCGCTTGCGCCCAAATTGTGGCACTGCGTGAATGTGTGTGAACAATGCCACTGACCTCAGGGAAAGCTTTGTAAAGCTCTAAATGAGTTGCGGTATCACTTGAAGGATTAAGTTTCCCTTCAACAACCTTACCTTCTAGATCGACGACCACCATATCTTCAGCTGTCATATCGCAGTATTCGACACCTGATGGCTTAATCGCTATCACACCATTAGTACGATCAAACTCAGAGACATTGCCCCAAGTGAATGTCACCAAACCATACTTCGGAAGCTGCAAATTGGCTTCTAAGACGCGTTGTTTCAGTTGGCTATATTTAGACATAGTTGTCTCCTTACGCTGCTTCCGCTTGCAGTAACGCAGCATCAATTAAACGCGCCACTTCTTCTGGGCTTTTGCATGCGCGCAGTTTTGAGAAGTCTTCATCGAACTCAATCAAGTTCGCCACTTGCATGGTACCTTCGATGTGTTCTTCTGAATCTTTACCCGCTAGCGTGATCAGTACATCAACTGGCTCATCAACACCTTCAAACGTAATGGGCGTTTCAAGCACGGTTAACGCAAACCCGGTGCGAATCACACCATCTTCAGGGCGGCAATGAGGCAGAGCGAACGCATCGTGAATACAGATGTAAGGGCCTTCTTCGCCAATCGCTTTGGTAATCGCGTCGTAGTAACGCTCTTCAGCAACACCGGCTTTAACCAATGCGTCAGTACCTAGCTTGATCGCCGCTTTCCAGTCAGCTGCTTTTGCATTCAGTAGGATAGAGTTATTCTTGATAAGAGATTCTTTTAAGTTCATGTTATTGCTCACTTATATAATTGTTTTTATTGGCTCAGCAGTGCGACACCACTGAGCCGTTTTTAATTATTTATGAAAGTTGTTCTCGATGATGGAAACAAGCTCGTCGCCGAAAGTTTTCACCATAATCATGTTCTTAACCGCTAACTGTTGCTTACCTTCAGGCAGACCCGTGATCTTCGCTGCCAGAGCAACCGAAGTAACGATGATGTCGAATGAACCAAGGTGCGATTTGTAATCAGTGATAGCGCTGTTAAAGGTCGAACTAGGAATGCCTTTCTTGTCCAAGTACTCTTTGATTTTCTTAGAGCACATCATTGAAGAACCTTGCCCTGAACCACAGCACACTAAGACACGAACCGGTTTCTGTTCAGCTGCTGGTGAGACGCGAATTTCTGACGTTGTAGGAGCTGATAGAGATTGATCAGTTGCTGTTGATTGTTGTGGTACTGCGACTTCAACCTCAATGCCCTCAGGTGTTACTGCGGTCATTGTTTCAGCGGCAGCTTCTGCGTCTTCTTCAGCTCGTAGTTGTTTAGAAGCGAAGTACATGTAGACACCAGCTAAAGCCAAAATCCCGAAGAAGAACATGTTAGAGCTCGAAATACCTTGCATGATAGGTGGGAATACCAGAGCCCAGTCAGCCATACCCATCCAGCCATTAAACTCTGCTCCCGATTGAGCAAAGATATGAATTGCCCAAGCAGAACCAACCACTTCGATGATGCCCATCACGAAACAGATCTTCATTACCGCTTTCCAACCACCGAAGTGGTTCGCAAACACACCAATCGTCGCGTTCGAGAAGAACATTGGGATAAAGCCAGGAATGATCATGATAGGAGAATCAAAGGCTAACATTGCAAGAACGGCTGTGAATTGACCAACAGCGCCCCACATGAAACCGAACACCATTGCATTTGGAGAGTATGCGTAGATAGCCGCACAATCGATTGCTAACACAGCGTTAGGAATAAGGCGTTGAGAAATACCATTAAATGCCTCAGACAATTCCGCTACGAACATACGGACGCCGGTGACGATAACTTGAATAGCCACTGCGAATTTCAACCCAGTTTCGAAAATATAGATAAACCAGTGTGTTTTTCCTGCCATGTCTTGAAGGTTATCAAGACCAAATGAAAGAAGAATAATGCCGAAGAAAGCAGTCATGACTAGCGTTGTCGCTGCGATACTGTCGTGGAAAATGTGTAACCATTTAGGCAGTTTGATGTGGTCAACGCTGTCATTTTTGTCGCCAAGCTTAGGAGCAACCTTGGTTGCTATCCATGACGCAAACTGTTGTTGGTGACCAATAGAGAAACCCGCCCCGCCAGTAACCTCTTGGGTAGGCTTGAACATGATGTTAGACGAGATACCCCAGTACAACGCCATCAATATTGCTGAATAGATGATGGTTTCCCACATACCTGCACCAAGCACGAAGTAGAAAACAGCAATGAGGCCAGCTTGTTGGAACATGATATGTCCCGTAAGCATGATGGTTCTGATGCCCGTGATGCGGCGGAAGGCAACAAGAAGAATATTGAGACCAAGTGCCAGTAATACGGCATATCCAACCCAAGAATAATTGTCTCCCATGGTCTCCATGGTAGACATCATGGTTGTGTACGGATCTATCACTGACCCCGTCAATCCATGAATCTCACTCATTTTCAGAATCACTGGTTTGAAACCCGCTACCAATGTTCCTGCACCTACCTGCACTATCATGAAACCAACGATGGTTTTGATAGAGCCGGAGATAATAGTTGTTGCGTCACGCTTGAGTAGAATGTAACCCAGACAAGTAACAAGACCGAGTAGCAAAGGTGCTTTGGTCATTACCTGACTGTAAAAAATATAGAAAATATCGTATAAGAATTCCATATCTTTACCCCTGATTAATTTTAATTTTAATGGTATGTAGGATGTGATGATGTCTATTTTTGCTCACGAATTAGACTTTACCAATCAAAAGTAATCATTCAATGCTCACTTGTGATTACTTTGATTTATATCAATTAACCACACCCAGAATGTGCCTAATTGAGCTTCGGATCACACCAAAAAACAACAAATCAAATAAAATCAATGACTTATAAATCATTGTGATTAAGATCTAGTTTTTATAGCAATGTAGTTTGACAATCATGATGGTGATTATTAGAATCAAAACAAATCAAAAGTAATCATCAAATTGTCACAACGACATAAAGAGTGATAAATATGAATGAAGTACAAAGACATAACGGCATCGTGTCGCTATTAGAAGATATGCAGACAATAAACGTCTCACATATTATTGATAAATTTAGTGTTTCACCTGCTACTGCAAGACGTGACATCGCTAAATTAGATGAAGTTGGCCGACTTAGAAAAGTTCGAAATGGCGCTGAGCGAGTAGAGAATCAGAAGAGAAAGTGGTCACCACTCAATATCAACAGCACTGAGTTCTATGAAGAGAAAGCAGAGATTGCGCAAGCAGCAGCAGGACTTTGCGAGGCTGGAGATACAGTTGTGATCAACTGTGGTTCTACTGCGTTCCTACTTGGACAACAGTTATGTGGGGAAGATGTACAGATCGTAACGAACTACTTCCCACTCGCAAGCTACTTGATCAACGAAGATCATGACGATGTCATCATCATTGGTGGTCAATACAACAAAGCACAGAACATCTTTTTAAATCCCGCGCCCAATTCACTGGGAGGCTATGCCGGAAACTGGATGTTTACCTCAGGTAAAGGCTTAACCGATGCTGGCCTCTATAAAGCAGACATGTTAACCGCTGTCGCAGAACAGCAAATGCTTGAACAAGTAGACAAGCTTGTCGTCGTAGTCGACAGCTCAAAAGTTGGGCAACGTACTGGAATGCTATTTTGCAGCGCTAAGCAAATTGACATAGTCATCACCGGTAAAGAAGCCAACCCAGACGTCGTTAAGCGGATTGAAGCACAAGGGACGCAAGTCATCCTAGTTTAAATCCAGGGCGAGCAAGCCCACCAAATAATAATAAATTTAGCTCAGTGCCTTAATCAAAATTAGGGCGCTCGGTTCCCTACATCCAAAATTAATCAAATTATTGAAATAAAAGGTATTATCATGAGCAACGTAAACGAAATTACTCGCGAGTCTTGGATCCTTAATACATTCCCTGAGTGGGGCACATGGTTAAATGAAGAGATCGAACAAACTGTCGTGCAACCGAATACATTTTCTATGTGGTGGCTTGGCTGTACAGGTATTTGGCTAAAATCAGAAGGTGGTGCAAACCTATCAATGGACTTCTGGTGTGGTACTGGTAAAAAAACACAAGCTGTTCAAAAAATGAAAAACCAACACCAAATGATGCGTATGGGTGGTGTTGAAGCACTTCAACCAAACCTACGTACTGCAATCTTCCCACTGGACCCTTTCGCTATTAAAGAGATCGATGCGGTTATGGCATCTCATGACCATGGCGACCACATTGACATCAACGTTGCTGCAGCCGTTCTACAAAACTGTGGCGAGCACGTTAAATTCATTGGTCCTAAAGCGTGTGTTGATTTATGGATGAAATGGGGTGTGCCAGAAGATCGTTGTGTTATCGCGAAAGTTGGCGACGAGATTAAGATCAAAGACGTCAATATTAAGGTTCTTGATGCATTCGACCGTACTGCTCTAGTGACACTTCCTGAAGGCACTTCTTCTTTAGACACTGATATCTTAGGTGGCATGGACGATCGTGCAGTTAACTACCTAGTAGAAACGACAGGCGGTTCAGTTTACCACTCTGGTGATTCTCACTACTCAAACTACTACGCTAAGCACGGTAATGACCACAAGATCGACGTTGCACTGCTTTCTTACGGTGAGAACCCACGTGGCGTGACTGACAAAATGACATCTTCAGACATTTTACGCGCCGCTGAATCTTTGGATTGTGAAGTCGTGGTTCCTTTCCACCACGATATCTGGGCTAACTTCCAAAATGACCCACGTGAAATTGAAATGCTGTGGAACATGAAAAAAGAGCGCCTGCAATACGGCTTCGCACCTTTCTTCTGGCAAGTAGGTGGTCGATACACTTACCCAACAGATAAAGGTCGCATGCACTACCAACACTTCCGCGGCTTTGCAGATATCTTTAAAAATAACCCAGAACTGCCATACCGCGCATTCTTGTAATTAAAAAATCAACCAAAGAGGGAGCATGAGCTCCCTTTTCTTTATCTACTAAAATGGAATTTTTATGTTGTTGCGCGAATTTAAACATCACTTCAAGCGTGGTGATCTAGAATCAGCCGTCGCAGTTAACTCTCCAAATAATGATGGTTATTATCTAATGGTTCGAAGCAATAAATGGGGAGTAAATAGTTTCTTAGAGTCTGACAGAAAGCTGAAACCAAGAGTGTTCAAAACCCAACAAGCTCTGCTTAATGCTGCAAGATCAATTGGCTTCAATCATCAATCAGTCGATATGCAAAACCTCTAGAGCCTTCTGTCCCCCCAGTTCATCACATGATCCCCTTTGTCCATCTCACCTTTACACAGTGAATATTGCAACTCTGTTTGGATAGGTTAGGCTCTCTGTCTAACATCAAAACAAGGCCAGACAGGCGAGAAAAACAATGAAAGTTGACTATCACAAACGGCTGATTCCCGTTATCCGTTATCTAGAAAAACGCTTTAACGAGCCATTGAACCTGCCAGAAGTCGCGGCGTTAGCCAACTTTTCACCCTACCATTTTCATCGTACTTTTAAGGCTGTTCAAGGCGAGACGCTTGCTGATTTCATCAGACGATTGAGACTCGAAGCGGCAGCCAATGATCTCTTCAAATCCAAACAACCTATTATTAGCGTCGCATTGGATTATGGCTTTTCATCGTCTCAGAGCTTTGCCAAGGCATTCAAACAACATTTCGGTGTAACACCGAGTGCATTTCGCGATTGCGAAGATTACCAAGCGTTCAGCGAGCTAACTCGAAATAGCAAGATTGGACACTCATTGCGCAAGAATGGAAACGATGCAACTGACGGCAATTCATATACTAACTCCGAACTTTCAACATGGAGTATGACAATGAAAACACAACAATTTGAAGCATCAAAACTGGCGTATGTACGAGTGACAGGCCCCTATGGACAAGGCTATGAAGAGCCAAGCGGTCGTCTTTATCAATGGGCAGAAATGAAAGGACTAGCGAGCAATAGTTGCATCTTTATCTATCATGACAATCCAGAAATAACTCCAACAGATAAGTGCCGAACAGACATCTGCTTGATGGTTTCAGACGACACTGAAGTGCCAAGTGGGATCGAATTAAAAGATTTTCCCGGTGGGCAATATGCAGTGATGCGACAAACGATCACCGAAGTCGGTCAATATGCAAAAGCATGGGATGATTTAATGAGTAACATCATTGAATCCGGCATTGAAACCGAAGACCGACCTTGCTTTGAGCTTTACCACAGCTACGATCCGCAAACTCAGTATTCAGACGTCAGCTTCTGTACTGCAATTAAGTAACAAGAGTAAATACAATAACAAAGCCTACTTCGCGTAGGCTTTCGTCTCTTTAGATCGCTTTACACGTAGCGCTACCGCTTATTAAAGCCTTTTGTTCCACTTCCCTTGATGGTCGCGGTCACAATTTTCTTGTGTATCGAAGCTAACGTGCTTATCAATGTTCTTCAGTTGAATCCCAACCTGACTAAACGCTTTTTGGATGGCAACAGAAACCTCCTGCTGGCCACCTCCCTCTAAGAAGTTAGCTCTATCTTGATTGGTGTCGAATACGCAGGCGATTTTTAGGCTCTGTGGAAAAGAAGAGAAATTGACCGTATGAGTCACCCAAAGAAAACCATCGAAGCCTTTTAACGTAACTTCACAAACGTCGGTTAACACGTCTCTGATTTGATTTTCTATTTTCTTATCTGATTTACGCATGCGGCAAAGGTCCTATTTAACACCTTAAAAAAACAAGGTTTTTCGGTCAGTTTCGTACTACCTGATATTGGACACTGTGGCGGTTTCAAATGCAAAGTATTTATTGGGAAGAGGCGAGTAGAATATAGAGAAGAAGCCTCATGCTTGATCACTTACGAGGCAATCATACATGAGGCGAATATAGAATTTACGAAGATATTAGCTCGCCGCTTGTTCCCAATCAGTCAGTAACTTCATGATCACGCGAGAGTCTTGATGAGTCGCCATCGGTGCAGCAAGTTGTGTGTCACCTTGCTCAACCGCTTGGCGGATATTGCGCACTTGATAATGGAAACCATCGCCTTGCGCTTCGACTTTCACTTCACGTATCGACGTCTCATAGATCTCTACGGTAAACGTGTTTTCTGCCGTCGGTAGCCATGGATTAGTATCTAGCGTGATACAGCCTTTGCTACCTAGGATCGTAAAACCATGCTTTAAGCCGTGATCTTCAGCAGTGTGGATTTGCGCGGTAAAACTGCCGTTGAAACGCATCATCGCCGACGACTCACAGATATTGCCATCTTCGCCTCGTCGGCCGATTGCTGAGATCTGCACATCATCAAACACACTCTCACCAAACTGTTGTTGTGCGACAGAGTGAATCAAAGACATTGGGTAACAACCCAGGTTGTACAACGCGCCTTTACTTGCAGGATTAACGAACTGATCAATCGCCGCAACGTATGAACCTTGAATTGAGCGCACTTCGCCAATCTCACCGGTTGCCAACTCTTGATGAAGCTTAGCGATGAGTGGATGGTTTAAGTACATCAGACCTTCAGCAAAGAATACGTCCGCTTCTTTCACCGCTTGCAAAGCTTGCTCGGTTTTTTCCATATCAACCGATAACGATTTCTCACACAAGATCGCTTTGCCTTTTTGAGCCGCTTTAATCACATACTCATGATGGACATGGTTTGGTAGAGCAATGTAGATAATGTCGACCGACTCATCTTCAATCAAGGCATCATAGTTGTTGAAGGTTCGTGTTGATTGGTATTGGGCAGCAAACTCATTGAGTGTTTTCTCTGTGCGACCAGCGACAGCATACAGCTCGCTTTGAGCATCGCCTTTGATCGCATCCGCCATGACGCCTGAGATAAAGCTGGTTCCTAGGATTCCCCATTTCATGTCTTAGATCTCCTGCTCTTGTGCTTTGATAGGTCCACGTTGCGTTTCGAATGCTTGAACCAACTCGGTAATGCCACGCTCAATAAACGCTTTGGTATGAGGCATCACAAAGTGCTGATTGATCGCTTCACGGTTTGCGTATTGCTCAAGCAAGATCACACGATCGCTTTGACTTTGATCATAGGTTGCAATTGCTTGTAGGCAGCCCGGCTCGCTTTGCATGTCTAAACAAAACTGTTCGATAGCTTCGATCGCAGCAGCTCTCTCTACGTTGGTTTTGATCTTAAGTTCGGCAGTAACAAAGATGGTTTCGTTCATTTGAAGCATTTCACGCTCTTATTTTAGTCAATTATCGGTTTGCCATTAATATAATTAACCCCTAATAATTGATAAACTCACCTTTTGTTTATTGTTTATCAACCAAGAGTGTTTAATGGATAAGTTAACCAGCATGAAAGTCTTCGTCTACGTGGTGGAACAAGGCAGCTTTCGTAGCGCCGCCAACCACTTCAACCTGTCGGCGACCATGATCAGTAAGCATGTCCATTCCTTAGAAACCAGTCTGAACTCTCAGCTGATCCACCGCACCACGCGTAAGCAATCGTTAACCGACTCAGGGCAGCTTTACTATCGTGAGTGTAAGCGAATTCTCGAAGACATCAGCAATGCAGAGAACCTGATTCAGACCTTGGAAAATCAACCGCAAGGCACGGTAAAAATTAACTGTCCAGTTACCTATGGAAACAAGGTGCTCGCCCCTATCGTGGCCAAATTTCTCGCACATCACCCAACCATTAACGTTGAGCTGATGTTGAATAATGACCTTGTCGACCCTTATTCATCCGACATTGACCTGATTGTGCGAATTGGCGACCTGTCCGATTCAAGTTTAGTCGCCAGATACTTAGGGGATTATGAGATGTGTTACTGCGCGGCTCCTGAGTACCTTAACCAACATGCTGAAATCAGAGTATTAGAAGACTTGGCGCAGCACCCGTCGCTTGGGTTCAGTTACAGCAGCCAAGCTCCTCACGCCACACCGAACAAAGAACGTGTGCGCTTGATGTCGAATAATGGTGATGTGTTGCGATATGCCGCTCTACAAAGCGTAGGTGTGTTGTTACAGCCGACTATCTTAGTTACCGAAGAAATTGAGCGTGGAATGCTATTGGAAATCCTACCCGGCATGGCGCCGTTACCAAAGCCGATTCACTTGCTCTACAAAACCAAACAACTGTCATTGAAAAACCGAACCTTTGTCGAGTTTTTATTAGCCTCTCTTTCCGAATAGCTAAGCGCTGACTAATTCACAAAAAGGCTTTTAAGTAATGAAGAATTTTCTAAACAACAAAGCCACTAAACCGTTTGCCAATGGTTCATCAAGCGTTTGCCAAGATCAGAAGGTGTGGTGTTATGGACGATCATCTCATCACATTGGTTGAACACCATGAAGTGTTTTAGCTCATCGCATAAAGCATGAACCAACGACTCATGGTTTTTAATTCGCTCTTCAACAACCAAGTTGCGAATGTTGAGTAAACGGGTCTTCCTGTCGACCTTGCAATCCACTCGTGCCACCAGCGTACCTTGCCACAGAATCGGCAAACTAAAATAACCAAACTGGCGCTTGGCCTCTGGAACATAGCATTCTAGGAGGTAGTCAAAGTTGAACAATGATTGCATTCGCTTTCGTTGAATCAGCAAGTTATCAAACGGAGACAATATCTTTAACTTGGTTCTGGAAAGAGGTTGATTCAGCAGATCAAAAGCACCTGGCTGGACATAGTAATCAGAGCCTTGAATATCTACTTTCAGAACCTGCTTATCTTCAAGCATCTGTTGGAGTGCTTTCAGAATCAAAGGCTTAGTGTTCTTGAGTAGGTAGCTCATTTCCGACGCTATTCCAACTCCGTTAGCCTCTAAATAACGCGTGATCAGATGCTCGATGTACTCTTGTTCGGTCGGCTCAGAGGTATCAATTCCGCTCGGCAAAACTCGCTCGGTTAGGTCATACTCCTTATGAAAGTTCACTCGGCTCGGCACCATTAAGTCACCTTGCATAAACAAAGTCTCTAGTGCCTGTTTGGCAGGTTTACCGCCCCATCCGCCGGGGTTTGGTCTATCCCCTTCAAAGTCTTTCGCCATTAATGGCCCTTCGCTCTCAATACGTTTGAGAACATGCGCCATCAGTGCATCATCCTTTTTATACCAATGCTTAAGCTTACCGCTCGCAAAACCGTTCTTGCGGTGTAGGCTGAAGCGGTAGTCGCGCATGGGTAAATACGCGGCGGCGTGCGACCAATATTCAAACACCTCTCGACGCTCTAACAGCTTATCCAGATGATTCAGTTGGTAGTCTTGATTGCGGTTCCACAGCGTATGATGGTGAGCTCGCTGAATCACAGAGATGGTATCAATTTGAACATACCCAAGGTTTTCAATCGCAGACAGCGTGTTCGCCAAAGTGCCTCCATTGCGTTGCTTTTTGGACGGCAATTTTTGCGAAAGCAGTACAATCTTTTGCGCTTGAGCGAGTGACAATGATTCCATGTAATTCAGACTCTAATTGATACCAATAATCGGCTTATGATTCAGCAATAAGTTCTTGAAGAATTTGCTTGTACGTTTCGACCGTCTGCGCACCAGTGACTGCACTCTTACGATTGAACACCACAGTAGGAACAGCTGAGATCCCCATGCGTTGCCATTCAAACTCTTGCGCTTCAATTTGCTTCAAGTTGTCGGTGTTCTTTAGGCGCTTCAGTGCCTTCGTTGAATCTAGCCCAACCGCTTCAAGTTCTTGCGCGATGACCTCAAGATCAGACAGATCTTTTTGCTCTGTGAAGTGAGCAGCAAAGAAGCGTAGCTTTAACTCAGTCTGTTTACCGTGCGCTAGTGCAAAATCCAGTAGCACATGCAGGTGGCGTGAATTCACCATTCTCATGTTGTCATAGAAGTTAAAATCGAAACCAACCGCTTTGCCACGAGCCGCAAGCTGTTCACGTGAACGTTGACTCTCTTCTGCGCTAGAACCGTATTTTCTCATGATATGATCACGCAGGTTTTCGCCCTCTTCCGGCATATCAGGGTTAAGCTCAAACGGCTGCCATTCAAATTCAATCTGTTGTTCTAAGCCAAGCTCTGAAACGGCTTGCTCTAGGTTTTTGTAGCCGACCACGCACCAAGGGCACATCACGTCAGAAATAATATCGAGTTGAAGTTTCTTGCTCATCGTCATTCCAAATGATCATTGATAAGGCATATCTGCTGTATAAGCAGGCATCCAATTTATCTTCAGACTACAACAACCTGAACAATCGTTCAAATTTAACTAACTGGATCTGTAGCCTACAAAAAAACCAACTCCTATTACCGAGCTGGCTTTAATAAAAATCTGTTGGAGCTTAACCGCGTTACGCTAGCAGCTTCTCAAGTACTTGGAACACACCCGCATCAACGTTACTTGGCGCGCCAAAACGAGCGATCTCTTTCAGCTTTGGATGTGCATTTTCCATAGCGTAAGAGTGGTAGCTCTCTTTAAGCATTTCCAAGTCATTTAGATAATCACCAAAACTCATGGTCTGCTCGTAAGTGAAACCTAATGTGTTTTGTAGATGTTTAATCGCCGCACCTTTTGACGCTTCAGCGTTCATCACATCCAACCAAATTTTCGCACTGACAACCACTTGGTAGTTCTCACCAAACTTGGCATCAATAGTTGGGTTCACTTTCTCTTGTGAACCGTCGAAGTGACAGATAGCCACCTTGATGAAATCGTCTTCTACCGCCAGTAAATCTTCTACTTTCTCACGGCGATGGTAGTACTTAGAGATCTCCGCTAGAGCACGCTCATCTTTGGTTTCGATGTATGCAGACTTCTTACCACATAGCACCACATGAGCACCTTCAATCGCGCGAGCTTTTTTAATGATCTCTTTGATGGCATCAGTATCAAGTAAGCAGCTGTAAAGCTCTTGGCCTTTATGCATCACCAATGTTCCATTTTCAGCAACAAACATCATGCGATCTTTAAGTGGAGCAAAGGTTTCCATCAGGCTGTAGTACTGACGCCCCGATGCCGCAGCAAAAATAATGTCTTGAGCTTCTAAGCGCTCATAAAGATTGAAAAATTCCGGGTCTAATTTTCCGTGTTCATTAAGCAGAGTGCCGTCCATATCAGCAGCGATAAATTTGATGTTCTGTTGTGGCATTTCAGGGCTTACCTATAAGTAAAAATTAAAGTGTAAATTATGATTTTTCGTTATCTTGTGTAACGGTTCTGCCTTCGATTATATCGCTAGAGTAGCCAGTGAATGCAATGCTTTTCGGTAGGCTTTTTTCTTTGAGTCAGCGCCTAAATCTGAGTTTGAATCTAAGCTCGCGTCTAACTCACCAAACTCACTTCTCACGATAAGCCCTTCAATGAAGGTCATGACTGATTCGCTGCGTAATTCTAATGTTGCAACGTCTACCTCTTCGCCACCACTGACTACTTTGTAAATAGTACTCTTGAGCCAAGCCTTGTGCTGTCGCGAGAGCATCGCAATGTCATCTTCGGACTCTTTGAATTCCGCCAAGGCGTGCATGAACATGCAGCCTTTGAAGTCGGGTTGTTCAAACCACGCAAGATGCCAATCTAACAGCGCATCCAATTGGTTTTGCAATCCTGAGGTTGATGACAGTTCCGCCTCTAAACTCGACTCGAAACGCTGATGACGCCTTTCTAACACCGCTTCAATCAGCTTGGTTTTCGATCCAAAGTGACGATACATGGATGTCTTAGAAACCGCCGCTTCGTCTCGGATCATATCCACCCCAACAGCGGTATAACCAAACTGATTAAATAGCGACTCCGCTACATCCAGAATCAAATCTTTTTTACTCATCGTTCATCAACCTCAAATCGCTCTGAAATCGTAGAGCTCAATTTCTCGTTGCAAGAAGTGTACAGATCTGTATCATTCAAATCAAACAGTACAGATCTGTACACTTGCAATAAAAAGAGATAACAAGAGGAAATGATTATGATCGGTAAACTATCTGGTGGTGGAGCTCTTCCTCCGAAAGCAAGCATAAGCCAACTGATTAAAGGTTTTATTGGCGGTACGCTGGGCATCTTAACCTTGTGCCTATTAGCAGAAAGCTCTGGCTTCTCGTGGTTAATGGCTCCATTTGGTGCGACGTGCGTACTACTGTTCGCGGTGCCTACATCGCCGTTAGCTCAACCTAGAAACGTCATCGCGGGTCACTTTATTTCGGCTGCAGTGGGTTTAGTCGTGTTATATGGCTTTGGGGATTCTTATTTGGCCATGGCAATCGCTGTCGGCTCATCCATCATGCTAATGCAATACTTTCGAGCGGTTCACCCACCCGCTGGCGCCAATCCGATTGTGATAGCTTTGGCAGGTACCGCACATGTGGATTGGACGTTCTTATTCACTCCCGTATTAGTAGGCAGCATCGCTTTGGTTGGTATCAGTACGCTATTGAATAACAGCGATTCACAACAAAAGTGGCCGTTATACTGGTTTGGTTCATCCAAGTCTTAGTCTATTGAATTTCAATGATAAATATGGATTTTGACATCCAATTTAGAAGCAAATTGAAAGATCACATTGACCCTTATATAAAATGGGCTTACTATTAATCGTCATTTAACGATTATGGAAAGCGAAACATCAATATGAACGAAACTTGCTCTACAACTGGTGGCTGTGCTCTACCAATCGGACATGGTGATACCGAAGCTGAAACGCAAATGGCAGCTCTGGCCAAAGCGCTCGCTCACCCGGCAAGAGTTCGTATATTGAGTATCCTTTCAACGTTAGAAAAATCGGGCGGCTGCTTGAACAGTGATTTAGTTAGCGAATTAGGTTTGGCACAATCAACCGTATCAGAGCACCTAAGAATCTTGAAAACCTCTGGTTTCATCACTGCTGAATCGATACCACCGAAGATGTGCTACCGTATTAACCGAGATAATATTCAGCAATTTGAATCGCTTATCGACACCATTTTAAAATAGATTAACCACGCTTAGTTTGTCGAACACAATAAACTAAGCGTATTTTTTGCCTTTAAATATCGCTTTTCGACGATTAACGATAACAACCAAAGAGACAATATAATGAAACCAAAATTAGGTTTTCTCGATCGCTACTTAACGCTGTGGATCTTCATCGCCATGGGCATTGGTGTACTGCTTGGCACCTTGTTCCCACAAATCGAACAGTGGAACGAATCAATGTCTGTTGGCACAACCAACATTCCACTGGCAATTGGCCTTATCTTAATGATGTACCCGCCTCTGGCTAAGGTTAACTACAACCTATTAGGCACTGTGGTCAAAGATAAGAAAGCCATCAAACTATCTTTGATCATGAACTGGCTTGTTGGCCCAATTCTGATGTTTGTGTTGGCACTGACTTTCTTGGGTGACCACCCAGGTTACATGGTCGGCGTGATTCTGATTGGTCTAGCTCGTTGTGTGGCGATGGTGCTGGTTTGGAACGACATCGGCGGCGGTAACAAAGAATACGGTGCGGCATTAGTTGCTCTAAACAGTGCGTTCCAAGTGGTGAGCTACAGCTTTATGGCGTGGTTGTTCATCAGCGTTCTTCCGCCAGTATTTGGTTACGAAGGCATGTTGGTTGATATCTCGATGATCGATATTGCACACAGTGTACTTATCTACCTAGGTATCCCATTCCTAGCGGGCTTCTTGAGCCGTAAGATCCTTGTGTCGATGAAAGGCGAGCAGTGGTACAACGATGTGTTTATTCCACGCATCTCTCCAATCACACTGATTGCACTACTGGCCACTATCGTTCTGATGTTCAGCCTAAAAGGCGAGATGATTGTTGAGCTGCCAATGGACGTATTGTTGATTGCGGTTCCACTGACTATCTACTTCACAGCAATGTTCTTCATAAGCTTCTTCATTGGTAAGAAGATGGGTATTGAATACGACAAGAACGCATCAATTGCATTCACAGCGACGGGTAACAACTTCGAGCTAGCAATCGCAGTGGCAATCTCAGTATTCGGTATCAACTCAGACCAAGCGTTTGCAGGTGTTATCGGTCCACTGATTGAAGTACCTGTGTTGATTTACCTAGTGAACGTGGCGCTTAAGATGAAAGACAAGTACTACAACGGTCAGACGGTTAAACCTAGCGTCTAGCGTCTAGCGTCTAGCGTCTACATCTAGAGCTGATAAAAAGCAGCATCACGTCAAACAGAAAGGCTCACACGTTAAACGGTGAGCCTTTTCTTTATTCAGTTTGATCCAATTTAAGTCTCGTCCAGTTTACGTTTCGTCTAATAAGCCTTTCAAAGCTTGTTCAAGCCAAAGTAACGCAGGGCCTTTAGAGCGTATTTTAGACAGAACAAGATCAACGGGCGGCGACCATGTTTTGTGATCGAATGAGACATTAATCTCCACTAAACGCTGCTTATTCAGCTCCTCTTCGACAAGGTGCTTGGGTAAGTATGCCCAGCCAATATCGCTGCCAAGTACCATCTCTTTGATCACAATAAAGCTGTTTGACCACCATACCTTTCCGGCAATCAGCGGAAACTGATCCATCACCTTGCCTTTGTCTCCCCTCAACATTAACTGACGATGCGGGAGTAAGTCAGTGAGTTTCGCCACACCTGTTTTTGCGAGCGCATGACTTGGATGACACACAGCAATAAACGGTAAGTGACCGATAAAGCATGGCTCAGAACCGACATCAAAAGCCAAGTTGGTAAACATCAATCCAATGTCGGCTCTCTCTTCGATAATTAACGGATTGACCTCTGTTGTGGTACACGCAACCAGTTCAACTTCAGTCGCCGGGAATTGATAACTGAACTGACTAAGGATCTTAGATAAGTTCGGAACCAGTAATGAATCATCTAATGCAATTTTGATGAGCCCCTCTTCGCCGCTACCCATCGCGTTAACCGTCACATTCAGATCTTCAACCTGAAGTACGATCGCTTTCACCTGTTTAAATAACTGCTCGCCCGCTTTGGTTAGTGAAGGCTTTCGAGTCGAACGATCAAAAAGCTCAACATTAAAATCTATTTCAAGATTACTGATGCCTTGGCTTACCGCTGACTGCACCTTACCCAAATGACGAGCACTGGCAGAAAATGACCCTAATTCAACGGCATACACAAACATTTTCAGTTGTTCAATGTTGTACATTCGGTTTCTCCCAAAACTTTCTATCATTATATGTGATACTAACTATCTTTATATTATCACTTAAGTAGATATTATCTAGCCAAGTCATTAGCCCATCGGCGGCTATTTAATCGTAAAGAGAGTTAGAAAAATGTCACATAAAGAACGCATGTTGCACATGGTGCTATTTGAATTGGTTGCTTTGGTTTTGATGGCAGGGCTTGCAACCTATATTACAGGAAACGGCGCAGGTGAAATGGCAGGCTTAGCGCTTGCAATATCATTGATAGCGATGGCTTGGAACTACGTTTACAACTATGGCTACGACAAAATTTACGGAACAGACCGAAGCAAAAGAACCACGAAAACACGTATCCTGCACGGATTAGGTTTTGAGCTTGGCTTAATGACAGTGACTCTACCTGTCTTGATGTGGGTTCTACAACTCGACTTCCTAACCGTACTGATCATGGACATCGGCCTAGTTATCTTCTTCGTACTTTACGCGATTGCGTTCAACTGGGCGTATGACTCGGTTCGAGATCAATTGGTTGCGAAAGGAAAAGTGGCAGCTCTGGTTTAGAGCGGTAAGTTCGTATCGTATAACAAGAACATACACCCAAATTAAAACTGCCAAACTACAACATAGTTGGCAGTTTATTCATTTATGCATATAAGCTCATTTGTTAACGCCCTTGTTACATAGCAAAAACATCACACAGCCCTCCCTAATTAAGTCTAATAATCCTCCACTCACGAAGTAGCATCACAAATCCAAACATAAACTCCTCGTACCAGTTGCGCATTCATTTACATATAGGTAGTTTGAGCGGCTTCGCAACCTATCAATTCGAGCAATGACGTTCATGCGAGCATCTTTTTCGAGCAAAAGTGTTCGGATTAACATTTCAAGTGACTTTAATTAACAATTTTATGCTCAAACGCTCACTTTTGATGTTCGTTTATTTTCGAGTTCGCAAATATATGCACAATACACGTGCTAGATAAGCAAAACTAAAAAGGACTCGAACATGACAACAAACAAACACCCTTCTTTATTTGGGCAATGCTTGGCTGAATTTATCGGTACAGGATTACTCATATTCTTTGGCGTTGGCTGTGTGGCCGCTCTGGTATTAACTGGTGCGACATTCGGACAATGGGAAATCAGCATCATCTGGGGCTTCGGTGTTGCGATTGCAATTTACTGTACTGCCGGCGTTTCAGGCGCACACATCAACCCAGCCGTAACGATTGCACTGGCCATGTTCCATGGCTTTGATAAAGCGAAAGTGGTGCCTTACATCATTTCGCAACTGCTTGGCGCTTTCTGCTCTGCAGCATTGGTTTACAGCCTGTACAGCAACCTATTTACTGACTACGAAATCGCACATAACTTTGTTCGTAGCAGCCAAGACGCACTATCAACTGCTGGTATCTTCTCGACTTACCCACATGCTTCACTTTCTTTCTTCGGCGCTTTTGCTGTGGAATTCGTGATTACTGCAGTGTTGATGTTTGCCATTTTAGCGTTAGGTGATGAGAACAACGGCGCATCTCGCGGTGCAATGAACCCTCTACTGATCGGTATTCTTATCGCGGTTATCGGTGGTTCTTTAGGTCCACTGACGGGCTTTGCAATGAACCCTGCTCGTGACTTCGGACCAAAACTGTTCGCTTACTTTGCAGGTTGGGATTTCGCACTAAGCGGTGCTCGTGATATTCCTTACTTCATCGTTCCAATTCTTGCTCCAATTGCTGGTGCGTGTTTTGGTGGTTGGTTGTACCCACGTGTTATCGGTGCTTACCTACCAGTAGAAGGCCAAGGCTGCACAATTCCAAACCAATGTGAAACAGAAGAAGAAGCTGAACAAGCTCAAGCTTAATCCCTAAGCGACCTTACATTTACTAAAATATAAATAACGAAAGAAAAAGGATTCTTACCATGACCGAGCAAAAATACATTGTTGCCCTAGACCAAGGCACCACAAGTTCTCGCGCTGTAATCCTCGATCACGATGCAAACATCGTTAGTTCTTCTCAACGAGAATTCACTCAGATTTACCCGAAAGCGGGTTGGGTTGAGCATGATCCAATGGAAATCTGGGCGACTCAAAGCTCTACATTGGTTGAAGCTCTTGCTAAAGCAGGCATCCGCAGCGATGAGCTAGCGGGCATTGGTATCACGAACCAACGTGAAACCACCATTGTTTGGAACAAAGAGACAGGCAAGCCTGTTTATAACGCAATCGTATGGCAGTGTCGCCGTACTGCAGACATCTGTGAAGACCTAAAAGCGCGTGGCCTAGAAGACTACGTACGTGACAATACAGGCTTAGTCCTTGACCCGTATTTCTCAGGTACAAAAGTAAAATGGATTCTAGACAACGTTGAAGGCGCTCGCGAAGACGCTGAAGCTGGCAAACTATTATTCGGTACCGTTGATACTTGGTTGGTTTGGAAAATGACTCAAGGACGTGTACACGTTACGGATTACACCAACGCGTCACGTACTATGTTGTTCAACATCAACGACCTATGCTGGGATCAGAAGCTACTTGATGAAATGGGCATTCCAGCAATCATGATGCCTGAAGTGAAGCGCTCTTCTGAGGTTTACGGTCAAACGAACCTTGGTGGTAAAGGCGGTACTCGTATCCCAATCGCGGGTATTGCGGGTGACCAACAAGCTGCACTTTACGGTCAAATGTGTGTAGAAGCAGGCCAAGCTAAGAACACTTACGGCACAGGTTGTTTCCTTCTAATGAACACAGGCCAAGAGAAAGTAACATCAAAGAACGGCCTACTAACAACGCTAGCATGTGGTCCTAAAGGTGAGCCTGCATACGCACTTGAAGGTGCAGTATTCATGGGCGGCGCATCAATCCAATGGCTACGTGATGAAATGAAGCTACTGGCTGGCGCAGAAGACTCTGAGTACTTCGCAACAAAAGTAGATTCTTCAAACGGCGTTTACGTAGTCCCTGCGTTTACTGGTTTAGGCGCACCATACTGGGATGCTTACGCTCGCGGTACGATTGTTGGCCTGACTCGTGGTGTTAACTCTAACCACATCATCCGTGCAACGTTGGAAGGTATTGCTTACCAAACGCGTGACGTACTTGACGCAATGCAAGCTGACTCTGGCATCAAGCTAGCGAAACTACGTGTTGATGGCGGCGCAGTAGCGAATAACTTCCTAATGCAATTCCAATCAGACGTGCTGGATACTGAAGTTCACCGCCCTGAAGTAACGGAAGTAACCGCTCTGGGCGCCGCTTACCTTGCCGGCCTAGCGGTTGGTTTCTGGGACAGCATTGATGAGCTTCAAGACAAAGCCGTTCTTGACCGCACATTCATGCCGCACCACGACGAAGAGAAGCGTAACCGCCGTTACAAAGGTTGGAAACGTGCTATCAAGTGTGCACAGGTTTGGTCTGAGCTGCACGATGACGATGACAACGAGTAATACTGATTATTCAGCTAATCGTTAATCATTAGCCGCTGACCTAGGAACCCGAGTAATCTAATCGACTAGATTGTTCGAACCTCAGCAAACGAAACTAAAAAGAGCACTATTTTGTGCTCTTTTTTGCGTTTCAGGCTCAAATTCCGCGTTTTGCGCAGCGTTTTTGCGGTTTAGACATGATTCCTTACCATCATTACTTCTCTCTTTTCATCAATTCGAGCACAATAGCGTGAGTTTATATTTTCGATTTTGACGCGCTAGAGCCCTTTGCGCGCAGGGAGTGGTAAGTTAAGTGAAGCAGATACCAAGACACCAGCAGATTGTAGATCTGGTAAAAACACAAGGATATGTGAGTACCGAAGAGCTCGTTGAAAAGTTCGATGTCAGCCCACAAACCATCAGACGAGACCTCAATGAACTTGCCGATAGCAACAAAATTCGTCGCTATCATGGTGGTGCAACCATTCCTTTAAGCTCAGAAAACACCTCGTATAACACGCGTAAAGCGCTTAACTTCAACGAAAAAGACGTGATCGCCGACGAACTGGTTAAGCACATCCCAGATGGTGCAACCCTATTCGTTGATATCGGTACCACGCCAGAATCGGTGGCACGCGCACTCAACAAAAACCACAAACAACTAAGAGTCGTCACCAACAACATTAACGTTGCCAGCATCCTTCTACCGAACCCAGAGATCAAGGTTATCCTGGCGGGTGGCGAAGTACGCAACCGTGATGGTGGCATTGTTGGTGAAGCGACACTCGATTTCGTGAAGCAGTTCCGCCTCGATTTCGGTATCTTGGGCATCAGCGGCATCGACTTTGATGGCTCACTGCTCGACTTTGATTACCACGAAGTTCGTGTGAAACAAGCTATCATCGAAAACAGTCGCAGCATCTTCTTAGCCGTCGACCACACCAAGTTTGGCCGTAACGCGATGGTTAAGCTCGGTAATATCTCTCAAGCGCACATGGTCTTTACCAACAAGCAGCCACCGGAAGAGATTCTCAACATCCTTAAAGATTCAGCAATACCATTAGAAGTGATCGATACCGCTCGTCCTGTGAGCGAATAACTCAACATAAGTGCTCAGTGAGCCACTTTCTTAAATGAATCACGATTCTTTATAGAAAAGTTAAAAAAGTAAAACTTGCTCGCTGTCATTGTCACTGTCACTGTCACTGTCGCTTCTATGCTCGAATTAGACTTATTTGAACCTCTGCTTTCATAAGCAGAGGTTTTTTTATGCCCAAATCACATAAAACGCGCATAAACGAAAATAATAAATGACCGCAAACGAAAGTTCATATAGGATTCAATTATGTTCTAAAATGCTCGTTCACTCAGAAAGAGGTCAAAACCATGAGTGCTCAACAAAATAATTCAAACAACAGTACATCTTCCACTTTAGACTTGATCGTGATTGGCGGCGGCATCAACGGTGCAGGCATCGCGGCAGACGCATCAGGTCGTGGTCTAAACGTTGGCTTATACGAAGCAAATGATTTCGCATCTGCAACGTCTTCCGCTAGCTCAAAGCTTATCCACGGTGGCCTACGCTACCTTGAACATTACGAATTTCGTTTGGTTTCGGAAGCACTCGCTGAACGTGAAGTCTTGTTAAGAAAAGCACCTCATGTTGCTCAACCAATGCGCTTCCGTTTACCTCATCGACCATTTTTACGCCCAGCTTGGATGATTCGCTGTGGCCTATTCCTTTACGATAACTTGGGTAAGCGCACTACTCTTCCTGGAAGTAAGACAGTCAACCTAGCAAAATCAGGGCTACTGAAACCAGAAATGAAGACAGGCTTCGAATACTCAGATTGCTGGGTGGATGATGCGCGTATGGTATTGCTCAACGTGTTGGCAGCAAAAGAAAACAACGCAGAAGTACGTAACTACTGCCGTGTTGAAAAAGCGCACCGCGAAGGTGGTATTTGGCATGTGACGATCCTTGATGTCATGACAAACCAACGCTTTGAACGCAAAGCAAAAGCGCTTGTTAACGCTGCTGGTCCTTGGGTTAAACAGTTCTTTGATGATGGATTAGAGCAGGCTTCGCCTCGTAATATTCGTCTGATCAAAGGCTCGCACATTGTTGTGCCACGCATTCACGACGAACCACAAGCGTACATTCTGCAAAACAAAGACAATCGCATTGTGTTCATGATCCCTTACCTAGATAAGTTCTCGATCATCGGCACCACCGACCTTGAATACAAAGGCGACCCACGTAACGTCGCAATTGATGATGTCGAAGTGGATTACTTGATTGATATTGTTAACCAACACTTTGTTAAACAGCTCGGTCGTGAAGACGTGGTTTGGACATACAGTGGCGTAAGACCGCTTTGTGACGACGAATCGGATTCACCACAAGCGATCACTCGTGACTACACATTGGAATTGGACGCAGAACTGGATCAAGCACCACTGCTTTCGATCTTCGGCGGCAAACTAACCACTTACCGTAAGCTCGGCGAAGCGGCACTTAAAAAGTTAGAACCACACCTAACCAACATGGGTGCACCATGGACAGCGAACGACACGCTTCCAGGTGGTAACTTTAGTTGCAGCAGAGAGCAGCTTGCGAAGATGATCCACACTAAATACCCTTGGGCATCTGAAGCGTTGTTACTTCGCTACGTGACTCAATTTGGTACTTACACGTGGAAGCTACTGGAAGGCGCAAATAGCGAAGCTGACCTTGGCATCCAATTCTCAAGCGAAGCGCATGGCGTTTATCAAGTTGAAATCGATTACTTGATCAATGAAGAGATGGCGATGACAGACGAAGACATCTTGTGGCGCAGAACCAAACTTGGCCTGTACATGAGCGAATCCGAGCAGCAAGCGGTGACGGATTACCTGAAAGAGAAGCTACAAAGCAAGGTTGTAAGCTTTTCTCAAGTAGGCTAACCCCACCAGCCTAAACATGGTTCAAGAACATATTTAACAACGAAGCTTAGCGTCCCCCGCGCTAAGCTTTTTTATTGCCTGCTATTCCGGCCTAAGAACTCGATCAGATAAATCTCTCGATTGATCGTCTCCTTCGCACGGACTGAGGCTCTGTTCACACCTCTATTTTCAACAAAAACTAAATAGTGTTTTATTAATCAGCTTGATTATCAACTTTACAAAAGATTGCTATTCTTTACCTCAACGAAACGACACATTTAGAAACGCTCACTATGTCAGCGTTTTAATAAGGAATCTATTCCATGCAAAAAGTTATTCTGATCACAGGCTCTACCGATGGTATCGGCTTCGAAACGGCAAAAGTACTTGTTCAACAAGGTCACCACGTTTTATTGCATGGACGTAACCCAAGCAAGCTCAAAGACGTAGAGCAACAACTTGTGGAGATCTCTGATGAAGTAAAAATTCAAAGTTATGTGGCAGACTTGTCTGTTCTGGCCGATGTGGATGCGTTGGCTGACAAAGTAATTGCTGAGCACGATAAGATTGATGTACTGATTAACAACGCAGGTGTGTTCAACACTCCGAACCCAATCACTAAAGACGGTTTAGATGTTCGTTTTGTTGTGAATACCATTTCACCATACCACCTGACTAAACGTCTGCTACCTTTACTCGATGCATCTAGCCGAGTAGTGAACCTATCTTCAGCGGCGCAAGCAGCAGTGAACATCGAAGCGCTAGAAGGCAAGAAACCGCTTTCTGATGGCGACGCTTACGCACAAAGCAAGCTTGCGATCACCATGTGGACTCGCGAGATGGCAAAAGAGTCAGGCTCTACAGCGCCAATGGTGGTTGCGGTCAACCCAGCTTCGTTACTAGGCAGTAAGATGGTGAAAGACGCTTACGGCATTGCAGGCGGCGACCTAAGCATCGGTTCTGATATTCTGGTTCGCGCATCATTGTCTGATGAGTTCGCACAAGCAGGCGGTCAATACTTTGATAACGACAACAACACGTTTGCTAACCCGCACCCAGATGCTATATACGGTGATAAATCACAGCAAGTTGTCGCTAAAATTGAAGAGATCATTACGACAATCTTGTCATAGAGAAACAGAAGCCTATCTTTTTAAGCTTAGGCAATCGCTGATACTAAAAAGCTCTGCACTGTGTAAGGTAGAACTTTATTAATGCAGAGCCTTGCCGTAAATCTATTTTTGACCCAACAATACAGTGGGTTTCAATTCCTCTATATTGTTGAGTCAAAAACAAAAAAACTCCCGAAGGAGTTTTTGTCTAAATCTGCAATTCGCCATTTAGTTAGTCAGTTAGTTAGTTAGTCAGCAAAATTACCAGCTCACTAGCTCGTTAAACGAGCATGCAGTGAATCTTTAAGCTCAGAACGATCATGTTTTAATTGGAGCATCGAGCCGTCATCAATGGGTGAATCTTTCAGCTCTAGTTTACGAATCTCTTTATCAAGGTTGTCGTATGTCTTCATATCTTCTGCAAAGCCATCGTCAGTTTTAGCAAGCTCAGCAATTTTGTCTTTCATTTCAGGAAATTCGTGAACAAGAGAGTGATTTTCACCTAACATAGAAACCTCTTAAGTTGAGTAAAGTGATTGGATTAAACTTAAACACATTCGTTATTAACCTTAGCAAGTGGTACAAATAACAAACGAGATCCAGTACACAGCGTAGAATATAGACAGTTCAGATTCAAAAATTTATAACATGCACCCAAAAAGTCAGTCGTTTTACATAGAAGAAAGCCTCACTTCAGCGCAAGGCTTTATAAGGAAGACTGGCTGGGTGCCCTACGATGTATTTATCGATAATTTAAATTTGAAAAGAGAACAAATAACAAAAAGCAGAACTTCAATTCCTTAAAGTTCTGATTTAACAATCCATGATTGCTTACGCTCTGCGCTTTTTGAAAGCGTGCCAGCCGGCGCTGAGAATTGTTTTTACCACCACACTTAATGCGCTTAGTTTAGGGTCGGTATTCTTGCCAGAGGCAATGCGCCACATCTGATGTTCATACCAAACCAGCCCAACCATCGCCATTTTGTCTAAAGCGGGCTTTCCTGTGGTTGGCACCGTTAGCAGCATGCCGTGGCTAGGGTTTTCAATTAACTTGTTAGGGAAATCTGGATCAACCGCCATTGTGCGCGCAATACCAATAAAATCGGTCGCCGAGGTGTTTAATGCTTCATTCATTGCTTGCGCGGTTCGAAAACCACCCGTGACCACCAGCGGAGTGCTGACGAGTTTTCTCGCCTTCACCATGTAATCCATAAAATACGCTTCACGTTTTACCGTGCTGGCCTTGATTGGTTCAGCTTTGCTCTTTGAACCCATCATTGATGGACTTTCATAGGTGCCGCCAGAGATCTCAATCAGGTCGATACCGTTATCACTCAGTGTTTGCACAACCTGCATCGACTCTTCTTCAGTGAAGCCACCTTTCATGAAGTCGGCGCTGTTGAGCTTAATTCCGACAGGGAAATCTTCACCGACCTCTTTTCGAATCGCGCGATAAACCTCAAGCACAAGACGAAGTCTGTTTTCGAGTGAGCCACCCCATTTGTCTTGGCGTTGATTGTGTCTCGAAGACAAAAACTGACTCACGAGATAACCATGAGCACCGTGAATCTGCACACCAGTAAAGCCTGCTTGTTTTGATAGCTTTGCACTCAGCGCAAATTTATCAATAATTGCGATGATTTCCGTCTCAGTCAGAGCTCGTGGCGTATTGAAGCCTTTCTCTAATCCACGCTCTAAAGAGATCGCCGAAGGCGCAACCGGGCTATCACATAAGAACTTAGGAATTTGCTTACCTGGGTGATTCAGTTGCATCCATATCTGCGAACCATTCTGTGTCCCGGCACTCGCCCACTCACGAAATATGGTTAAGTCACTGTGCTCATCCAACACAACGTTTTTAGGTTCACCAAGCGCGCCTCTATCGACCATCACGTTGCCCGTCATGGATAGACCAATTCCTCCTTGAGCCCAACGATCATAAAGCGTGACTAAACCTTGCTTAGGATTATGGTGTTTATCACCTAGCTGTTCACTCATTGCCGATTTGAACAGGCGATTTTTGATCACTTGGCCATTAGGAAGAGAAAAAGGGTCGTTGAGGCAGATCGGATTCATGCGCGTGGTTACTTTCTTTGGTCTATATATTCAGTCCAGTATGCCCTATTTTATCCGACAGTTCTGAGCATTTAGTGCGTATTTCCAAGCAAGTTTCACTCAATAATAAAATACCAGCGGCATAGCAGCTGGCATTAATCGATTATAAATAGAATCTCAAAAACTGGGCTGACGCTGCTGAAATATGCCAACCAGAAAGGCTCGAACACCCTTTACGCTCATGGTAATTGTCGTTATTGTGATTCTCTACGCCATCATCACAAGGACTGTCTGAGAGTTATGAACAGCACGATTGAAACTATTCTGGGGCACCGCTCCATTCGTCAATATACAAATCAACCGATTGAAAAAGCACAACTTGATGTGATTATTCAGGCTGGTCTCGCGGCTTCATCATCGAGCTTACTGCAGGCTGTTTCTATCGTGAGAGTGACAGACAAAGAGAAGCGCAAACTGTTAGCCGAATACGCAGGCAACCAAGCTTACGTTGAGAACGCGGCTGAGTTTTTGGTGTTCTGTATCGACTATCAACGCCACGCGCAAATCAACCCTGAAGTGAAAACCGACTTTACTGAACTGACCCTGATTGGCGCGGTAGATTCTGGCATCATGGCGCAAAACTGCATGTTGGCTGCTGAGTCTCTAGGTTTAGGTGGCGTATACATTGGCGGGTTACGTAACAGCGCACAACAAGTCGATGAACTACTGGAACTTCCACAACACACGGCCGTGCTATTTGGTATGTGTTTAGGTCACCCTGCGCAGCAGCCTGAAGTCAAACCTCGCCTTCCTGCTCACGTGGTGATGCACGAAAACCAATACCAACCGCTGAGCCTAGATGAGATTGCTCGCTACGACGATTCGATGCAGAGCTACTACGCAAACCGCTCAAGCAATCAGAAGCAAAGCAGCTGGTCACAGCAGATCACGCAGAAGCTGTCTGGAGAGTCTCGCCCTCACATTCTGCCTTACTTAAACAGTAAACAGCTGACCAAGCGATAGACCGTTAAGCGATTTCAGCAATAAGCAGCACAAACAAAAATGTCAGCGTATTATGCGCTGACATTTTTCATTTATACGGTGCCGATTTTGCTACAGATACTTCTCAATCGGTAACAACTGTAAGAAGCCTGACTGCATGCGTTCCCACTTGCCTGTTTCTGGTTCGCTGTCCCAACTTTGTTCACCTGAATACCAATACACGTCACCATCTTCCAGTTCCAAACGCCAGCTATTGTCGTCACTCATTGCTTGCTCAATAGTTTTTGCTAACGTTTCAGCAATCTCTTTATTCTCGATGATCAAAACCGATTCCGTATTGAGGTAGGTAGAACGCAAGTTGAAGTTAAATGAACCGATGCTCGCGATGCTGCGGTCGAATACGACTGATTTTGCGTGCAAGCCATAGGCCGTCTCAGGCGCACATTTAGACACGTCTTGAGTCGAAGCTTCGCACAGCTTAGATTCTGGTTTTAGCTCAAACAGGTCAATACCATGCTCCAGCATGTCGTAACGTCTACCCGCATAAGCGGAGTGATTGGTCACCAGATCATTAGACGCCATTGAGTTAGTTAGCGCTTTTATCTCAACGCCCTTGTTATTCAATACCTGCCACTCTTCAAGCTGACCATCATCGAATACAAGGTAAGCCGATTCCAATAAGATCTCTTGTTTCGATTCGCTCGCTAACTTACCTAGAAGAATCGCGGTCGCTTTTGGTTCATCAGTATTATCGGAGTCATCAGGGACGGGTTGATCATAAACAAAACGCGCATTCACCCAAGTCATCTCACCAATCACCTCTTTCAGTAAGCTATCAGAAGCCTTACGATCTAATGGTAATTCAGGATAATTTTGATAATGCGGAACGACAATATTATCTATCTTCGAGAGATCAGGTTGCTCGTCATCACCCAGCATATCGACAGGGTAAGACCAACGGCTGTTCCAGTATTCAACAAAACTGGTTTGGATGGTGTTAACTACCGAGCCCATGACTAATACATCGCGGTCTCGGAAATTGATTTCATCAGAAAGGTCGAAGTATTCATCACCAATATTACGTCCACCCACCACAGACAAAGTACCATCGACGGTAAACGACTTATTGTGCATACGGCGATTTAAACGAGAAAAGTCGCCGACAAAGCTCAGCCATTTACTGAAACCGCGGCGTGTTGGTGTTGGATTGAAGATACGAATCTCGACGTTCGGGTGCGCATCCAGTGCCGACAGCAAACCTTCACGTTCGTTGAGGTTGATATCATCCAGCATTACGCGCACCTTCACACCACGCTCGGCCGCGGCTAATAAACGGCTAGCGAGATAGCTGCCCGATTCGTCAGAGTTCCAGATGTAGTATTGAATGTCGATGGTGTGCTCGGCACTTTCGACCAGCGCTAATCGCTGTGCCAAAGCATCCCAACCGGACTCTTGCAGACGAACCGCAGTGTTGCCTTGCTCTAAAGCTTCAGGCTGAAATTCATTGGTTAGAACCGATAAAGAACTAGGTGTAGGAGAGGTTGGCGGTTCTGTCGGGTGATCGATGCCTTCGGGTAATGAAGAACAGCCGCCGAGAATAGCGACTAAAACTAAGGTTAAACTGATGCGTTGGAGCACAGGCATGTGTCTGACTTCCTTTTCACGGTAACGTCTTTAGAAACTGTCCCAACAGCTTTGCGATTAACAAGCTGTTCAGGTCTATTCATTGATTATTACTGCTAAAGCCTGAAATTTATAGGTAATTATCCACTATAAATGAAACATCAGAACCTCATCGTGAGCAGCACATCACTAAACCGCGCCCTGAAACCTTCATCTTGGTTCTGAAATTACTGCGATCTCAACTGTTCGATACCCAAGCAGTACAAGCCTAAAGGCCTTCGCACCATCTCAACTGTGATCTCAGTTCTGTCTGGGTTGCAGTTCAGCGCCAGCGCGTAGCCATGCAGATAGTCCACCAGCAAATGAAGGGCGTCTTCCGTTTGTTCTGATGTTAGCTCCAAAGGACTCAGCACCGCTTCAAAGCGCTCGCTAAACACCTCGACAGGCCCAAGAGATTTCATCGTCAGCAGGGTTTCTAGCAACCCACTATAATTATTCAGTACCGACAGGTAACTCACACTCAGTTGATAAAGGTTCTCTTGCCACGCTTGGTTTTGTTCAGGCTCCGCAACTTCTCCTACCAACGACACAGTGATCGACTCCAACAGATCATTTTTGTTTTTGAAGTAATGGTAAATCGCCATCGCATCCACACCGAGTTCTGTCGCTAGCCCCCGAATACTCGGGACTTTGCCACTTTCGCGCATCATGTTTTTGGCCGTATATAAGATCTTCTCAGCGCTGAGTTGGCTTGATCCACTCTTTGGCCGACCTCGTTGTTGATCCTTGACAGTCATAACGCCACCTCTTAAACTTAATTTCTACACTGTAGAATATTTTAATTTATTACGGTGTAATTGCCAAGTTCCTGTTCAATTTCGGAGTTAAAAATGTCAAATATTGTCTTTATCGGCGTGAGTCTGGATGGTTACATTGCGGACAAACAAGGTAGCCTAGATTGGCTCCACGCGATCCCAAATCCAGAGGGTGATGACATGGGTTACAACGCCCATACTGATCGCATTAATGCTTTGGTCATGGGCCGCAACACGATGGATATGGTATTGAGCTTTGGTATTGATTGGCCTTACACCAAACCGGTCTATGTGCTGAGTAACACCTTGACGGAAGTGTCTAAGGAACTGGAAGGTAAAGTGTTCCTGATGAAGGGCGAGTTAACTCAGATCATCGAAGAGCTGAACGGCAAAGGCATGAACAACCTTTACATTGATGGTGGCGTCACCATTCAAAACTTCATGAAAGAAGACCTGATTGATGAGCTGATCATCTCGACGATTCCTGTCGTTCTTGGTGGTGGCTCGCCTTTGTTTGGTGACTTAGTTTCTCCTCTCAACTTTACATTGAAAGGCGTCAACACTTACCTAGATGAAATTGTACAAACTCACTACTTGCGTAAGCGTTAAACTATTGTCCATATAAAGGGAATGTAACGATCAACACTGAAAACAGTGTTCACGCTGCATAACCTTTATAGTCCCTACCAAAACCTCCCCTAAAGTAGTACCCTTTATCGTCTCTCATTCTTGATGGTAGCTGGATATTATGAAGCTTTTGGTCGATCGCACTGGTGAACAGTTTTTAGAAATTCTGCAAGAATCGGGAGACACGCTGACGGTTCAATTCATTACCAATGAAGGCAATCGAAAGGGTAAGCCATTCCAAGATAGCTTGAGTGGATTGTTCCTCACAGGATGGAAGCCGCGCACGACCTCAACCGCGATTGGCCTAGAACGCTTTAAGCAAGACAAACTTGAAGATCCCAAAGTGAGTTTCGCATTGCACCAACTCTATCCACTGGGTCGAGACGTAAAATTACCTTCCGGTGATATCGCAACTATCGCGAGTTACGCCAATACCCATGCCGATGGCTACTATATGTTTGTGCGCCTCAACGATGAATTAACCCGACTCAAGATTACGCCCGATTGGGAACTGCAACCTTCCGTTCAAAGGTTAGCCTTGCCTTATTACCCTGTGCCAAGAAGCCAGCAAGAACTCGACAATATTGACGATTTTGATGCGTGGGCGGGCGGTTTTTAAACACTGAAAGTCAGTAAACGCTATTGAGATCACATCCACCTATCGAATCTCAAGACAACAATATGTGCTCTCTAAACATTGATACGAATACCCGTTCTCAAACGATTCAAATAACGGTTTGACTGTGTGCTGCTAAAGAGTGTTTCATTCTTCCCTACAAGCTCAAACGGGGCTGTATAAAATCAATAAACGCCGAGATACGTTTAGAGACAGAGGACGACTTGTAATAAACCGCATTCACTCGCTCTCGGTCTGTGTTGGCAAGTTTGTCTTGTTCCAAGATAGGGATTAGGCGACCCGCAGCCATATCTTCCTGCACCATAAACCCCGATAAACAAGCAATACCATTTCCTGCTAAGACTAGTTGACGCACGGTTTCACCATTACTGGCTGTCACAGTAGGCGCGACATCACTTTGATTTGGTAAAGGCCAATGGTTAAGCACTTTGTTACCCGCAAACCCCACAATTTGATGCGAACTCAAATCTTCAGGTTTGGTGGGCAACCCACGCTTAGCGAGATAACCAGGTGACGCCACAATATGGAGTAAGCTTTTACCTAACGGTCGAGCGTGCAGTGTTGAATCGGACAGCTTACCGATTCGAATCGCAACATCAGTTCTCTTTTCGAGAAGATCAACGAAGCCTTCGTTGGAAGTGAGTTCCAACTCAATGTCTGGGTAAGCCTCTTTGAATGACTGCACCAACGGCACTAGCTGATGGAATACGAATGGACTGGCGGCATCGACTCTTAAACGACCTTTTGGCAACTCTCCGCGCGACACGATTTCTTCTTCCGCGCTCTGAATCATCTGTAATCCCACCCTGACTGAATCGACAAACTGCCGTCCTTCCTCCGTCAATTCCACGCGTCTCGTTGTTCGGTTGAATATTGAGACGCCGAGTTGCGACTCAACCTTACTCACCGAACGAGACACCTTGGCGACCTGCACATCCAACGCCTCTGCCGCCGCAGAAAAACCACCAGCATCGACAACGGTGAGTACCATTTCTAAATCATCTGAACGGGTTAACATAAGGCTCCTTCACTATTTTCATTTTGTTTAATGTCATCTCGCTTGTGATCATCACAGCTCAAATCATCTGTGTCTTTTCGATCTCATCAGCTTAATCCAATGATCGGCTAACTCTCCAATTATTGCAAATAGCACAAAGGTTATTTGTTAATGATGGCCTTTTTCACAAATATATTTTGCTAGATAATCCTCGCCATCAAACGAAGCGCTCCTATTGCAGTCACAAGCTGCCCCATTTTATCGCGCTCGGTATTTAGCAAAGAACAGTAAGAGAGATGATTATGCCATTAGCATTACTTGCATTGACGCTCAGCGCCTTTGCCATCGGAACCACAGAATTTGTCATCGTAGGCTTGATTCCTACCATGGCGAGCGACTTGAATGTATCTCTGCCATCGGCAGGTTTATTAGTTAGTTTATATGCGCTTGGCGTTGCTATTGGCGCACCAGTATTAACGGCATTAACTGGCAAATGGAATCGTAAAGCGGTGTTGCTGACCGTGATGGCATTGTTTGTCATTGGTAACTTATTGGCGTGGCAAGCTCCAGGCTATAACACGCTGATCGCCGCACGAATTTTGACTGGCCTTGCCCATGGTGTGTTCTTCTCGATCGGATCGACCATCGCGACAGGTTTGGTTTCAAAAGATAAAGCAGCCAGTGCCATCGCGATCATGTTTACGGGTTTAACGGTTGCATTGGTAACCGGCGTACCACTGGGCACTTACATCGGCCAAACCTTTGGCTGGCAAGCAACCTTCTTGATCGTTGCTCTGCTTGGTCTTATTGCTCTTATCGGTAGCGCTATCTTGGTTCCAAGCAACCTTAAGCAACCACCTGCGGCGAAGATTTCGGCACAGTTGAAAGTTCTAACTCAACCACGATTACTGTTGGTTTACGCTATCACAGCACTAGGTTATGGCGGCACATTCACAGCCTTTACCTTCCTTGCTCCAATACTGGAAAACGTATCTGGGTTTGATTCGAGCTCAATCAGTCTCATCATGTTGGTTTACGGTGTGTCAGTGGCGGTGGGTAACATCTGGGGCGGAAAAATGGCTGACAAGATAGGCCCGATTAAAGCGCTGACCGTTATCTTCTCTGGTTTAGCCGCAGTACTGGTGGTATTCAACTTTACCGCTGTAAACCCTTATGCAGCCGTTGGGACTATTTTGGTTTGGGGTGCATTTGCATTCGGTAACGTTCCGGGGCTACAAGTATATGTTGTGAAACTGGCTGAGAAATACACACCAGACGCCGTTGATGTCGCTTCTGGATTGAACATTGCAGCCTTCAACGTCGGTATTGCATTAGGCTCATGGGGCGGTGGTTTGATTGTCGCGAAATCTGGATTAATGAACACCCCTTGGGTAGGTGCTGTGATTGTTTTGATCGCTCTTGTTCTGACTCGATTCAGTGGTGCGTTAGATAAGAAGCAAGCACAACAAGCTGTTCCGTCTAGCATCTAGCAAGGATAGAAAAAACAAAGCCCGAACCTAGGTTCGGGCTTCGTCATTTACATCTGATTATTGTCCGTTATCGATCGATTTCAGCACTTTACATGGATTACCGACGGCAACCACATTGGCTGGGATGTCTTTAGTTACCACACTGCCCGCGCCAATCACACTGTTTTCGCCAATGGTCACGCCAGGGCAGATGATCACACCACCACTAAGCCAAACATTGTCACCAACGTTAATTGGCGTGCCAAATTCGACGCCTTCTTCTACTCGGCCTTTCACATCGAGTGGGTGACCTGCGGTCAGGATTTGAACGTTCGGACCAAGCAGCACATTGTCGCCAATGGTCACTTCAGCCACATCCAAAATCACGCAGTTAAAGTTAGCGTAGAAGTTCTTGCCCAGCTTGATGTTCGAGCCGTAGTCACAACGAAATGGAGGTTCTAAGTGCGCATTTTCACAGCCTGGAATGAGCGCTTGCGTTGCCGCTTCCCATTCAGGAGTGTCAGGAATACTGTTATTGAGTTTTTGAAGCACCTTACGACACTCGATACGAGCGGCATAAAGCTCTTTATCCCAAGCCTGATAAGGTTCGCCTGCTAGCATTTTTTGTTTTTCTGTTTTCACGTTACTTACCTGTTCTCGCATCAATTAGTTATTTTCATATTACTGATCTAGTTTCACATTACTTAACTAATGGTGGTCAATTCATCGACAAAAAAACGCAATATCGCACATCTAAATAACAGTGAATAAGGAGTGTTTGAGCTTGGTTGAAGAGATGCGCAGCTCGTCACTTTTTGTAGGTGAAATATGAAATTCGATCAGTGCTAATTTAGCTTCGCTATCGAATCACGTAACACCAAACTGCCAGTGGTATTGATAGTGGTCGCTTGCTCTTTTTCACCGACAATTTTCAGGATCGCCTTTTGCGTCATTTGCTCTAATGGCACACTCACAGAGGTTAAGCTTGGCGTTAAGAACGCGCCGACTTTGCTGTTATCAAATCCAACAATTGAGATGTCTTTCGGCAATGAATATCCCAGCTCCGTTAACGCCTTGATCGCGCCAATCGCCATGTCATCGTTTTCAGACAAGATCGCAGTGAAGCTTACTTTGCTTTCCACTAAAGCTTGCGCGGCACGGTAACCGCTCTCCATCGTCCAATCACCTTGAGCTACTTTGGAGTCATCCAATGCAATACCCTGTTTAGTTAGCACATCTTGATAGGCTTGGTAACGCAGTTCATCGGTCGAAGAGCCGGCTTTACCACGAATGACCGCAATATCTGTATGACCTTGCTCGATGATGTGTTCTACCATCAGACAAGCACTCTGATAATGGTCGGTGGTAATAGCATGATTGGGCTTCGACGGCATTTCTCGGTTGAGTACCAGAATCGGTGTGTCAGTGCTTTCGATGATCTTTGCAATCTCACTTTCGGTTAAGCACTGTGGATAGATGATGATGCCCGCGCACTTCATATCCAGCAGGAAATTGATCGCCTTTATTTCGTCTTCTGCGCTGTGTTTGCCGTCGGTGATCACCAATTGGTGATTCGACTTTTCGCTATAAGAAGCCGCGTGATACATCAAGGAAGAGAAGTAAGGGCCATTGAACAACTCATTGGTGATCACAAAGCCGATGAAATTGGTTTTTTTGGTCGCCAATTGCTGAGCTAACAAGTTTGGCCGATAACCCGTCTCTTGAATCGCATCGAATACCTTTTTTACCACATCTGGGCGCACGATGTTCTTGCCATTTAAGACACGAGAAACGGTCGATTTAGATACGCCTGCGCGGTTCGCGACATCAAGCATGGTTACCATTCGCTTCTTTTCCTTTATAAAAAATTAGCCGACATAGGCCGACTAATTCATTGCAAAATGACAGCTCACAGTTCACATAACTGCGCTGGGAAATGCATTCTAAATAGTGGCACCGTTAGATGCAATCACGCCTTTATACCACTCGAACGACTTCTTGCGCTTGCGTTCTAGTGAGCCAGATTGATCGTTGTGCTTATCTACATAAATGAAGCCATAACGCTTTTTCATCTCACCGGTGGTAAACGACACTAAGTCGATACAGCCCCAAGGGGTGTAACCCATCAAATCAACACCGTCGATTACGACTGCTTTTTTCATCTCTTTGATGTGGTCGCCAAGGTAAGCAATACGGTAGTCGTCATTAATGCTGCCATCTTCTTCAATGGTATCAACAGCGCCAAAACCGTTTTCAACGATGAACAATGGCACTTCATAACGTTCATACAGAGAAGCCAAACAGAAACGTAAACCCGTTGGATCAATTGGCCAGCCCCAATCGCTAGACTGGATAAACGGGTTATCGACCGAGTTTTCATGACCGCCGTCCATTGCTTCTTCGGTTGACTGATGCGAAGAAGAATCCAAAGTATTCGACATGTAGTAGCTAAAGCCTAAGTAATCCGCTTTACCTTCTTTCAAGATTTGCTCATCTTCAGGCTGCATCTCAATGTTGAAGCCTTTGATTGCCCAGTCACGCTTGGCGTAATTTGGGTAGTGACCACGCACCATCACATCCGAGAAGAAGTAACGATCACGCATCGCTTGCTGTGCCACCATGATGTCTTCTGGCTTTGAAGAGCGAGGGTAGAAAGGCACCATCGCACACATTGCGCCAATCTGAAGATCTGGGTTGATCTCGTGACCTTTCTTAACCACTAAAGCACTTGCAACAAACTGGTGGTGAACCGCTTGATACATTGCTTCTTGCGGCTTTTCACATTGTGGGAACTTCACGCCAGAACATAACCAACCGAAGATGTCTGCCGAGGTGTTCATCTGGTTATTTATCTCATTGAACGTCATCCAGTACTTCACTTTGTGCTGGTATCGCTCCATCACCGTAGTTGAATACTTAACGAAGAAGTCGATCACTTTGCGGTTCATCCAGCCGCCATATTCGTTAGCTAGATGGTAAGGCATTTCAAAGTGGCTCAGTGTGACCACAGGCTGAATATCGTATTTCAATAGCTCATCAAACAGATCGTCATAAAACGCTAATCCCGCTTCACACGGCTCAGCTTCATCGCCATTTGGGAAAATACGCGTCCACGCAATGCTGGTTCTAAAACACTTAAAACCCATCTCTGCGAATAACTTAATGTCTTCTTTGTAGCGATGGTAGAAATCAACAGCGACTTGGTTGGGGTAGTTTTCGCCATCAATCACACCATCGGTGATTCGACGTTGTACACCATGAGCGCCCGCTGTTAATACATCAACAACACTGACACCTTTACCATTCGCATCCCAGCCGCCTTCTAGCTGATGCGCTGCAACCGCACCACCCCATAAAAAATCGTTCGGAAATTCGTTGTTCATACCATTACTCGCTACAAGTTATTCGCAAAAAAGAGCAGGATTAGAGCTGCGTTCACAACTCTGAAACCGATTTCAATAAAGGCAAAGATACAGATTGAAACCGGTTTCAGCAATAACTAAACGATCTTTTTCTGATCGAACTACAGACTAATCAAAAGTCAGCGTTACGATCAGTGCTCTTCAAAATATTGATCATGTGTGTGTTTGCTAGATTGGTCTTGAGTTCCGGGATAGAACTGAACCAAAGTCTGATCGGCTAGTGTGAGGTGAATCCAACCCTCTTTGACTTTCAGCCAATTGGTGCCGTTGGTCTCGTAGACGGCAGGAAAACTGCCCCAGCCTGACTCTGATACCTGCAACTCTTGAAAACGGTCAATTGGAGTGAGTTTATTGCTGTTGAAATCAGCATCGGAGTAAACCAACAGAGTCTTGATAGCATCGTTTGGCTTATACGTATAACAGCTCACAGAGGCTGAAGTGCGATCAAACCACTGGTAAGGTTGTGCGCCTGTTAAATCATAGACCGTACAGTCGTTAAATTGAATGGCCCACTCTTGGTGAGCTTTAAAACCGAGGTAACCTATGGGTTGTGATGGTTCAGGTTTCGAGTCCGTCTCCTGCTCATACACAGGTTCTGAGGTAGCACATCCCATAAGCCCAAGACTAAAAAGGAAAGTCACAGCAAGCTTCATCATTGTCATACCTCAGTTCCGTTAGTAGATGAGTAACTCAATTGAGTCTCTACATTAAACGGTAAGTTCCAAGCGATTACCATCAGGATCGAGCACACAGCTCTCATAATAACCATCGCCTGTTCTTCTTGGGCCATCTAAGCGCTCATAGCCGTCTTCGACCAAACGTTGAGTCAGTTGATCGACCGCTTGTTCCGACCCTAATGAAATCGCCATGTGGATGAAGCCTGTGAACTGGTCATAGATATCGTCTTTCGATTCAGGGACAGAGTACATTTCCATGATCTCTAAGCGACTACCGCTTTCAAAAGACAAGAAATATGAAGAGAAGCCTTTGCTTGGATTGTGATATTTCTGGTTGGACGTTGCACCAAAGTAATCCTCATAAAAACGTTTAAGCACTTCGAGTTGTTTGGTCCAAATTGCGATGTGTTCGATCTTCATTTTTATCACCTAATGTTTACATATGACACTAGATTACTCGTCAGACAAGGAAGGATAAACAGAACATAATTCATCAAAAGTGTTCCTATTTAATGGTCAGTTCCGTTATCAAAATACCAACAATTAGCTGCACAGTATTAACATCTAAATTTGTGCAATACATAGCTTTGATCCATAGTCGGTGTTTTACACAATCTGAGATTCAAACTGTGAGCTTTTTAAAACTGATACTACTTGCGGCTATATGGGGAGGCTCGTTTCTTTTCATGAGAATGGCCGCTAATCCATTAGGGCCCGCAGTCTTGATTGAAGCGCGAGTTCTGTTTGCAGCACTTACTCTGCTTTTAGTTTCTTTCTATTTAAAAAAGAAGCTCTCTTTTCATGATCACGCTAAACACTTCTTCATTCTCGGGCTGTTTAACACCACACTTCCTTTTTTGCTTTTCGCTTATGCCGCGCAGACACTGAACGCCTCGACACTCGCCATCTTGAACTCTACCGCGCCAATATGGGCGGCGATCATTGGTGCAATATGGACCAAAACAGCACTCGAGGCGAAAGTTCTATTGGGACTTGGGATTGGGGTAACGGGAGTTGGCGTGTTAGTCGGTTGGGATGCGATGAACATTGGCCGTGAGGCTATGCTTCCTATCTTTGCAGCAGTGATGGCGGCCTTTAGCTACGGAATAGCGTCAAACTATACCAAACAAGCCCCTAAAGTTGAGGCATTCAACAATGCTCATGGCAGCATGTGGGCTGCGGTGTTGCTGGTTTTGCCATTTGTATTCTTTATTCCGATGAGAGAAACACCCGACGTTACGATCACTACGTCGGTTATCTTATTAGGCGCGGTATGTACTGGGTTAGCGTATCTACTTTACTTCAATCTCGTCTCTGAACTCGGCGCACCTTCAGCCCTGTCCGTAACCTTCATCATTCCGGTATTTGGTATTCTCTGGGGTAACTTATTCTTAGATGAAGCAATTGGCATCAATACGATTGTTGGTTCAATTCTGGTTATCACCGGCACCATGTTGGTGACAGGAATGTCGCCAATGAAAATGCTCAAAGCCGCTCGTCAGAAACGCGCACAATAAGTTGATTGAATCCAAAAAACCTAATTAAGACCCTCAAGTAACAGAGACAAAAACGGCCTCCAAATGGAAGCCGTTTTTCATTGAATCGTTAACAGCTTTGAGAGCCCGTCATGTATTGTTGAATCTTGGTTCTTAACCATTGATGTGCCGGGTTTAAGTCTGTTCGTTTATGCCAAATCATATACTGTTTCATCGGTAATACCTCAAAAGGCTGCTCGAGAACTTGCAGTTGGAATCGCTCCGCAAACTGATTAGCAAAACCTCTAGATGTACTACCAACACAGTCGGAGCCAGAGACCAACACACACATCGTCATTAATGAATCACATTCGGAACTGACTTTTCGCTGCTGTATCGGATTTTTTGTAAAGTAATCCGCGGTGTAAAGGTGAGAGCGACGCATTCTGAAGGTGATGTGTTTCTCATGATAATACTGCGCTTCCGTTACCGATCCATCAATCCTTGGATGCCCTTTCTTGGCGATCAGCACGAGCTCATCTTCAATCACTTGCTGGTTCATATAGCCATTCACTTGTGGGTAGTGAATATCGATCGCTAAGTCGGCTTGCTGCATGCTCAAACTCTGTAGAAGGTCTTCCTCATTGCTTGGTACCATATTGAATTCAATTGAGATATTACCAAGCGTATCATCCTTTTCTACAAGGGGCTGAAGCTTGGTTAAACCGATCTCGTTGACCAGAATTCGAAACACATGATGCTGCTGATTATCGAACTGCTTTAAGGTACTGACCGCGCTGGTTATCCCGTCCAATGCGGGCTCTATACGTAACGCCAACTGCATCGCTGCATTGGTCGGCGTTATACCTCGACCCTCTCGAATAAAAAGGTCTGTACCCAGTTGTATTTGCAGCCGTTTCAATGCCCCACTGACACCGGGTTGAGTCATACCAAGCGATTCTGATGCAAGCGTGATCGACTTTAATCGGTACACTTCTAAGAACACGCTCAGTAGATTTAAATCCAACTTTTCCATGGCGCTCACCGTTACTCTCCCTGTCAATGTGCTCTTAATCAATCATAGGTCAGGTTTTATCTTCGTTCCCTAACCATTGTACGACTCAATACATAGCCAATCGTGATGTGTTAACTAAAGCTTACTTTATTTTTTGCTATATGTCTTAGGCATATAATTCCCTCAACGAAACGAAATCCCGAATTGAAGAGGCACCTATGACTCCATCACGCACTTTCAAAAATGCATCACTGTTCCTAGCAATCTCTATTGCGTTTCCTGCTGTTGCAGCTAACCATGACCACGCACACTTTAGCGATATCGGCGATCAGGGTGGCAAAGACGCGACCGAGATGACGACGAAAGCAAACCAAGAATTCGCGAAAACGCTGAACTTCGACGACACTCGCGCGTTCGAAAATAACAACAAAGGATTGATTGCGAGCTTCGATCAAGAAACTGGCGATATTATTCGTAACAGCTTCAACTTCATCGATCCTAGCGTGAACAATGCCGATCAAGCGCCCGATTCAGTGAACCCTTCGCTTTGGCGTCAAGCCGTGCTGAACCAAGCTGCTGAAGGTTTGTACGAAGTTGTCCCGGGCAAAGTGTATCAAGTACGTGGTGCCGATTTAGCGTCTATTTCTTTCATCCGCAGTGACAATGGTTGGATTGTTTACGACGTTCTTCTCACAAAAGAATCCGCAGCTAAGTCATTAAAGTTCTTTAAGAACAACGTGCCTGATGGTGGCGACTTACCTGTAGTAGCGATGATTTACTCACACTCACATGCCGATCACTTTGGCGGTGCACGAGCAATCAAAGACGCGTATCCAGATGTAAAAGTATACGGTTCGAAAAACATCACGAAAGAAATCGTCGACGAAAACGTACTGGCAGGTAATGCGATGTCTCGACGTACCGCTTATCAATATGGCGCAACACTGAATCGTCATGAGCACGGTATTGTGGATGCGGCACTCGCGAAAGGCTTGTCGACTGGCACCATTACTTACGTATTGCCGGATTACGAACTTAACCACAACGAAGAAATTGAAACGCTGGTTATCGACGGCCTAGAGATGCAATTCATGGATGCATCAGGTACTGAAGCGGCATCAGAAATGGTGACCTATATTCCAAGCATGAAGGCACTTTGGACTGGTGAGCTAACGTATCAAGGCATGCACAACCTCTACACATTACGTGGTGCAAAAGTACGTGATGGCTTGAAGTGGTCTAAGAAAATCAACGAGATGTTGGTCACTTGGGGTGAAGATACCGAGGTGCTATTTGCCTCTCACTCATCGCCAATTTGGGGCGAACAAGAGATCTCTGACTACCTAAAAATGCAACGTGATGCTTACGGTTTCACACATAATCAAACACTTCGTTTAGCCAATAACGGTGTGGTTCTACAAGACATCGGTGACGAAATTTACAAGGTAATGCCAGACAGCATTCAACAGTCTTGGCACACCAATGGTTACCACGGTACCTACTCGCATAACGCTCGTGCGGTGTACAACATGTACCTTGGTTACTTCGACATGAACCCAGCGAATCTGAACCCGCTACAGATTCACCCAGAGTCGGTTAAGTTTGTTGAATACATGGGTGGCAGTGACGCAGTGATTGAGAAAGCGCAGCAAGATTTCCAAGAAGGCGAATATCGCTTCGTTGCAACAGCACTGAACAAGGTTGTCCAAGCGGAACCAGAGAACAAAAAAGCGCGTGGTTTACTGGCCGATACTTATGAACAGCTAGGCTATCAATCAGAAGGCGCAGGGTGGAGAAACATCTATCTAACAGGTGCTCAAGAACTGCGCATCGGCACACAGCCGGGCGCACCAAAAACGGCTTCTCCGGATGTCTTGGCGAACATGACCATCGAAAACTTGCTGGATTACTTAGCGGTAAAAGTGGATTCATTGAAGGCGCAAGACACACCGTTTACCATGAATATCCAATTACCTGATGTGAAAGAGTTCTACTACGTAGAGATGTCGAATGGCAACCTGAACAACATTCAAGTAACTGACCTGCAAGGTGCCGATACCACACTGATCATCAACAAATCAGATGTATCAGACATCGTACTGCAGAAAACGACACTCAACCAATTATTGGAAGATGGCCAAGCGGGCGTGAAAGGAGACAAAACATCGTTGAACAAACTGCTGTCTTCATTGACTGAAGCTGATACCTCTTTTGAGATTGTTCCTCGTCCAAACAAAGGCGAAGAAGTGGATGCAGAGCTATACCAAGATTCAGCTGTGCACGCGCATTAAACGTCCGATACACTAAATAGATAAAAACGACAGCAGTTAGCTAGAAAAACGTTCGATAAAGAACACACAACAAGCCCTTACCTTTTGGTCGGGGCTTTCTTGTAAGGGGAGCATTATGCATACTTGATAAAGGCTTGGCTTAACCTCTGAAAGAGTGAGTCTACGTTGGGTAGGGTTTTCAGATGAGCGTACAGCGGAGTATGAACCTGCGCATTCACCACGGTCGGGTTATCGCAAATTTGATTATAAAAATTCACAGGCGCAACGATGTTCTCTAAGTCGGCATCTAACAAGATACAAGCTTGCGAAAGTACAATTTGGCCGCCCCCTTGTTTAAGCAATACACGCTGCGCAGTACCCACTATTTTTTGTTTATTGATATTGAGGTTGTAGTCACCATCACAATAAGAGCCGGGGGTTGCGTGTACATCCACATCAATGCCCAGATCCTTAAAAAACAAGGTTAATACATCGCATAAATGTCGATACGCTTTTTGGATGTTGTAGGCTTGATCACGAGGCCAATGGTAAATGTGCGATAGGTTTATGATTCCCGGTAATTGGGGAACGGGAGCGCCACCTGTTTTACGCGAGGTGAGTTGCCAACCTTGTTCCGCGAGTTGCTGTCTAGATTCTACGGTCACTGGCCACTTTTTACCTGCGGGCAAAACGAGTGTTGGCGTTTTTGCTTGCCACAGCATTAAGGCTTGTCCAATCTCACCAGCCTGTATTTGCTGCAATAACTCAGCTTCTTTTTCAAACGCACGATCAACATCAATGTGCGGGTAACGCACGAGTTTATTCGTTAACTTCAATGCACTTTTCCTCTACAGATTGTGGTGACTTAGTATTTAGCGTTCTGAGATAGTTTACGAGATATGTCGATGTCGCTATACGGGATGGAAACAGCACCAAAATTTAATTATTGGTGCCATAGTCGTTTGTTATGCGAATTTTCACAGGTTAGTAGATTCCAAAACAAACTGTCTATGGTGTTCATTGTAAACTTCAACAATTTCATGAGTTCGAGTCTCTGAAGAGTAGTCTCGAATTTCAATACGTTTATCGATCAACTCAGAAATACGACTGCATTCTGCTTTCAACACATTCAATGCATCTTCATGATATGGGTATTCTGGCGATTCCCAAGCTTGGTAATATTCATTGGCGTCACGTACACACAATATTAGAACAGCTTTCGAATATGAGACCTCTACGCCATCAAATATTTTAGTTTTATCACCATCTAAAACGTGCCCAACTATGTTAAAAGCATCGATGAACTTAGGATGAGACTCAATTCTCCTCTCTATTGAAACGTAGTTTTTAAGCCAACTGAAAATCATATTGCCTCCATTCGCATAACGAATGACATGGATTCCCCCTACCGAGGATCTGCCACACTTATGTGGTACTTAAATGCATCGGAGGCACCATGTCTGATTATTCTTATTTCTGCGGTATCGACCTAGCTAAAAACCACTTTAGTCTTCATGTCGTAGACCAAAAAGGTAAGGTTATACTTCATAAGTCGGTAACTCGCTCTAACCTACTGACTAAAATAGCAAATATGCCACTCATGCGTATAGATATTGATGCGTGTGGTAGTGCACATTATTGGGAAAGGGTGATCTAAATTATGCCGAGGCTATCTCCAAAACAGTCCGACACCTTTTCTCGATAACACAGGGGCTTGATTGCTTCTGTCTGACAAGGTTGTCTGATATGGTGGCGGCAGAACTTCAGCAATTGTTTAGATAGTATTGAATATGAAAACACTAACCATACTTGATGGCGGCATGGGCCGAGAACTCAAAGAAATCGGCGCGCCATTTTCTCAACCGCTTTGGAGTGCTCAAGCGCTGATTGAAGTACCCGACTTTGTTAGCCAAGCGCATCAAAACTTTGTCGATGCAGGTGCTGAAATCCTGATCGCCAATAGCTACGCGTGTGTACCCTTTCACTTAGGCGAAGAACTGTTCGAGCAACGAGGCTTTGAACTCGCAGCACTGTCTGGTGAGCTGGCTAAAGCAGTTGCTGACAATGCATCTCACACCGTAAAAGTCGCGGGCGCGATTCCACCGCCATTTGGCAGCTACCGACCAGACTTATTCAAGGTAGAAGAAGCAGCGCCAATCATCCAAACGCTTTACGATGCCCAAGACCCGAACATCGACCTTTGGATAGCAGAAACTATCTGTAGCCTACAAGAATTCGATTCCATTCATGCGGTTCTTAAGCAGTCAGATAAACCTTGTTACTACGCATTCAGTTTGGAAGACACCAAGGGCGATTCTGCCCATATTCGATCTGGCGAGAGCGTAACAGACGCCATCAAACTTGCCTGCCAATCGAACGCGAAAGGCATTATGTTTAACTGCTCAGTGCCTGAAGTGATGGATCAAGCCATTATCGATGCTAAGCAAGTGATTGGTGAGTTAGGTAGTGATTTAGAAATTGGTGTCTACGCCAATAACTTTGCACCGATCAGCCGCGAACATGAAGCGAATGGCATATTTCAAGAAATGCGTGAACTGGATGGCCAAGGTTACTTAACTTACGCTAAACGCTGGCACGCTCTTGGCGCGAATATTATCGGTGGCTGTTGTGGCATTGGGCCAAAACACATTCAAGCCCTAGCCGATTGGAAACGCTCCCTACAGAGCTAATCCTGAGCTTAAACTAGAATAAAATAAATAGAGAACAGGTTGAGAAATCTGTTCTCTATTTGTATGTGGCGTCTCTGAGTACACTGATACAAAACAACGATTTGGAGCAACTGATGAGCGACACGCAACGTAAAATTAAATGGGGTATCGCTGGGCTAGGCAATATCGCCAATCGATTCGCAACAGCTGTAATCGAGCACTGTCTGCATGGTGAATTGTATGCCGTTGCCGCAAGAGATCACTCACGCGCAGCGACGTTCGCCAATAAGTTTGGTTGCGACAAGGCTTATGGGTCTTATGAAGCCATGGCGAATGACCCTAGTGTTGAAGCGGTTTACATCGCTACGGTTCATCCTTATCACAAGCCTTTAGCTGAACTGTTTCTAAGCCATAAAAAACACGTATTGGTCGAGAAGCCCGCTTTCACCAATCTTGATGATTGGCTGGAGATGAAAGCTCTCGCAAATCAAAATGGTGTGATGTTGCTAGAAGCAATGAAAACCGTGGTGTTTCCCGCGTATCGTGAGCTTCAATCATTTTTGGTCGACAACAACATTCAGATAGATTCAATCGAAGCCAGCTTTGGTAACCATCATGACTATAAGCCGGGCTTATTTATCTTCAATCCGGATTTGTCAGGCGGAGCAACGCTTGATGTTGGGGTCTATGGGCTTTGGTTCTTTTACGATCTGTGCAGAACACTGGGGGTGACCCCTTCAGAACCTCAGGTAGAGATGTCGTGTCTGTATGAGGGCGCGAATGTCGATACCGATGCGTGCTTTACATTCTCTGGTGATATGAACGGTAAGATATCGGCATCAACAGTGCAGAACCTTCCCCGAACGGCACACTTGACTGGGCCTGATACCAAAATCACCATTCACGAAAAATGGTGGAATCCAGCCTTTATTGAGATTGAACATCAAGGGCAAAAGTCGACCATCAACAAACGAGTGACGGGCAATGGGTTCGAATTTGAAATCGACCATTTTTCAGGTTTGGTGCTTCAAGAAAAAACTGAATCGGATATCCTAAGCTCAGAGATAACCTCTCAAGTTCTCGACACGATGGAAAAAGCACTCATTGACTCTGGCTATCAACACTTAACTCAACCTCGTCGTTAGGAAAAGCAAATTGGGCAACCTTAAGCGCAAGCTTGAACTGTATGAAAAGATATTTCAGGCTTTTGGGCCTGGAGTATCGCATTGTCAGGTCAACCAACTGGCTACACTGCTGCATGTGAGTGAACGTCATGTTCAGACCTTAATAAAAGCGATGACAGCACAAGGTTGGATTGAGTGGCAAGCCAGCTCAGGCCGCAGCAAGAAAGCACAACTCACGTGTCTGGTTGAGCCCATTGAGGCGTGTTACCAATACACACAAACCCAAGCCGATGCGGGTAATATAGAACAGGTGTTTAGCACCTTAAGCTTCAATGGCCGCAATGCTGGCGCTGAGTTACAAGCCTTTCTAAGCAATACCAATCCGTCGGCGCAGAATATCGCGTACATCCCCTTTCACCGAGAACTCGAGGCTCTTCACCCTCAACGAGTACTTAGACGCACCGAACGCTTCTTAGTGATGCAAGTTTGCCAACGCCTAACCTCAGTTAAGCACGGTAAACTCAGCGGCGATCTGGCTTATCATTGGCAGCCTAATGAAGATGCGACACAGTGGCAATTTCAGATTCGCAATGGTGTTCACTTTCATAACGGTCGAACACTCGAACCTCAAGACATAACGCGCAACCTAAACTCGCTCTGCCAAAGCAAAATATGGCGTCGCTGTTATCAGCATATTGATGAGGTCTCTGCCTCGGCAGGTAATGTGGTTGTCGTAAAATTAAATCAACCTGATTGGCATTTACCGCGCTTACTTTCCAGAGTTGAAGCCTCCGTCTTTGATCCCTCATCACCGACTGATAGGCTGATTGGTTCTGGCGCGTTCTCATTAGACATATTCTCAAGCAAAATGTTGAGATTGACCCGTAATAGCGCCTATTCACACAGCACGCCGATTCTCAATCGAGTCGAGTTGTGGGTCTATCCAGAGTGGGCACAAAGCAAAGCCTGCGCTCAAAATCAGGTGTGTGTGAAACTGCCCGAAAAGACGACCACCGTGCGTGGCGATGACCATGCTTCCCAACCGGATTTCGGTTCAACGTTTTTCAAGGTTCAGAACCCAGCATTAACTAAATCAGTTCGTGAATTCACCGTTGAAGACACCTCTGAATGCCAAACCCTTTTCGATCAATTATCAGTATCCGGCGACAGCAAAACCAACGTGGAATATGGGAACTACCTAACTACCAAAGACGTCGTGCTATGCAGCATTATTGATGAGAACGACCCCTTCACTTCGTGGTTAAGCTTTTTCACTCGCTTCCCCTTTGAGGACTTAGCGCTGCCAACTGAGATGCTAGAGACAATAGAACAAGGCTTAGCCTCAATAAGAAGCCAGCCAAACTTTGAGTTAGCGATGAATGCACTGTTAGCACTCAAGCATTGGTTGAATAACTCTGGGGTTGTGGTTGAGCTCAAACAAGAGGCGTTCAACTTAGAGGTTTCTGAAAAGATACACGGCGCACAAGTGAATGGCTTTGGTTGGTGTGAGCTCGACCAATTATGGATCAACCATTTGTGATTTATGGCTAGACAAGTTTGCTAGCCTTACCTACTTTCATATAATGGAGCTTAGCCGACGATCGCATAGCTGTGACTTGAGTCTGAGCCACTACCAATACGCTCTGCAGAGACTGGTTGTATTACCGCGACAATATGATCTTTCTTCTAGAGAAAAACCTAAAAACCTGCTTCGGTCAAAAAGCAGGATTGTGTATTAAAGTCATCAATGAGCCGAACGTTGAGCCAATACTAACAGCGAGTTCTAACCTTGGATGTGAAAGTAATAGCGGCCACAATTAGCGCGCAACACACCAAACTCACGCCTAAGTTTTGCACCATACCAACAACGGCCAGTCCAGAGCCAATCATCAAATAATAAAGCAAACCTAACATCGCGCCAGCGCTGCCCGCCTGTGAACGGTAGTCGACCAACGCACCGCTCAAAACATTAGGGATTGCGATACCAAACGCCATCACCACCAACATCATTGGTAACAGGAACCCAATATGATGCTGCATCGCTAACACGCCCAAAGAGCCAAACATCAACAAACCGCAGGCAACGCTGAGTAATGTATTTTGAGAAAAACCTTTGTCTAATAGTATCTTGTTTAGGTAGCTGCCTAGGAATGTACCTGATCCCAAAACAACACCGCTATAGCCAAACATCTCTGCATTGAGCCCAAGTTCTGAAAAAGTAAAAGCGCCTAATTGGTAATAAGAAAACAGCGCGATGTTGTACAACGCCACCAGCATGGCAGAGGTCCAAATTTGGCGATCTTTTAACATCTTAAAACCCAGCGCTTTAAGTTGCGTTGGCTGTTTTGCCTGCTGAGTTTCTGGGAGCATCTTTACATTGTAAATTAGCACTAACATGACCAATGCAAACAACGCAGAGAATACTGCTTGGTGACCGCCCACATGAACGAGCTGACCACCTAATAGCATCCCGACAACAGGGCTGATCGATAGTCCAATTCCCATAAAACTAAAAACCTTAGCAAGCTCATCACCACTAAACACATCACGGAGCATGGTTTGTGTCACCACAGAACCAACGGCGATACCAAATGCACTCGTAGCTCTCGCCAACATCAAAACAGTAAAGCTTTCGGTTTGCATTGCCGTTATTGCTGAACAAGCAAAGATAGTTAACCCGAGCAGCATGATTGGTCGTCTGCCCCACTTATCGGCCAAGATTCCCCATACCACCACACCAATCGCTAACGCCGAAAAGTAAACCGAGAGGGTTTGGGCGGCTTGAGCGTTGGTCACGGCAAAAGACTGCGAAATAGAAGCTAAAGCCGGGCTATAAATGGTCTCTGCAACTTGCGGAAACATCAGTAGCACCATCATCTGCCATAGCGAAGGTTTTGTTTTCATCATTTATTCCAATATCAATCAACTTGACGGGCAGTCTAGTGGAAACTAACCTTGACTCGTTAACAACATTAAAACCAAAAACATCAAGATTGAGACAAATGGCATTCATCAATGAAACAACCGTATTTGACGTAGATTCAATCGTTGATGCAAATGGCATCAAAGCAAACGTCGTGGGGATTGCTGCAGATCTCGGACAGCATGATTCTGGAATCCATCAGCACAATAAAGGGCAACTTCTTTACGCGCCATACGGCTGTATTACGCTCACGCTTGACAATGCTCTGTGTATTTTACCGCCGACCAAAGCCGTGTGGATCCCGCCACACGTGCCGCACCGAGCGCAGATGACCAATGTGGTCTCTTATCGTTCTTTATATTTTGATACCGCTCTGTTCGAGTGCCCGCCAGAAATCACAACAGTCAAAGTCGATGATTTATTGAAAGCACTGATCAACAAAATGGCGCTGTGGGATTGGGATATCACCATGAATAAAACAACCACAACTTGTACGTTGTTCTGGGAAGAATTCAACCAAGCGAAGCAGCAATCTTTGGTATTGCCACTGCCGACAGATCGCCGATTAAAACGTTTTAGCGAGCAAGTTGGAAGAGAAGATTTCTTGGTTCCACCACTCAATGAACTCGCTCAATCGGTTGGGGCGAGCACTAAAACTATCACGCGATTGTTTAGGGCTGAAACAGGAATGACTTATCAAGACTGGCGTCAGCAATGGCGACTCATTAAGTCGATTGAGCTACTCGCCCAACACTTACCTGTCAGTGATGTTGCCCATCGTCTTGAATTCTCTTCAGATAGCGCCTTTATTGCCTTTTTTAAGCAACAAACTGGGCAAACGCCGTTGGCTTTCGCTAAGTTAAGAACTTAACTCTCGAGCCAAAACTCACATATTCCCTCTAATCTCAAAAACAAAAAAAACAGAATACGCGTTCTGGTTTTTTAATAGGTATTCAACTAATCAAGTGCTTTAGTTGTGACTGACAAGTTGTGACTGACATCAGGGGTGTCTTGGGTCTTATTGACTATCAAATCTCGGAGCCACTTATGGCTCGGCTCTGAATCGAAGTATTTATGCCACAGCAAGAACAAGCCTCCTGGCACCAAATCAACCGGAACGGGCTTCATCACCAACTCTCCGCTATCAATGTAATCGCGTACCGAGTTGTATGGGTAACACATCAACAGATCACTCTGCTTACACAATTTAATCGCGCTGGTGATGTCTGACACGTTAGCGGCTTTGTTGATTTCCAATTGCTTGGAATTTAGCACTTCCATTAGAAGCCAATCACCTGCTCCGCCCGTCACCAACTGTATGTGTCGATACTTCAAGAAGGTGTCGAGGTTCCACTCTTCTTGCAAGGCTGGGTGGTCATTTCGCATCAAACACACCGAGTAGTCCAAGCACAGTTCCACATAATCCAGCTCGTCAGGAATACACTGGACGTGGGTAGAAGCGCGCTCATCCAGCTCAAAGATACCGATACCGAAATCCACTTCACGTTTCAGTAAGCGCTTGAAGCTATCACTGCTCCACGTTGAACTGTTGATGGTGATGTGAGGCGCATCAGCAAGTGCCGTAGGCATAAAATGCGGATAAATCGCCGTGTACGCGGTTTCGACAAGGTCTATAGTGAAGGTACGCTCACTGTCTTTAGGGTCGAAAACTTCGGGAACGGTCAGCTTTTCGATTTGCAGTAGGATTTGATGGATCTTAGGCGCTAACGCGAGTGCTTTGGGTGTGGGGAATAGCCCTTTGGATTCTCGCTCAAATAGCGGGTCATCAAACAAAGCTCTCAGCTTAGTGAGCTGTTTACTTACCGCAGACTGGCTCAAAAAGAGTCGCTCTGCTGTTTTACTCACACTTCGCTCTTCAATAAGAACGTGTAGGCAAAGCAACAAATTCATATCGCATTTAAGTAAGCTTTTAACATCTACCATGATATTCCCTAAATTCAGGTTAATGATGATTAATTGTCACTTTAAATCATATCATTGTCTTGGTAAATTTAGCGCATGTGAGTTAAAACACTCAAAGAATAATAGAATTAAGGAATACTCATGGATTTTCTAGCACTACCAAAGATTGATTTACACTGCCACCTAGACGGAAGTGTTCGCCCAGATACGATTATTGACTTAGCAAAACAGTACAATATCGAACTACCTGAAGATCGCGACGCGGTTGTTCAATCTCTAACGGTGCCAGAAGATTGTAAAAACCTAGATGAGTACTTGGCTTGTTTCAGCCTGCCACTACAAGTGATGCAGACAGAAGAAGCGATTGAGCGTATCTCTTTCGAGCTTTACGAAGACGCTGCACTAGAAAACGTTAAGTACCTAGAAGTTCGCTTCGCACCAATCTTGCACGTAAATAAAGGTCTGTCTCTTGATACGATCATTGCAAGCGCAGTAAAAGGCATGAAGCGCGCTGAAGAGAAATACGACATCAAGGGCAACTACATCATGTCTGTGCTTCGTATGTTCCCTAAAGATTCTATTAAAGACGTAATCGATGCAGGTCAACCTTACCTAGGTAAAGGCGTGGTTGCGTTTGATATTGCTGGCGGTGAAAAACCAGGCTTCTGTGCTGAATTCCCTGAATACACGCAATACGCTCTTGAAAAAGGCTACCGCATTACCGTGCACGCTGGCGAGCAATGGCACGGTCAAAACGTTTACGATGCAGTGACAATGCTTGACGCTGAACGTATCGGCCACGGTGTTCACATCCAAGGCAACGAAGACGCGTACAACATCGTTAAAGAGAAGCAAGTTGCGCTTGAAACTTGCCCAACAAGTAACGTGCAAACTAAGTGTATTCACAAGTTCAGCGACCACCCAATTGCTGAATTCAAGAAAGACGGCATCGTTGTAACGATCAACACAGACAACCGCACTGTGTCGAACACAACCATGACCAGCGAAGTGAAGCGTGTGTGTGAAACATTCGGCCTAACACAAGAAGACTACGCAGAGATCTACAAATACTCTGTAGAGAGCGCTTTTGCTTCAGACGAAGTGAAGCAGCACCTAATGGGTTTCGTTGAGCAAATCTAATTTATGCAATCTTGATTGCTAAGTAGAAAAACAGGAAGAGAAAGGCTGAGGCTTTTCTCTTTTTTTATGCCCGAAAATCGCTAATCTTGCAGTATTCGTCATTTATACCAATCACAGTAAGTAAGTGATCATAAATAGCGCAGGAAAAAGGCTTAAGAACAAGGCAGAAATTTTCGATAAGTAGTTATTCTACAATCAAAATTTCTAACGCAGTTATTGAGCGTTTTAACCAGCTAGGATGATCAGTTATTTACTACGATTGGTATTAAACCGAGACTCTCGGAAAGTGGGAAAGCATGAGTAATAAAAACGATAAAACTGAACTAGAGAAGATGCTATCTGGGCAAGTGTATGATGGTGCAGACCAAGAAATTGATACTATGCGTTCCAATGCCAGAAAGTCGCTAATGGCTTTCAACAACCACCAAGACCCAGACCAGCAACACACATTGCAAGAGCAGCTATTTGGTAAGGTTGGTAGCAGCAGCTTAATCCAGCCCCCTTTTCATTGTGAGTTTGGCAAAACCATCGAGATTGGCGACGATACCTTCATTAATATGAACGTAGTAATGCTAGATGGTGCGAACATCAAGATCGGTAACAATGTTTTAATTGGACCAAGTGCGCAATTCTATACGCCATCACACTCCCTTGATTATCGTAGCCGCCGTAAATGGGAAACCTTCTGTTTACCAATAACAATCGAAGATGATGTGTGGGTTGGCGGTAACTCAGTGATCAACCAAGGCGTGACAATTGGGGCTCGTTCAGTGATTGCAGCGAACTCTGTGGTCAACAACGATGTACCGCCAGACTGCTTATACGGTGGTACACCAGCCAAGTTGATTCGACACCTGAATACTGAACAATAAAGCTAAATAGAAGAATAGAGCCCACCCGTAGAATAAAGCTACTTAGAACAACGAATACAAAAAGAGGCGATGTTCACATGAAACATCACCTCTTTTTAACCGATTCATTTTCGCTTTTATCAATATTTTCTATCCGTCATTTTCTACTTAGCTTTTCTACCTAGACTATCCGCATAGAGAAACCTGACTAAATATAGATAATTTGAGCACTTCGCTACATGATCACGTCAATTCGACGCCAAAAGCACGTAGTGCGTTCTCGCATTGCACAGCATCACTAAACTGGATACCGGCCATACCTACAGCCTTTGCCCCTTCAACGTTGTAAGGCATATCATCAATGAAGACAGTTTCTGAAGCTTCAAGACCATTATTAGACAGCAGCGCTTGGTAAATTTCAGGTTGAGGCTTGAGCATACCCAACTCTGCCGATACCGTTGCTCCATCAAACAATGACCAAAACTCGTAGGTGGCTTTTAGATACTCAACAATCTCAACCACGTTATCGGTTAACGCATACACAGCATAACCTGCTCGCTTTACTTGCTTGATGAGGTCAACAGAACCGTACAGCAAGATCTGCGTTTGCTTTACGTAGTAGAACAGGCGATCGCACTCTAATGAAGATAAATCTAACTCTTGTTGGTAGCGAAGTTTGGCCTCACTTTCGGTCAAGAATCCTTTGTTCAAATCCAACCAAATCGAACTTTGGAAAATTGAACGCGCTTGGGTTTCCAGATCATCAAGTTCCCCGAAAGTCAGGCGAGTAATTTCTAGCGGTGACCAACGTACAATCACATTGCCGACGTCAAATACCACATTTTTATTTGATGAGTACTCATACCTTGCTCCTGAATTATTCGCGTGAAATAACAACAACACCGACATTAAATGCCGCACCTTAAAGTTCATAACCTTGTTTTACAAAATAAGGACTGAAATCACAATATGTCATCGAGCAGGTACGAAAAAGGCCATCATAAAAATGGCCTTTACACAGAATTTTTTGCAGTCTCAACCCTACAGATCAAACGTTCAGTTAGTCGATGGGATAGGCTCACCGCTCTAGATTTAAGCAGCACTCACTGATGATGTGACCTTTTGCTTTTGTTCAAAAAACTCTTCATGTAATGCACAAATGGCCTCTTGATACTTATCGTCGCTCACAACAAATTGTACATTCACGTTTCTCATCGACGAATGTAACGCAATAGGTGTAACACTATTGTTCATCAAAGCTAATACACCATTTGCTAGCGTTTTATTGGTGTCAATTTGAGAGCCGATCGCCGAAATGATAGCGACCATGCGTCCCGAAATAGAGGCTTTCGGATATCGCTTCTCTGCCTTATAAAACACCTTATTTAAACTTTCTGAACTACCACCTAGATAATACGTAATAGAGTTAGCATTCATCTCTTTTCCGATAAGGTTAACTCTCGCATCCGCGATAATTTCCATTAGTTCATAACTGACGTTATCAGCCTTACCGACCATCCCCTGATCAAATACATGCAATGCATATACTTTCTGCTTTCCGGCAATAATCTCTATCTGATTGGTGTCTGGGCGGTAATCTGAAGAAATCAGTGTACCTTCATGCTCTGGCTCAAAAGTGTTCTTTATTTGTAGTTCGATTCCACTCTCGCGCAACCCTGCTGCGGCATTAGAATGAATAGCTTCCATACCAAGGTTTGCTAACTGATCGGCAACATCATAATTAGTCGCTCCAATTGGTTTAACTGAGCTAACCCCAACGACTTTTGGATCGGCCGAACTAAAGTGATACTCCTTATGAATAATAGCCAGTGATGCCTTGGTCATAGTCGCGATACGGCTAAACGTCATCTCACTGTAACCACGATCATAAGTATGCATCAAACCTTCTTTACAATAGGCATAACCCGTCACTATAGGTAGCTCTTCAGCCACATTTATGTCTGAAAAAGCGTCTCTGATGGTATCGTCCAAACTCTGAGGAGTCTTGTTATCCCAACCAGAAAGGTCAACAAAGGTTGAATTAATACCAATATTTTTCAATTTAAGAGCCGTATTGTACGCACTATGTGACTCGCCAATTGAAGAGAGAAACTCGCGGATCTGAGGCAAGTAATGCCTCAATGAAAACTGACCGTATTGACACGTTTCAAGGATATTTGTAATACAGTTCTTCGCTTCTGAAATACGCGACCGGATGAACTTATCAGCACGCGCACGATTCATAGGATCTGCAAAAATATGCTCGTTGATCAACAACATACGGCTTTCAATGTAAGATAACGCTTCTTCCCAAGAATCATCACGCATTGCGATCAATTGATAAACACCTGGCTTGCCTGTTTTTTTGCACTCCAAAAGTGCATCTGTCATCCCGCTATAAGCTGACACAACAAAAATTCGATTGTACGGATTTTTCGGGCGGAGAATAATATTGTCGAGCACAGCATCAAATGCTGTCATGGATGTACCGCCGATTTTTTCTACGGTAAATGTCATAAAAGACCTTAGTTATAGAGAAGCAATAAAGACTAGATAAATTGAAATTGGGGTGAGATTTCACCCCAGAAAAAATCGGTTAATCAACCAGAGGATAAACGCCGTTTTCATCGTGAACTTCAGCGCCAGTAATTGGCGGATTGAATACACACGCCATAACCATTTCTTTGTTTTTATACGCACGTAAATAGTGTTCATCGTGCTTATCAAGGATATAAAGCGTCCCAGGTTTAATGGGATAAGTATCCCCCCCAACCACTTCAATTTCGCCTTCACCACTCATGCAATATACTGATTCTAAATGGTTTTGGTAATGAATATGTGTTTCCGTCGCTTCATAAATTGTCGTGATATGAAATGAAAAACCCATGTTGTCATCTTTCAACAACATGCGAGTACTTTCCCAATTATCCGAAACAATACGTCTTTCGCTATTGCGACATTCATCAAGTGTTCTAACAATCATTTTACTGTCCCTATTACGATACTTTCTTGAAATACTTAGTTGCTACAATTTCTACTGAATCTTCGAAGATGGTTAAACCTTGCATCAGTTCCGATTCAGATATCGTCAGTGGGCAAAAGAACTTCACTATTTCATCGTTAGGGCCAGCTGTTTCAATGACCATACCGTTTTCAAAACACGTTTTGGCAATTTCGTCAGCCGTGTTTCCATCTTTACATTCAATGCCAATCATCATTCCACGTCCCTTGCGTTGAACGAATAGCTCTGGGAAACGCTTGATATTGCGTTGAATGACATCATCGACCATGCTTGAGCTACGTTGAATATGATTTTCAAAATCATCATTTGACCAATACATTTCTAACGCTTTCGTAGCGGTAACGAACGCATGGTTATTACCACGGAAGGTGCCGTTGTGTTCTCCCGGCTGCCATTTGTCTAATTCAGGCTTTAATAAAACGACGGCCATCGGTAAGCCATAACCACTTATCGACTTAGACAGCGTGACTATATCTGGCTTGATACCTGATGGTTCAAAGCTAAAGAACGTACCCGTTCGACCACAACCCGCTTGGATATCATCGACAATGAGTAAGATATCGTGGGCTTTACAAATTTTACTCAAGCGCTGTAGCCACTCATTTGAAGCGACATTCAATCCACCTTCACCTTGAACCGTTTCCAATAAGACGGCTGCTGGCTTATCCATACCGGCAGAATTATCAGCTAACATCGTTTCGAACAATTTTAATCCATCAATGCCAGCGTAACCCTCAAATGGCAAACGCGTAACGTTGTTAAGATTTGAACCCGCGCCTTGTCTATGATGCTGGTTACCCGTAGCAGCCAGTGCACCTGCAGTACAACCATGAAAACCATTGGTAAACGCTACAATGCTGCTTCGGCCTTTCACTTTTTTAGCCAATTTAATCGCGGCTTCAACGGCATTAGTTCCTGTTGGGCCTGTAAATTGAACTTTATAATTGAGATCTCTTGGTTCTAGAATCAAGCGAGTAAGCGCTTCTAAAAATTCAGCTTTGGCTTCTGAATGCATATCTAAACCGTGCGTAATCCCATCCATTTCAATGTAATCAAGCAAGGCTTGCTTAAGTATTGGATTGTTGTGACCGTAATTGAGAGATCCTGCTCCAGCAAGAAAATCGATGTAACGATCACCTTGTTTCGTTTCAAGCCAGCAACCTTTTGATTTACTAAAAGTAACTGGAAAACTATTCGAGTATGAACGTACGTTAGATTCCTGCTTTTTAAAAATATCCATGATAATGCCGTTATTTAATTCCTATAAGTGTTTGATTATTTAAGGAGGATTCGATAGAGGTATTCGGTATCGTGCTGCCCGTTAAAGTGAAGATTTTCATCTAAGAAAGTAGTCACTTTCCCGGTGTTACCGTTTTTTTCGTCCAGCTTTTTGAACAATGCCCAAGACGCTTGGTTTGATTCAGTGATAGTCGTTTCTATCGCTTCAATGCTCTTTAGGCCCTCTCGTTTAAGTAAGGTGTTCAGCATCTTGTAGGCTAAAGCATTGCCTCTAAACTTAGGCGCCACCGCCACTTGCCAAATAAAGAGAACATTGGGCTCACTGGGTTTTTGGTAACTAGAAATAAAGCCAGCAAGGTCACCTTCGTGCTCCACTAAAATACAAGTTTTACTAAAGTGAGTAGACTGCAAGAAATTGCAATATGAAGAGTTAGTATCTAATGGGGGGCACTCTGAAATTAATTGATAAATGTTGTTGCCATCCGAAACTTCTGGCTCACGAAAATTCCATTTTTCAATCATCTTTTCTACAACCTCTGGATACAATATCCAAGGCGCTGACGTAATCATACCGAGACATTTCCTTTGAACTCTAATTAAATTCCTTTTAATTATGAGCATTTCCCATACACAAAGATCAACACATTAGCGCTAAAAATCAAATTTTAGCGACACAGATCACACTTACGTAAGTATTATATGTATTAGATAATACTTTGAGTTCTAATGTATTTATTGGGTCGGTATAAATTTGAGAGTCTTGAAGGAAATAGACGAAAGGAAATCGTTAGTGCAATTCATAAAATACAGCGTTCAAGTGCCTGAGTAGGAAGGATAGGAATCAGCAAAAATATCGACGACTCCAATACTGAATAAGGTAAACAGTGACGCTCTAAAAAGAGATGGCTTAGGCTCTAATATTGAAACGCAGATACCTAAAACAAAAAAACCTAGCGTGAGATAGCTAGGTTTTTCAAGTAAACATAAATTGGCAATCAATCAAAAGAAACAAATTCGAATCACTGAGTTAATCGCGAATTACTTCAGGGGATCATTATCAGGCAGAGCCTTGTGGATCCATAGTGCTAAACGCTTCTTAATATTCGCGCCATCAAGCTTACTTTCAGGTAAAGGCGTGATCTGATTAACTCCAACGAGAAACAAGTACACAGCCTTAACTTTTATAGGTTGAGATGAGTGTGGCAAATCAAAGCCTTGTAACTTTGCCATTTTAGAACCGACTTCCAGAGCTTTCTTTAGCAATTTATCTTCATTAATGATCTTCGCGGTTTTCGACATATCATCTCCATCATCTTAATCGAATGAACACTGAGTATATCAAACCGAAAGACTCACAAGATTACTTCGCTCTCAGTTTGAGGAGTCGCTTTGATAAATTGCAGGTTACGGACTCCAAATACGGAAAGCCCAAAGTTATTAGCTTTGAGCTTTTCTTCTAACTGCTGTGGTTGATTACACCGAGTGATACGACAACCGAGTTTTACAGCGTGATATGCAGAATTGGAAAATCAATCAGGCATCACAACAATACCCATGGTTTCAAGCAACTGCTCTTGTTGCCAAGCAACAATCTTAATCCCTGTCGTATCCACTTTGCGAGGGTCTAACCCTTCTAATTCCGCATGACACAAGTTAGCCCCTTGCATACTGAATTGCCCCCATACATCTTCGGAGAACACGCCTCGGCTGAGATCAGACTCTTTCAGTGACGCACCGCCAAGGTAAGTCCCTATCCAGCGGTTTTCAAACAACTCACACTTTTCCAAGCAGGCCTGCTCCAAGTTGGCGTATGACAGGTTACAGCCCGTAATATACGCAGAGCAAAAGTACATCCTATTGCTTACTTGATTGGCAAAGTTAGCACGAGTAAAATTCGCTCCTTTTAAATCGCATTCACGCAGCTCAATCCCATAGCAATTCGCATTACTAAAGTTCGCCATCGCCAACTGGCAATTCTGGAAACTTGCGTCTCGTAAATCGGCAATATCAAAGTGGCATCCCTCAATGTCGCCTTGTTCAATAAACTTACAGTTAATAAACGTTGCATCACGTAAGTTCGAACGTCTGAAATCACAACGGATAAACGTACAGGCCGTAAATGTAAGCTCTGATAGATCTTGCTGAGCAAAACTGTGCTGATGATAAGTGCTGTTATTGGTGTCCATTTAACCCCCTAAAGAAATCAAGCTAAGACTACCATTGTGATCTTAAGAAAACATCAAATTAAAAACCAACAAAAACAGCAACTTAAAACACCCTAATTTGGCTATTTTAAGGCACCAAACGAGCCATTTAAGGTTGTTATTTTCGTTTTATGGCATGCGCTTATCTTGAAAAAAGTTTTGTCGCTTAGAAGTGGGGGGAGATTAGACACAACGAGAAGATCATCATATGTCAGCATAAACTTGATGCCATAGCCTATATAGATACCTTCGCTTGATACTTAGTCTTTCGAAAACCTTAGCTTATGTCGATAGGCTAAAACTAAAAGATGATTTTTATTAGTAAAGTCAGACAAATTGGGAGGCCAAGATCAAAAAATGGCCGCTTGATGCGACCATTTTATAACTCTTTAAACTTTTTCTTAGCTAGACAATTTAAAACTACGTTAGCTCTTGACTACGTTTGCAATGCCTTCAAGCTGTAGAACTGGGGCTGCGTCGATGTCTTCGGCGTTCATCATTGCAGACACACGTTGCATCGAAGAAAGCAGTAGGCTTTGTTCCCATGCTTCTAAATTTTGGAATTTTTTAACAAAGTTATCTTGTAGCGGTGGTGGCGCATTGTTAAGTAGCTCTTGACCTTTTTCAGTCAGATTTGCGTGTACTTTGCGGCGATCTGACGAGCTGCGAACACGTTGTACGTAGCCATTCAATTCCAAGCGATCGATGATCGTCGTTGTCGTCGCTTGACTCACATTAGTTTGATTAGACAATTCTTTGATCGTCACATTACCCATCTCTTGGATTGCGCGCATTAAAATCAATTGAGGGCCCGTCAAACCATACTCTTTACTCAGCTTTTTCGAGTGTAAATCGATAGCGCGAATAATTTGGCGAATAGCGACCAAGATTTCGTCATGTTTATCCAAGATGCAGACCTTTGTACTAATATACTGTGAGTGACTTTACAGTGCCGTGGCGATGAGATTTCCAAACTGAACAGCTTAGGATCGCTCGAATTACACTGTAAATTGATAATTTACTTCATTGATTTTTCCGCATTGTACTGATGTTAATACTATTCTCAATCTTTTCTATACCACTAAACTTGCGTGGTACGGCACTTTTGCCTAATGAAGGGGGAATCAAAGCTTCAATGAAGACAAAAATAATGAGTCAGAGAATACAAACTCAAAGAATAATATATTTTAATAATCATAGAGGTAGAGAGATTTAACCCTCTCCACCCAATAAAAAACCAGCCTCAATAGCTAAGCTTAAAAACGAAATTTTACGCAGCGGTATTCATCTGAAAGTTACCAGTAAGCGCATTATAAAATTCACTGTTATCCAAAATACCGACCAATTGATTGTTTTCAACCAACAGAATTGGGTGGTTACTGATCTGCTTAAGCTTAATCGCATCGCGCATTCCAATCTCTGGACTTGCCACTACAACACTCAACGCGCTGATTGCCGTTAAATCGTCGGATTCGTTCCACTCAACAAGCGCTAAAGTCGATTCACCTTTTACAGACAAAGTACCTTCACTCTGCTCAATCCATAAGTCTTTAGAGTCACAGATCTTCCAACTTTCATCTTCTTGTTTCAAAGAATCCAGTGGCTGCATCAACGAGCGACCTTTCAATACGTTCAACGGGTTAGTGTGTGCGACAAAATCTTTCACGTATTCCGTTTTTGGTGTGAGTACGATCTCTTCAGGTTTGCCATGTTGAATCAACTTGCCTGACTCCATGATCGCAATGTTATTACCAATCTTCAGCGCTTCGTCTAAATCATGACTCACGAACAGAATCGTTTTGTTAAGCTTGTTTTGCAATAGAATTAGCTCATCTTGCAACTGCGCACGAATCAGCGGATCAAGCGCTGAAAACGGTTCATCCATAAGAAGAATATCGGTATCCATCGCAAAAGCACGCGCTAGGCCAACACGTTGCTGCATACCGCCAGAAAGCTCATGCGGATACTTGGTTTCCCACTCTGCCAAACCCACCATTTCAAGTTGTTCACGCGCTTTAGCACGACGAACATCTTTGGCGACACCTTGCATTTCAAGGCCAAACGCGACGTTATCTGACACGTTTAACCAAGGCATTAGGGCAAACTTTTGGAACACCATAGAAACGCGGTGAGTACGAAGGTGACGCAAGGTCGCTTCGTCGCACTGTTCACCTAAATCAACCAGCTTGTCTCCATCTTTGATCGCCAATGAGCCACGGCTGATCTCATTCAAGCCGTTAACTGCGCGAAGCAAAGATGATTTACCAGAACCAGACAAACCCATCAATACACAAATCTCGCCTTCTTCAACGGTCAGCGACACATTATCTACGCCAACCACTTGGCCGGTTTCATCAATGATCTCTTGGCGAGTTTTACCTTGGTCGAGTAGCTCGAGCGCTTGCTTCGACTTATCACCAAAAACAACATCAAGGTTTTTAATGGTAATCGCGTCCATTGTCTTTTTTTCCTGAGAGCTAGACATGATTAAGCCTCCTTCTGATTGGGTGTTTTGCACAAGCGATCAAGAATGATAGCGACTAATACAATCGCCAGCCCGGCTTCAAAACCTTGTGAGATGTTCACTGTGTTCAATGCGCGAACAACAGGTTTACCAAGTCCGTCAGCACCGACAAGAGCGGCGATAACCACCATCGAAAGCGACAACATAATACATTGGGTGACACCCGCCATAATGCTTGGTAAAGCAGCTGGTAATTCGACCTTCATCAGCAGTTTCATGCGGCTCGCACCAAACGCTTTACCCGCTTCAATCAACTCTTCAGGCACTTTGGTGACGCCTAAATAGGTCAAACGAATTGGCGCGGCAATGGCGAATATAATGGTCGAGATTAAGCCAGGAACGATGCCCAAGCCGAATAAAACCAAAGTCGGAATCAGATACACAAACGTTGGAACCGTCTGCATTAAATCAAGAATGGGTCTAAGCACCGTATACAACCAAGGGCGATGCGCGGCCATAATGCCAACTGGAACGCCAATTAATACGGAAATCGTTGTCGCTGCAAACACGAGGACAAAGGTTTCCAGCATTTCTTGCCAGTAGCCAAGGTTTAAAATAGTCAGCAAAGCTGCAACCACGAAAATCACAAGCGAGGGTTTACGGTGTAAATACCATGCAATCGCCGCGGTCATCACGATTGGTAAAGCCGGTGGCATCCACTTAAATACATCGACTAAAAACATAATGACGGTTTCTAGAAAAATCGAAATAGCGTCAAAGAATCCTGCTGCATTGATTGTTAGCCAATCAACACCTGCTTCCATCCATTGACCAACAGGGATTTTGTTTTCCGTAATAAAATTCACAATATTGCCTTTTATTATGGGTGGGCTACTTCAAACCAATCGATAAATTGGTCAGCCCACCTTTTTATTTATAGAGCTTTGATAAATAGATCGATAGGTAGGTAGGTAAAACTAAGCTTTAACTTGTTTTAGGTATTCAGTAACCGCTCGAGTCGCTGATTCACCTTTATGCGTTTTTACGTTGTCCAACCAAGCTTCAACTTGTTGAGGGTTATTGTTCAACCATTGTTGAGCCGCTTTCTCTGGCTTCACTTTTTGGTTAAGAATCTCTTCCATCAACTGGTTTTCCATCTCAAGAGTGAATTCTAGGTTTTGTAGAAGTTGACCGACGTTTGCACACTCAGACAGGTAGTTTGAACGAACGTTGGTGTAAACATTCGCGCCGCCGTAGTTAGGGCCGAAGAAGTCGTCACCACCTGATAGATATTCCATCTCAACATTGCTGTTCATTGGGTGCGGAGCCCAACCAAGGTAAACAATCCACTGGCTACGACGAGCAGCGCGAGATACTTGCGATACCATGCCCGCTTCACTTGATTCAACTAAGCTGAAATCTTTTAGACCAAATGCGTCAGAGTCGATCATCGACTGGATTAGGCGGTTACCATCGTTCCCAGGTTCAATGCCGTAAATGCGGTCTTTAAATTTGTCGGCATGTGTTGCTAGGTCTGCGAAACTTTTCACACCTGCGTCGTATACATACTTAGGTACAGCGAGCGTGTATTTCGCACCTTCAAGGTTGGCACGAACGGTTTCAACGGTGCCCGCTTCACGATATTTAGCAATATCGCCTTCCATGGTTGGCATCCAGTTACCTAGGAATACATCAATGTCGCCATTGGCCATAGAAGAGTAAGTTACGGGTACTGAAAGCAGGTCTGTTTTGGTTTTGTAGCCAAGGCCTTTCAGTAGCTCAGAAGTGACTGCCGTTGTTGCGGTGATGTCTGTCCAACCGACATCAGCAAAGCGCACGTTTTCACATTGCTGTGGCTCAACAGAAGCGTTCGCCGCAAATGCAAATGAGCTGATAGCGAGTGTTGTTAACGTTTTTGTCGCCACGTTCTGAATATTTAGAGTCGTCATAATGGTTCCTTTTGATCTTTCCTTTTGCTGCTCGATATCAACACCGATAGAGAGCAGTTCTTCTGACTTTTAACTAATTAGTTTTGTTATTTTTTGCTTGTTACTTGTTGTTCTAATTCTTTGCTGCTTTTGCTATTTTTTAGCCAATAACAGACGCTTACGCTTCTCTTACTGGCTTATTGATTCTTTGGGTTTCTTCCCATTCCGGTGCTATCCATACCGGAACGTTTTGCTCTTTTAAAACGGGCTTGCCCAGAATCAGATCCGAGGCACGCTCAGCAACCATAATGGTCGGTGCGTTCAAATTACCGTTTGGAATAACAGGAAAAACAGAGGAGTCGACCACGCGCAGATTATCAATACCGCGAACACGACACTCTTCATCAAGTACCGCCATTGGGTCATCATCAGCGCCCATTTTGCAGCCACAAGAAGGGTGATAAGCACTTTCAACGTTCTGCTTAACCCATTCGTCTATCGCTTCATCAGAAGTTACGCTCAAACCTGGCTGAATCTCTTCACCACGGTAAACATCCATCGCCGGTTGCGACAAAATCTCACGCGTCAGACGAATACAATCGCGCCAATCTTGGCGGTCTTGTTCAGTCGAGATGTAGTTGAAAATGATCTCTGGCTTGGCATGCGGGTCAGCAGAAGTGATCGCTACCGTACCGCGACTTTCTGGTTTATTAGGCCCAACGTGAACTTGGAAGCCGTGTCCATCAAAGGCCGCTTGTCCGTCGTAACGCATCGCTGCTGGTAGGAAGTGGTATTGAATATTTGGCCACTTCAAGCCTTTGCGAGAACGAATGAACGCGCACGATTCAAAGTGATTAGTGGCCCCCAAACCTTTGCGAGTCAGAATCCATTCTGCGCCAATCATGCCTTTGTTTACTAAACCAAGCTTGCTGTTGAGCGTGATGGGTTCGTTACAGTGATATTGGAAGTACACTTCCAAGTGGTCTTGTAGGTTTTCACCGACGCCACTGAGTTCGTGTTTAAGCTCAACACCCGCCTTCTCAAGTACCGCTTTCGGGCCGATACCAGAAAGTTGCAGCAGTTGAACCGAGCCAATAGATCCCGCAGAAGAGATCACTTCTTTGTTCGCTACAGCCACTTGGGTATTGCCTGACTTTTCAAACTCGACACCAACCGCTTTCAAGCCTGATTGACCTTCTGATGACTGGTCTTTTGCGACGAGTGCTTCAAGTAAGAAACGACGTGCCACGATGCCTTTTTTCAAGGTAAGGTTTGAACGCTTCAATGCACGACGTAGATAAGCGTTAGAGGTTGAGGCTCTAACACCCTTGTCTACCGTCATGTGCATGGTGCCGAAGCCTTCTTGCTGGTAGCCGTTGTAATCTTGTGTTTCTGGGTAACCTGCGTCTTTACCTGCATCAATGAATGCTTGGTAAAGGGGGTTAAGCGCCATATCGTTACCGTTACAAGTGCCGACGGGGCCACTGTCGCCACGATATTCGTCACCACCTTTATTCCATGATTCAGCACGGCGGAAGTAAGGCAAGCAAGCTTGGTAATTCCAACCGGCTGCGCCCTCTTCTTCCCATTGGTCAAAATCACAAGCGTGACCACGAACGTAAACCATGCCATTGATCGATGAGCTGCCACCCAACACCTTGCCACGTGGGCAATGCAGTTCACGTCCATCAAGGCCCGGTTCTTGTTGAGTTTCGAATTGCCAAGCGTACTTTTCAGTATTCATCGGGTAAGAAAGCGCAGTAGGCATTTGGATAAAAATACTCTTATCCGTACCACCCGCTTCCAATAATAAAACGCTATGTTCACCGCTTTCCGTTAGCCTATCCGCTAACACACAGCCGGCCGAACCCGCGCCGACGATAATATAATCGTAGCGTTGTTCCATGTTTTGATTTCCCTGAGATGAGTCAGTAGGGTTAGTTCTGTTAAGCTAACCCATAAAATTGAGTGTTACGCGTTAGGCATAAGGGCTGGCGTAGTCGCCAAGTTCAATAAGAATGCTCTTAGTCTGCGTATAGTGGAGTAGAGTTTCTGGCCCGTTTTCGCGGCCAACCCCTGAAAGTTTGTAGCCACCAACAGGCATTTCTGCAGGTGAGTCACCCCATGTATTAACCCAACAAATACCCGCCTGCATTTGATGAATAACACGGTGAGCACGAGAAAGGTTTTGCGTGAACACACCAGCCGCAAGACCATATTTGGTGTCATTAGCGCGACGAATCACATCGTCTTCATCAGTGAACTTCAACACCGACATAACAGGGCCGAAAATTTCTTGCTGAACGTGAGGCATGTCGTCATGGCAATCGGTGAATACCGTAGGAATAACAAAGTTGCCGTTTGCTAAGCCGTTGTCCGTCACTTGATAACCACCAGTCAGCAAGGTAGCGCCAGACTGTTTAGCCAGCTCAATTGCTTCAAGGACTTTTGAAAGGTGTTCTTTAGAAATCAACGCGCCGATCTGAGTCTCCATGTCCATTGGGTTACCAATGATCAGCTTCTCAGTACGTGTTTTAAGTTGGTCGATAAAGGCGTCGTAGATGTTTTCGTGTACATAAACACGAGTACCGTTAGTACACACTTCGCCTTGGGTGTAGAAATTAGCGACCATTGAAGCCGACACCGCATCGTCCAATTTCGCATCATCAAAGATGATCATTGGTGATTTACCGCCGAGCTCCATCGTTACAGACTTGAGTGTTTTAGCACTGTCTGACATTACCGCTTTGCCCGTACCGGTTTCTCCTGTGAAAGACACTTTAGCGATGTCAGGGTGAGCCGTTAGCATTTGACCCACTCGGTAGTCACCTTGAACTACGTTGAATACGCCATCAGGAAGGCCAGCTTCTGTGAAAATCTCAGCAAGTTTAATTGCCGTTAGCGGCGTTTCTTCCGAAGGCTTGAAGATCATCGCGTTACCCGCAGCAAGTGCTGGAGCCGATTTCCACATTGCGATTTGGATAGGGTAATTCCACGCGCCAATGCCCGCACAAATACCTAGCGGTTCGCGGCGTGTGTAGAAAAATTGAGTGTCACTAAGAGGTTGTTGATCACCTTGCAGCGTAGGTGCTAGCCCTGCGAAATACTCAATAACGTCGGCGCCAGAAGCCACATCGACTTCGATCGCTTCTTGTAACGGCTTGCCCGTGTCGACAACCTCAAGGTTCGCAAGGTCATTATTTCGAGCTCTAAGTATCTCTACCGCCTTTAAAAGAATGCGGCTGCGTTCTACGGCTGTCATTGCTGACCATACCGCAAATCCGCGCTTCGCCGATTCAATCGCATTTTCAACGTCAGCTGAAGAAGCTTGGCCAAGCGTTGCGATAGGTTCGCCGTTTGCAGGGTTAATGCTGACGAAAGTTTCGCCTGAGGTAGCGTCAACCGCTTTACCATCGATGTATAACGAGTTCATTTCCATTTGATCTTCTGACTTAATTATTGTTGTTAGACTCTATCGGTCTATGTATTTGTGAATGCATATCGTTGTTGAGAGCGAGCCTTTTGAGCTCACTCACTAGAATTTTTGATGACTCATTGATCGCGCTGACACGAGTAAAACGTAAGCTGCTTGTCTAAGTAGTCATTGATGATTGCACGAGCTTTGTCGGCGTTAATGCCTTCAGGATTGAGCGTCCCTCTCAGCCAGATGCCATCAATTAATGATGCGATGCCGTGTGCGATCAATTCCGCTTGATCAGGTTGAAAAATCGATTTTAATTCAATAAGTAAGTGAGAAATCAAACGCTTTTCATTCACGCGCTGAAGGCGCTTGAGTTGAGCGTCATGCATCGAATAAGACCAGAATGCGAGCCATGTTTTCGACACTTTATTTTCCGCTTGATAGCCTTCGAAATTACCGTTGATGATAGCGTTAATCCTTTGCTGGTGAGCATCAGCAGGGAGCGCTTTTAATTCTGTTGTTACGGTATTCGAAAGTTGGCGCAGTATTTCTCGCATGGTCTCTTCGAGCAGCCCATGCTTTCCACCAAAATAATGATTAATAATACCAGTGGAGACTCCCGCTTCTTTGCTGATCAACGCAATACTCGCGGCATGTAAACCCACTAGATCAATCACGGTCATCGTAGCTTGGACGAGCTGTGGTTTGCGTATATCAGGCATCCCTACCTTGGGCATTTCTTAGTCCTTTTATTTTTCATTGAACGTTCAGTTAAATATAAAATGACAGAAATTTAATTAGGGTTCAAATGATTATTTAAAACAAACTCGTAACAATACGCCATTCAAAATCAAATAAGTCATTTTAAAACAATGCATTAAATATCATTTAGACCACTAAATAAAATCATTAAAGATTTGAGGTGTGATGGTTACGGGTCAAAAGTTTTGCTTAGGAAGAGCAAAACATAAATCAGTAGGAATACGTGTAGACACTTTTTTGGGGGAAGTTGAAAGGTGGTATCAATGAGTCTTAATACTGAAATTTAAGACTAGGAAATCTGCACTCAACAAAGTAACGAATCAAGACATGAACAAAAAAGGCCGATAATGACAGAGCCATCACCAACCTTTACGAAGTCGTTATTGCTACTTTCTTTGACTACTCAATACTTGTAATGAAACCGTACTTATCTGAGTCTGCTTTGGTCATCCAGTGCTCACCAGCAGCAGGTGCAGAATCTAAAGTGAAGATATAGAAATCGATCCCTTTATCTCCCATCACCTTTTGAAAATAGGTCGCTTGTCTACGATGACCCACGTCGGTGTATGGGAATTCTTTGGCCGTTTTGGCCGTTTTATCCCCTTCAGCCCAACTATGCACACCCACCTGTTTATTCAGTTCAATGACCTTGGTAGTATCAGCGCGTTGCAATATGCGTGGGTTGCCAGCAGCAAATAGATCCGTACCACCCGAAAAAACCGAACCCGTTGGAGTCACAACCGTCGTCATCTTGTTGTTATTGATCATACGCCCGGTGTACATGTTGATTTCGTCATCAGCACTACCGCCAATATGGTTGGTGAACTTCAACGTCATCTCACTGCCTCGGTATAACTTCACGATATCAAAAAGCTGAGAATAGGTTGATGCGCCTAGAGTGGAAGTAATGCGTTCAACAGCGCCAGTCTCGTTAAGCACATCGCGGTAAAAAGCGTTGAAGGCAAACGATGTGGTAATGGTGACTTTATTACCATTTTTGGATTTACTTAGAATCGTCGAACCTAGGCTCGTTACGTATTGCGACAACTCGTTTTGGTATTCAAGCTTAACGGAGACTTTTTTATCCTTCGTCATTGCTTTTATTGACGTTGTATCATTTGAAGTAAAGCGTTGTGCTGCATCACAATCAAATAGATCCAAGCCCTTGCTCTCTGTATAAATACCACAACTATCAAACCCAGCTTCAGGAAAGTACAGATCAACACTTTGGCCTAAGCCATCCAAAAGCCTAATCACTTTTTGCTTATCACTAATGTCTTCAGCAAACTGAATTTTTTCATACAAAATACCATCGTAAGAGAGCTTCATAGCCTCTTCTTGGAGCTCTTGCCTCTCTTTATACAATTCACCAAGTTTAGCTGAAGAAAATACGTAGTCAGCCTTCGGTTCCTTTTGCGAAATGGTGGTTGATTGTCCCGTGTTTGAACTTGAATTACAGCCAGCCAAGAGAGCCAAAGGTAACGCTAGCCACGTATTTCGATAGTACTTCATACCGTTATTCCCCAAAATTTTGATTGGAGAAATTCTATTGGTTAACCATCAAATTATCTGTCGTAACTATGTAATGGAATGTATTTCATCTACATCCTCGCCCCCCTTCCTTGCTAAAAACACTCACTCCAGAGTGCAAACCAACTCATAAGACCAGTTACACGAGCTTACATTCAGCAACTCTAAAATTATATATAATGCTAACAAATCATCAACAAGCCACATGGAAAGCCACTTCAGTAGTGTCAGGCAATTAAAAATATCAATAAAGGTAGACAATGAAGCGTTCACTATCTTGGACCATTATTTATCCAATCATAGGAATAGCACTTGCTTGTATTTTACTATTCTCTTTAATATCGACCGTTATCCTTGAAGATTTCGTCCAAAAAGTGTCGGTTGAAAATGCAAAGAACTACGTGACTACATTTCATAGTATTCGTAACTATTACTCATCAAATGTCGTACAGAAAGTTGTTGATAGTAAAGAACTCGTGGCAACAGCCCAGCACCAATCCTTAGAGAACACTATTCCGGTTCCTGCTACCTTCTTAATCGAAATGCTTGATAAATCTGATAAAGATCTCACCATCACGACCTCGTTTACCAGCCCTTATCCTTTTAAAAACCGTCAAGGTAGGCTTTTTGACGAATTTCAACAACGGGCGTGGGTCGCGATTAACAAGAAACCAGATGAGTTCTACGTCGAGTTTGTACAAGAGCAAGACAGAACCCGAGTACGCGTCGCTCGGGCAGACCGCCTCAATGACCAAACTTGTGTAAACTGCCACAATAGCCACCCCGACTCGCCTAAACACGATTGGGAACTCAACGATGTACGAGGGATTCTCGAGGTAAATACAGTTGTAGATGAATGGCTAACATATGGAAAGATGATCAATCAATCTTTGATGTCTATTAGCATAATCAGCTTTATGACGGTGATGTTTATTAACTTTGCCATCGCTCGTCGAGTATCGACTCCGTTAAAAAACATCACTCGCTCTCTTAGTTTATTGGCACAAGGCAAAGAAGAAAGTGCGTCTTTACCACCAGCAAAATATTACGAGATAACGGAACTACAAAGTGCTTTTTCTAGCCTTTATGATAAAGAGCAGCAACGCAGAGCATTAACAAAAGAAATCGAAACACTGGCTTACTATGATTCGCTCACTAAGTTGCCGAACCGTCTTGGGTTTTTGCGATCGCTTGATGAGTTGCTCAATAAACACAAAGAAAAAAATGAACGCATCACCGTGTTAATCATTGATATTAAACGTTTTAGAGATATCAACAATACACTCGGCTATAAAGCCGGGGACACAATCTTGCTTCACCTAGCCAACCGCTTATCCGCATGCACAACCATGGTTGATTTTAATTTAGCTCGATTGGATGAAAATAAGTTCTGTATCGCAGTGCCTGCGAAAGAACACAATGGCGATCAAGGTTCGGATGCTTTTTTTGCTATGTTGATTGATGTGGTTTCAAATGAAATTATCATTGATGAGAACAAGATAAAACTAGTGGCTAACCTTGGTGCAACCTGCAGTTCAAATGGCGCACAAAGCAGTTCTGAAATGCTCATTCAAGCGAACATCGCTCTATATGTATCCAAGGAAAAAGGCGATGACATTACGGTTAAGCATCAACCTGAACTGTCAAATGCTGCGTTGCGACGTATAACGTTAATCAAAGAGATAAACAATGCGATTGAAAACAGAGAATTTATTCCTTATTACCAACCTCAATTTTGCTTAAAGACCAATCGTATCATTGGTGCCGAAGCGCTCATGCGTTGGAAAAAGCCAAATGGAGACCTCGTAAGGCCTGACCTTTTTATAGAACTGGCAGAGCAATCCCATTTAATCATTCCAATGGGGGCTCATATTTTCGAACAAGCTACCACTGATTGCCAACAGTGGCAGAATCATAAAGCGCTTGCTGGTGTAAAGGTTGCCGTTAATATTTCGAGCATTCAGTTTTCGGAACAGAACATTTTAGATCTGACGCAACTAACCTTAGAAAAAACTGGCCTTTCTCCGAGTTTACTGGAATTAGAAGTAACAGAAAGTGCCATGTTGGGTGATGTGTCGAAGGTCGTGGCTGTATTGAATGACTTAAAGAAGTTAAACATTGAAATAGCGTTAGATGATTTCGGTACTGGTTATTCATCTCTTAGCTATTTGAAGCTACTCCCTATCGATCGACTGAAAATAGATCGAGAGTTTGTAAAGGACTTACTTAACAACACCGATGACCAAGCTATCTTGAGCATGATTTGTAAGTTAGCAACCGAACTCTCACTCAATGTACTTGCTGAAGGCATTGAAGAAAAAGAACAACTTGAATTTTTAGGCCGCGCAGGGTGTCACGAAGTACAAGGCTTCTATTTCGCAAAACCAATGCCACTAGACGATTTTGTTCTGTTTGCCAAAAATCATAACTCGGAACACAGAAATACGCATGCTTAGATTTCAAACCGTAGGCCTTAATTTTTGACTTAAAATCCAATTAAGTTCCAACCAGCCATGAAACCTTTTTAAAAAGATGCTTCATGGCTGGCTCTTCTGTTATTAAACTAAAAACTCGACATTAGAGCTCTCATTTCCGGCCTTCTTCACCAACAGACTAAAACACCACCTCTAACCTACTGAAAAACGCAAGCAAAAATTACAAATCGGCATTGAACTAGCATGGAAAGTGTTTAATCATTCACGTCAGAAATTTCTTCGTGACGCATTTGTGATGAATATGCAACAGTAGGAGCTGCCAAAATTAAACGAGCTCACGTAATCTCAATAAATTAAACGCACAATAAGGCTGATAACGGAATGACAAAACCTAAAATGATCATCGTGGAAGACGATTTGAAACTTCAGAAAATGCTGCAAGACTACTTTGTCGCGCAAGATTTTGATGTCACCGTATTGGACGATGGCAGTGATGCCGCACAGACCATCCTCGCGGAACAACCTGATATTGTGTTGTTGGATTTAATGCTTCCTGTAACCGATGGACTGACAATTTGCCGACAGACTCGTACGCTCTTTAAGGGTAAAATTTTAATGCTCACCGCCAGCGATGATGATTTTGATCACGTTGCAGGTTTAGAGACAGGGGCTGATGACTATGTCACCAAGCCAATCAAACCAAGAGTTCTGCTGGCAAGGGTCCGCTCGCTATTACGCCGTCAAGAAACCAATACACCTCTGGTTGATGATTCAAGTAGCCTTCAGTTTGGTCAACTTATTCTGAAAAACACCTATAAAAAGTGCGAGCTTTCAGATGTGGTTTTATCACTGACAGACAGTGAATTTGATCTACTTTGGCTGTTAGCATCCAACCCTGATACTCCACTGTCACGTGATTATTTAACTCAAACGCTGCGTGGGATCGAGTACGACGGGATCGACCGAACGATTGACAACAAAGTGGTGCGTTTACGTAAGATACTTGGTGATGACAAAACACCAGCAGAAAAAATTCAGACCATTCGCGGGAAAGGCTACTTATTTGTTTCGACCGCCTGGCATTAACCGCGCTCAGTACGGGCGCAATAAAAGAGAGCGATTATGCGACGTATCTATTTGGAGTCCCTACTAGGGCTGTTAACTTGCTTTATTGTTGGTCTTCTCGCCTACGAAATTTGTGTCTATCAGCTCAATACCGACTACGAATATGTATTACAAGATTACGAAGCGACAGCCCACCAGCAACTGATAGAGAACATCGCTAAGAATCAAGGTCTTGAAGCGGCTCAACAAGCAATGAACCAGTTTGTCGAAACCACTCGCAATAAACTGGTGACGTTCAACCCAAAAGATGAAATACCAAGCCCAGTTTCAGAGTTCTTCTCTACCAACCCAAATACCTTTATCTTTCACGATGATGAACGTGACCTTTGGTTTCGCTTAGCAAGCAGCGACAATACCTATCATTATCTACCCAACAGTGAAGCGTTCATTAGGCAAAAGATAGAATTGGAAGATGACCTCATTTGGTTGTTCTTTTTAGCAAGCTTTATCTTGTACGGCTTATGCCACCTGTTAATCATCTTCCGCCGAGTTAAAAAGCTTGAATCTGCCACTCTGCGTTTTGCTGAAGGGGATCTCTCCTCACGAGCCGAGACTTCAAGCGGCATTGCGATTGGTTCACTCAACAAATCCTTTAATCTGATGGCCGACCGAATCCATAGCTTAATCGAGAGTAATCGTTCACTTACCAATGCGGTAGCTCATGAACTGCGAACTCCAATATTTAGAATTCAATGGCAGGCTGAAATGCTCAAAGACACGCCACTCAACGAGGGGCAGCAAGATACTATCGAGAGCATTGTTGAAGACACAGAAGAGATGGAAAAAATGGTCGATGAGTTACTATATTACGCAAAACTCGACAGTTGTGATCTAGAGAACTTGCAACAGCCATTAGAGATAAGAGACTTTCTCGATCATGCAATGAGCCGTTGGAACAAAGAGACTGAGTTTAGTATTGAGCTATCACTACCAGAACAACCTCATTTGATATTAGCAGATGATACGCTGCTCAATCGCGCGTTAGATAACCTAGTACGTAACGCGATGAAATTCGCACGCTCACAAATTTCGATAGAAGCAAGCGTGCACCACGATATGTTACAAATCGCCGTGCATGACGACGGTGACGGCGTAGCAAAAGAGCACCGTTCTCGCCTATTCGAACCTTTTTATGTTGGAGATAAAGCGCGTAACAAAGCCAAGAGTGGCCATGGTCTAGGGCTTTCTATCGTCAAGAAGATCTGTGTTCAACACGGTGCAACAGTACAAGTCGCACAAAGCAATACTTTAAAGGGCGCCGTATTCACTATAGCCTTTCCACTGTGTAACGATTCGACTGACAAACCCATACAGTAACGACCAATCATCTCTGGAATAATGTTCAACATCAACCGAAGGAGGCTAGATATCCCCCTTCAAAACAAACAACACTCGTTCACCCTTACTAACGTGAGCTGAATTTTATCTCTGGAGAAACACATGAAAAAATTAATGATCATCGCGGCACTATCGCTAGTAGCAACAGGTTGCGCTCAACAAACTTTCGTAATGGCCCCTCAAGAGAGCGAAGCAACAGCACCAACAACTGAAAAGTCACACCACTTTTTCATTAACGGTCTAGCGCAGAAAAAGCAAATTGATGCAGCTAAAGTATGTAACGGTATCGACAACGTTGCTAAAGTTGAAGTTCAAGAGACATTCGTGAATGGTTTACTAGCAGCCGTAACTTTTGGTATTTATACACCACGAGAAGCACGCGTTTACTGCAAAGCTTAACTCGTCGTTATTTGTCCACGAACCAACTGACGACACCAAAAGTTTGGTCTTGGAAGCTTCTGCATGACGTTCAATACTTTCACTGATGCTCAGGATGAGCATTGAATACCGTCATATTGAATGTAAATACGGGGACCGGTGCTAACACCTCCCCGTTTATTCCCCCCTAAAATTCAAACATGCAATTTCTCACCCCACTCAAAGCCTCATCCAAGACTCACCTAGAAACTCCGTCGATGCCACCCAGTAGCAAACACTCGCGATCATTACGATCAGTCGTATGCTGAATAATGACGTGCTGGATATACCAATGACGTGATGGTGATGATCTCTGCGACTGGCTTTACACCAGTGATCACAGAAACGGCAGAGCTGGCTAAGCAGTACGGACTTAAGATCATTGCAATTACCCCACAAGATACACCGCTAGCAAAAATTGCCGATATCTTGTTACCCATCAAGCATATGGAAACCGACTTCATCTACAAGCCGTCGGCTTCTCGCTACGCTATGTTGGCGTTAGTGGATGTGCTTTCTATGGGGATTGCTGTCAATCATAAGAACCGTTCTCGCGACAAACTGCGTCGCTTGAAGGTTGCGCTTGATTCCTACCGAGGCGGAGGCGATAGACAGCCTCTCGGTGATTAATCTTTAAGACGACTAAGTCATCAACTAGTCGATTTGAATAAAAAGCCCCGCAGTATTCACTCAATCGAGTCGATACTGCGGGGCTTTTTTAGTTGTGGTTTTTCTGGAAATCACTCACCTGAGTTAATTGAAGTTAAGATAAACTCGACTCTTTCCTCAACAGATAACTTGGGCACTTCCACCAACTGATAACCGAATTGGTTATAGGCTGTCACCATCTTTTCATAAGTGGCGATCGCTTCCTCGAAATCTTGCTTACGTTCTTCATCATTGATGAAAATCGAATCCCATGGAGGGAAAATAAATACCTTAGTGTTGTACTCAAGTTCATTGCATTGATTCAACAGAGATTCAGAAATCGGCAAAGCTTCCAACAAGCTGTAACCGTATGAATCTACGATGCTTCTATCAAAGAAAACGCGCTGTTCACTCGATTCAAACGCTTGATAATTAGCGAGCTCTTCTCGTACCATTTCGTCACGAAAAGCCGCTTTATCTAACCATGGCAAAGCACTCCCTTTTCGCTCGACTTGGTGTTGAATCACTTTACGCCCAACCTCTGGTGCGCAGCGATAACCTCGACTTTGCAGAGTATCGATGACTGAGGTTTTGCCAGATCCCGGCCCGCCGGTAAATACGATTAGATTATTCAAATAGACCTCTTCAAAGGGGGGGAGTTAACGAATCGAACCTTAACGAAACCCAAGTTAACGAATCAAGGATAAAATGGACTTGAATTCTGGTGCGCGGCAATCTTTCACAAGCTCGTATAAGCTCATTTCTAATCCTGTGATTTGGATACCAGCATCCATTAGTCGACTGATTGCCAGATCTTTGTTGAGTGCCGTTCGTGAGCTAATACAGTCACCAACTACCTGAACCTTGTACCCAAGTTCCAACAACCCCATTGTGGTTTGATAAACACAAATGTGAGCCTCAATACCACACACTAACCAAGTATCCACGTCCTTGGCTTGCACCGCCTCAACAAACTTGGGTTCATCACACGCGTTGAAAGTAAATTTCGGTATCGGCTTAGCATCACTCAATAAGTCATTAAGTTCGTCGACCGTAGCACCTAGCTTCTCTGGGTTTTGTTCCAAGCTAACAATAGGAAGACCTAAAATCTGCGCACCCTCAATCAACTTTCCACAGTTAGAGATCAGTGTATCGCTCTCATTAACAAGACGTGCGAGCTTGCCTTGTACGTCCACAACCACCAAACCTGTGTTTTGTTTCGTTAGCATGTTTATTCCTTGTTTTAAACAGCCTGACTCACTAAGCAACCTGATGTGTATTTTTTCTACTATGTAACGATTCAGCTTACAAAGCCATACAGTAATATATACAAGACTACGGAATAATACTCACCAACGGTCGAAAGGTCGCAAAATAAAAATGATTGATACTGGCATGACATTTAAGAGTGAGTAACAAAGATGAACAAGATAACGAAATCAGCATTAGCACTGGGTTTAATCAGCGCAGTTTCTCTTCCAGCTTTAGCAGCAGGTACTGACGGCGGTGCGTACATTGGTGGCGGACTTAGTGTCTACCAAGATTCTGACACAGACGGTCACGGTAGCTTAGATTCAGATGGCATGGGCTACAACCTATACGGCGGCTACCAATTCAACCGTATCGTTGGTGTTGAACTTGGCTACACAGATTACGCAGACTACAAGCAGGGTGCTACCAAACTATCACCGACATCTGTATCTGTATCAGCAAACCTAGGTTACACATTCGACAACACAATCCGCCCATTCGTTTTGGCTGGTTTAAGCTCTGTTGACCTAAACGCAAATAATAGTGCTGGTTACGCTGATGACAGTGGTACAGGCTTCCACTTTGGTGTAGGTGTTGAATACACGCCAATCGAACACCTAACGCTACGCTTGATCTCGCAAGCGGATGCAGTGAGCGTAGACGACACAGTCCAATTTGGTAACTCTCAAATATCAGCTGGTGACCACACACTTGCCTTCAACAGCATTAGCTTCGGTGGTTCATACAACTTCTAATGTGATTGAACCACATAGAATAAGCTGAACATACTAATTCACTTTGCTGTTCCACCTTGTCATGAAGGTCACTCAGTAAAGTGAATTTTTTGTATCTACACACCTTAGCGTCATTTCACTTTAGCCAGTTTATCGCTCAGCGCCTTCTATTTGAGCTTTATGCATTGATATTAGAGCTTTCTTGGTAGCGAGACTAAAATAAAGGGATAAGTGACACAGGAAGACAAGACCTATGAATCTACCACGCTTAAACATGTCGATAAACAAACTCCCTTTCGTTTTGGCAGTGTATTACCTGCTTGTCATTAACTTGCCTATCTCACGCGAACTGTTCAATATTCTTAGTGCCTCACAAGCCGAAAGCATTGGGTTTATCATCTCGATCCCATTTTTCTTTCTCGCCGCATTCAACTTTATCTTTCAAGTATTCAACTGGCCGATATTCGCCAAAGCTTTTTTTATCTTGTTACTACTTACTTCCTCTTTAGTCAGCTACAGCATGTTCAACTACGGCATTTTTGTAGACTATGGAATGATAGAAAACGTCTTCGAAACCAACAGCGGAGAGGCTGCTAGCTACCTAAGCAGCTATTCTATTTTATGGTTTGTTCTGATGGGAGGAGTCCCGTCACTGCTGCTTTTATTTACGGATCTTGAAAAAGAATCGTGGAAAGATTTTGCTATTTGGAAGGCGATTGGATTGCTCTCTTCGCTGATTGTCATAGCGATTATTGCTGGACTGTTTTACAAAGATTATGTGTCGATTGGTCGTAATAACTCTCATCTTAAAAAGATGATCATTCCGACCGAATACGTCGCTTCAACCGCAAAATACATCAACAATACTTACATCAAAGAACCGATTCCTTACCAAGAAATCGGCTTAGATGCGCAGCTAAAACCAGAAGCTAAACAAGCTGAAAAACCAACCTTATTGGTGTTTGTTCTTGGTGAAACAGCACGTGTATATAACTACCAATATTATGGCTATGAGAAAGAAACCAATGCTCATACCAAACCCTATAATCCGATCTTTTTCTCTGATGTTCAGTCATGCGGAACCGCCACTGCGGTTTCTGTGCCGTGTATGTTTTCTAACATGAACCGCAGCAACTACGATCGCGACAAAGCCTACAACCAAGATAACGTGGTCGACATTATGAACCGCGCGGGCATTCACTCTATCTGGCGAGAGCACGATGGTGGAGACAAGGCGGTCGCACATCGAATCAAAGAGATGACTCTCGTCGCCAAAGACAGCGACCCGCTGTGTAATAACGATGTGTGCTATGACACAGCCATGCTAGAGAACTTCGAACAAGATACTCAAGAGCTTAAACAAGATAGCATCATTTTCTATCATATCTCAGGATCTCACGGCCCAACTTACTTTGAGCGATACCCAGACGAACATAAGAAGTTTGTGCCAGACTGCCCACGTTCTGATATCGAAAACTGCACCAAAGAGCAAGTGGTCAACACCTACGACAACACCATCTTGTACACAGATTTCTTTCTATCACAGGCTATTCAGAAGCTAGAGAAACTCACCGATAAGTACAATGTCGCGCTGATGTACATTTCCGATCACGGAGAATCATTGGGAGAAAATGGCGTCTACTTACACGGCATGCCTTATTCATTGGCACCGAAAGAGCAAACCCATGTGCCTATGATAATGTGGATGTCTGATGGTTTCGCCGAGCAGAAAGGGATAAACCAGACCTGCTTAAGAAAGGCAGGCAAAGAACAGAGCTTCTCCCAAGATAACCTGTTCGACTCTTTACTCGGCCTGATGGATGTACAAACAAAAGAATATAGAGAGAACCAAGACATTTTTGCTGCGTGTCGCTAGTGCTTTTACTTATGTAAACCATCGGAAAACTCGAGTTGCCTGAACAAGCTCTCCTCAACTTCCCCTAAAAAGAAAAGACCTCGGTCTTTTCTTTTTTTCGTCGCTAACATGGAGCCAGAGTGCTAATTTATAACGACGAAACAATGAGCTACATTTAATAGAGACAATAATGGAAGAGTCCGTCGTGCTCCAAAGACCAACCTGTCTTATTAGACTTTATCTCACTCACATCGCTCATTGAACTTACCAAGATTAAGCTCAGTTCAATACGGCACCTGAATGGCGCCACAATATCAATGTTTACGTCATATCATTAAGGACAAATGAATGGACGCTTTCATAATTTCAAGCTGGCAATTTTCAGAGGGTGTGGCACATGAACACACCACCAGCCCAGCCCCATTCGAGCAATCAACTTGGTATCACTGCCAAAGAGATGCTGACGGTTTGAGAGAATGGCTCTACAGTAATACGGTTCCAAATGCCATCATCGATTCATTACTCACCGATGACACCCGCCCTCGGTTCGAACAGTTTGCCCACGACTGTTTTTTGATGATTCTGCGAGGCATTAATCTAAACGAAGGTGCTAACCCTGACGACATGCTTAGCCTACGCATCTTATGGTACAAAGGCACTTTAATATCGACACGCAAAGTTCCTTCAAAAGCGGTCAGTAATCTAATATCCGATCTAAAACAAAACCAAGGCCCGACATCATTACCTGATGTATTACTGGGCATGATCCGTGGAATCAACCATAGTATTTCAACCTTCCTAGCACCCGTCGAACTATTGATTGATGAGTTAGAATCTACATCCAAAATCGACATAAGATCCATTAACGCTCTGCATTCAAGGCTACTCAGACTAAGACGTTATTTGAAGCCGCAGAAATACGTTTTTGAGGATTTAATGAGTGACCTACCAGCACCATTGAGCAAGCACAACAGTCATATAAAGAACAGTCTTGATACCATCCTGAGAATTAATGAATCTGTTGAGTTTTACATCGAACAAATTAATGTATTTTTAGCGAGCCTAAATCAGCAACAAGCTGAAAAAATGAATAGAAATACGTACCTATTTTCTATCATTGCAGGTATTTTCCTCCCTGCTGGTTTTTTCACCGGTTTACTGGGTGTCAATATCGCTGGGATACCCGGAACAGATAACCCAATAGCATTTCCACTATTTTGCATTGGGCTGCTCGTGGTCGTAGCGGCAGAGGTCGTTATTTTGAAAAAATTGAGGTTTATTTAATGGTTGAGTTTTTGCAATCCAATATGTGGCTTAGACAAGTAGTTTTAGGTTTACTTCTTATCACTGTGTATTGGGTGATCAAACGCTTAGGTAAGAACTGGATAGAAACATTAGCGGAAAATAAGCGTGTCGAATTGAAGCGAAAGCAGTTCGTGATTAAGTGTTTCAATATCGTTCTGTTTCTACTCTTCATCGCTGTGTTTACGATTGTTCTTAACTTGGGTTTTGGTGATATTTCGCTGTTCTTATCATCCATATTTGCGGTGCTGGGTGTCGCTTTATTCGCGCAATGGTCGATTCTAAGTAACCTCACAGCCAGCGTACTAATATTTTTCGTCTTCCCTTATCGGATTGGTGACAGAGTAAGGGTCGCGGAGAAAGACGAAGACATCAGCGGTGTGATCATCGATATCACCATGTTCCACGTTATTCTTCGACACAGTTCGGGCAACATCATCACCTACCCTAATAACCTGATCCTACAAAAAGGCGTGATAAAGGTATTAGTTGATCCTGAAGCAAAAAGTGAAGCTTCAATAAGGTAACAGGCCTAACACCGAATACCTATGCCAAACAAGGTGGGTTAACGATTGATGTGTATGGAGGAGTGAGATCAGAGTAACCCACTCTTTGTCTATTAACGCACATTCTTTCTATAGCGAAGGCTCTGTCTTTTGTGTCCCATTAGCCGCAAGTTTTATTGAGTTTAGATTTGCGACTAAATATACTGGGGGCATCATCAGACGGAGGACAAAAATGAATAATAAAAACAAACATATAGTTTTAATTCATGGTCTATATATGCCTGCGTTGATCATGCAATATCTGGATAGAAACTTCAAAAAACGCGGCTTTACAACGCACAAGTTTGCCTACAACTCGCTGCGTTTCCCTTCTGCAGCCAAACGTCTCAATCGTTTCGTGAATGCTCGTTTTAATGAGTATGATGAGGTCTATTTTTTCGGTCACTCACTGGGTGGCTTGCTGATTCGTCATTACTTTAAATTCTACCAACCACACTTCGCCGACACCTGCATTATTACAGCAGGCACTCCGCACAATGGGGCAACCATCGCCAAAACACTGTCTAATCATGGGCTTGGATTTATATTTGGTTCGAGCAAAATGATTTTAAGCGATGGCTTGGGTGACTACGATATTGATGTGCCGATTGGCGTAATTACGGGTACCTACGACGCCGGAGTAGGACGGATTGTTCTGGGAAGAAACCCAGGGGATGGTACGGTCACTCTCGAAGACGCCAACCTGAGAGGAGCCACTGATACTTACGCCCTCAAACTCAACCACACAGCGCTGGTCTACTCTAAGGAAGTCGTAACACTGTCGGCTCAGTTCATTGAACACAGAGCTTTTAAGGACGCTTCATAGCTTTTTTCAGTAGCTGTTTTTCGTTAACTTTTGCGCGTTGACTCCTGTATCGAGCTCTTGTTCTCTTATTTGTGATAGATAAAAACAAAAATACCACTCTGCGATAAGAGTGGTATTCGAAGATCCATTACTGGAAATGAGCGCTTGCTATACTTTCTATAGACGATTCACTCGAGTTGGTAAGAACACCTCGCCCAACATGCATCGCACCGAACCACCGCCGATGTCCTCGATCGTTTTCACGTTAAATGGTAGTAGTTTACCGTGTGTCGAAAGCTGAGCTAACTGAGCTGGAGAAAACGCATCGTAAGCCGATTGAGACATCGCGATCACCTTGTCGCCATTAACCGTCTCCAGTTGCAAAATGTTGCCGCAAAATCGGTTCATCTGATCAATTGAGATAGAGATAACCTGCTTGTCTTTAGCAAGAGATTTCACCACAAAGCGGCGTTCAAATTCAGGGATCACTTCATCACAGATCACGCAGAAGTTATCACCAATCGCCATCATCACATTGGTATGGTAAATCGGTTGACCAGACGGTAATGCCGTTTGGAACGAGACCACGCGAGAATAGCCAATGCGCTTCGCGTAATCTTCCAATACTTCGCGGTCACAACGTTGTGAAAGCGCAGCATAAATGGTCTTGTTGATATGGTCGATCACCATCACGCCAGTGCTCTCTAGATAAGAACCTTGAGCAACGTACGACTCCATAGACTCACTGTGATTAACAATGCGACCAGACGCTTCCAACGCTTCAATAAGTGCATTCGGCTTAACTTCATTTTGACGGTTTTCACACGCCATAGGGAAAGTGAATAGGCTTCCATCACTACAAGTACTGAACCAGTTGTTTGGGAACACTGCGTCAGGGGTTTCAACACCCAGTTCCGGATAATCAAACTCTACAACTTGCACACCTTCTTTACGTAGCGAAACCACCATAGCCTTAAACTCGGCCATCGTTTCTAACTTTACCTCAGCTTCAGTCAGATCGACTCTGTGCTGAAACTCGTTATCACGGGCTGTTTCTTCGTTAAATTTAAATTCTTTTGGCGGCACCATAACAACGCAATTTGCGTTTTGAACATTAGTAATATGCAGTGATTTTTTGTGTAGGTTTAACATTTTAACCGTCCCTATCTTTTATTTACCTCAGAATTGTAAACAACTTGTTACGACAAAATTCACTGAAAATCACAATGATTTGAATATTTATCCCAAGTAATTACTGCGGATTTTAGATTAGTCGGTAATTTTTACTGCAAGATAACAGCACATCAGAAAGAACCAACTGTATGCATATTCGTTAAAGAATTTACTGGATAAATATTCTCATTTCATTTTTCAACTCCACACGAGTTTTGATTACAATTTAATCCATTTAACGTTAGGATTATCACCGTTGCATAACCATCAATTACGTTTGAAATAAGCTTAACTTTTCCTGCCTAATTCAATCTAAAATTAGCTTCATGAAAGACACTCTTTGGAAGTGTTCTGTGTCACTTGAACTAAGCACTTACATAAGAACTAAACAAAAATCTATCGAATGGCTTAATACTTATAAGAACGCGTTGGCACTTATATAATTTCAAACTAAAACTGAAAAATTCAAATCAAGACTATAAAAAAAAGCTGCACATCACGATGCTCTAGCTCAAAGATGCAGTAGCTTATAAAGGGAAAACTATGTACAAGAAATTTGAAGGCTTTACTGAAGCCTTTCCAAAGGGAGAGCCAATACAACCTCCTACTGGAATACTGGCATTTTGCCGCCATTACACTCGTGGTTTTGAAAAACCGTTGATCTTGCTCGGATTGATGAGCATGACCATCGCGATCATCGAAGTTGCGCTGTTCGGTTACATGGGACAACTGGTTGACTGGCTATCAACTAGCAACCCGGACACCTTCTTAGCAGACAACCAATCCACTCTGATGGGGCTTGGTATCCTGTTACTGGTCGTGATGCCAATCTTGATCAGTGTTTATTCGCTATTGCTTCACCAAACTTTGCTGGGCAACTATCCAATGTCGATTCGTTGGTTAGCGCACCGCTACCTTTTGAAGCAAAGTTTGTCGTTCTATCAAGATGACTTTGCCGGGCGTGTTGCCACCAAAGTCATGCAAACATCGCTCGCGGTGCGTGAAACCGTGACCAAAATGGTCGATGTGTTTGTTTACGTGACGGTTTACTTTACAGCGATGCTGTTCATGCTCGCTGAATCGGATTGGCGCTTAATGGCTCCAATGTTGATTTGGTTGTTCATTTACGTTGGCATTCAACTGCACTTCGTACCAAAGCTGAAAGATGTGTCTTCAGAACAAGCGGATGCTCGCTCGTTGATGACGGGTCGCATTGTGGATAGCTACACCAACATCGCTACGGTCAAACTTTTCTCTCATAGTAAAAGAGAAACCGAGTACGCAGAAGAAGGCATGGAAGGCTTCCTAGACACAGTCCATCGCCAAATGCGCTTGGTTACTGGCTTCAACATCTGCGTTGAATTCGCTAACTACTTGTTGGTGTTCAGCATTGCCGGTATCTCTATCTACCTATGGCTAGATAACGCGATCACCGTAGGTGCAATTGCGATTGCGGTCAGCTTAGCTCTGCGTATTAACGGCATGTCGAAATGGATCATGTGGGAAATTGGTGGCTTGTTTGAAAACCTAGGTACAGTGATTGATGGCATTAAAACGCTATCTAAGCCTATCGCTATTGAAGACAAAAAAGACGCTAAGCCTTTGGATGTGCCACAGGGTGGCATAAACTTCGACAACGTGAGCTTTAACTACGGTGAGAATAAGGGTGTGATTAACAACCTAAACCTCAACATCAAACCGGGTGAAAAAGTCGGCTTGGTTGGCCGTTCAGGTGCAGGTAAATCGACCCTAGTTAACTTACTGCTGCGTTTCCACGATGTAGAAAGTGGTCGCATCCTGATTGATGACCAAGAGATCTCGAGCGTTACTCAAGATTCTCTGCGTAGCAACATAGGTATGGTGACTCAAGATACCTCACTGCTGCACCGTTCGATCAAAGACAACATTCTTTACGGTCGTCCTGAGGCAACAGATGAAGAAGTGTATGCCGCAACCAAACAGGCACACGCTCATGAGTTTATCGAAACGCTAACTGACCCGTTTGGTAACGTTGGCTACGATGCTCAAGTGGGTGAACGTGGCGTCAAGCTTTCTGGTGGTCAGCGTCAACGTGTCGCTATCTCACGTGTACTTCTGAAGAATGCTCCGCTGTTGGTTCTAGATGAAGCAACATCAGCTCTCGATTCAGAGGTTGAAGCTGCGATACAAGAGAGCTTGATTGAACTAATGGAAGGCAAAACGGTTATAGCGATTGCACACCGTCTATCGACGATTGCAGCAATGGACCGTTTGATCGTACTCGACCAAGGTAATATCGTCGAAGAAGGCACGCACCAAGAGCTGATTACACAAAATGGCATCTATGCTCAATTGTGGAATCACCAGACCGGTGGGTTTATTGGTGATGATCTTGAACAGACAACGAGCGCTTAATTTATATTCCATTTTAAAAGTGCGGCGTAATTCACACCAAAATGTTAATTGGCGGTAAATTACACATGGCAGAATGTTATGTCGTAATCATATAATGACATTAACACCAAAGACGCCTCGCTTGCGCGTTCTGGAATAAGGCTAGACTTCGGGGGGAGGCTAGCCTTTTTTATGCCTGTTATTCCGCACTGTTTCCTACTTGTCCGATAACTTCATCGATCCTTTTGTTTTTTTCTTGGCGTTTTTTTCTTAAAATGCGCGCAGTATTCTTTTTAGAGATCAACCATGAACAAAAGTGTCTTAACTAACGTTATTGCGTTAGCACTGCTTGCTGGCGGCTATGCGACAGCAAACCAATACTTGCTTTATGCAGGCCTATTCGCATTTTCTGGTGCCATCACCAACTGGCTTGCGATTCACATGTTGTTCGAGAAAGTACCCGGCCTATATGGTTCTGGCGTTATTCCTGCGCGCTTTGAAGAGTTCAAGGCAGCCATCAAACAACTAATGATGGAACAGTTCTTTACTGAAAGTAACATCGACCGCTTCCTTAGCAGTGAGATGACCGGAAAATCGCTCAATCTAGAGCCTGTGATCAAGAAGATCGACTTTAACCCTGCATTCGAATCGCTGGTGCATGTTATCGAAAACTCACAGTTTGGTGGCATGTTGGCGATGGTTGGGGGTACAGAAGCACTACAGCCAATGAAAGCGCCATTCGTGGAGAAGATGCAAGAGTCTGTGATCGAAATCAGCAAGAGTGATTCGGTAAAAAATGCCATCAAGGATGAACTTGAATCACCTGCGATGATGGATGAAATCAAAGAGAACATTGAAGCGATCATCGATCAGCGCTTGAATGAACTGACACCAAAACTGGTTAAAGAGATGGTTCAGACCATGATCAAAAAACACCTTGGTTGGTTGGTCGTTTGGGGTGGGGTATTCGGCGGTGTGATTGGTTTAATCTCTGCCGCAATTACGCTGTAAGGCGGAGAAGTTTATCCGATTGCTCTTTATCTGACGTTCAACAAAAAATGGAAGCTTATTGGCTTCCATTTTTTATATGTAAATAACCTTGGTAAGGCGAAAGCAGGTCACTATTTTATGGTGGCCAACAGCTCAGGGTTAACACCAAAGCCCTTCTTGTGTTCTTCAATCACCACTTCGCTGCGTGTCTGAATCACACCCGGCAGGGTACCCAACTTAGTTGCCATAAACGCTTGGTACGCCTTCATGTCTTTTACTCGAACCTTGATCATGGTGTCAAAATCCCCCGACAGCGAATAGCACTCTTCGACCTCAGGCATCGCTTCAACCGCTTGGGCAAATTTATCAAAAATTGAAAAACTGGTTTGATCGAGGCGAATATGGATAAACACTTGGACATCGAGCCCCAACTTTTCTGAACAAAGCTCAGCGTGATAACCTGTGATGTAGCCCACTTTTTCCAATCGCTTCAACCTATCAGAGCAAGGTGAAGTCGTTAGGTTGACCTGTTTCGCTAGTTCAACGACGGGCAAACGGCCTTTCATATGCAGAATTCTTAGTATCTCTTTATCGATACGATCGAGTTGATGCTGAGACATAATATTCCTTAAACATTCTAGATTACGCTCAGTATATTCCATACTAAGAGCAATCGAAGAAAACCTTGCTCACACATTTAGAAATCTAAATAGACCATTCCTATTCACGTTAAATATAAAACCGAACAGAGCGATAACAACCCTTATAAATCAAACTCCAGTTATTAACAAATTATTATAGAAATGACCCGATTAACAAATAAGTTGAGCCAGAAACGAAAGAAAGGATATAGGCCAAAGTGAATAATAGAATTCTCAAAGAGAAAGGATGACTCTATTATGAAAACGCAAGAACTCGCATATAAACCTTACGGAATCGGTTCATGGACACACGTAACGGTATCAAAAGATGTTGCCCAAGCACTCGCAAGTGAATACTCAAACTATGGCTGGGAAGTTAAGATTGATGGCAATGTCGTCGAGGCAGAACCTTCACTAAAAGCGGCATAGAAAACGAAAAAAACCTCCATCAGGGAGGTTTTTAAATCTAAGTTAGTAAGCACTTACTACAATCTAAGCCAGACCAACTTGGGGAACTGCAGTTCCTGTTTCACAACGACAATTGCACGTTCGACAGAAGTGTTGAGTTTCCATGTCGTAGTACAGGTTTCCACTAAATAGCTTTGACGTCCATTGCATCATACGGCCAGAGGTTGTCTCAGGCTCAGATTCACAACGTTTCATTATAGACTTATGTAGTGTTGTTTTTTTACATCCTTTGCAATAGAGATCAGGCATACCTTTGTCCTATAGGTCTTTAGTGGTTACTGATAATTGACACATGATGTCCAATTCAGTGTAATAATTCACCGAGCTAATAACAAAAGTGAGCGCCAAGTTCAAAAAATAGCCATTTTATCGGTTATTTTTTGACATCAAGCGCTATGAAAAGCCTTTCTCTTCTATTTATTTTCCTTCTATCATTTGGTTTCGATTTACATTGTAAACCTCATAACAGCCGTGCATCTCCTGTATCCTACTGATTTTCTATAAGACAAAGGTAGTGCCCACATAAAAAAATAGAGCCACCGAAGTGACTCTATTACTTTTATTTTTCAATTTCTTTTTACAATTGCTTTTTAGCTAATGTTCTTTGCTAATTCACATATGTTTTACAATGTAAATTAGTCTAGCTCAACTAGGTTCTTCTTGAACTCAGCGTGTTGCTTTTTCACTTCGTCTTCTGGCTCACCAGTCATTAGACTCACAATAACGATAGAAAGCGTCGATAGGATGATTCCCGGTACGATTTCGTAAACATCGAACCAACCGCCCGTGAACTGCTTCCAAAGTACAATCGTAACACCACCAACCACGATACCCGCTAGAGCGCCGTTACGGTTCATACGAGACCAGTATAGGCTTAATACGATTGCAGGACCGAATGCAGCACCAAAACCAGCCCATGCGTAAGATACAAGGCCAAGTACTGAGCTGTCTGGTGTCATCGCCAGAACAAGAGCAACAAGAGAAATTAGAATAACCGCGAAACGGCCTATACGAACAATCTCTTCTGACGTTGCGTCTTTCTTCAAAACTTGCTTATACAGGTCTTCTGCCATTGCAGATGAAGAAACAAGAAGTTGTGAATCCGCAGTACTCATGATTGCCGCTAGAATGGCAGCAAGTAGGATGCCGGCGATTACTGGGTGGAACATCGCGTTCACAAGAAGCATGAAGATCTTCTCGCCATCGTCTAGCTTAGGTGCGCCAGAGTTCGTCACATAGATTAGACCAACAAGACCCACAAGCATTGCACCAATCATAGACAGTGCAGTCCAGATAACGGCAATGCGGCGCGCTGTTGTTAGGTCTTTATTACTACGTGTTGCTTTGAAACGCGCAAGGATGTGTGGTTGACCGAAGTAACCCAAACCCCATGCCGCTAGTGAGATGATCGCAATAGCAGACAGTGGCTCACCCTTCGCATCATTCCATAGCGTTAGAAGCTCTGGGTTGATGTTGTGTAGGTCGCTAGAAAGCTGACCTAGGCCACCGTTCATTGCCGCGATTGGTACAATCAATAGCGCTGCAGACATGAGTAGACCTTGAACTAAGTCAGTCCAAGATACCGCCAGGAAACCACCAAACAGAGTGTACGAAACTACACAGACTGTACCGATAATTACCGCTGTTGTGTAATCAAGGCCGAATACCGTTTCAAACAATTTACCACCTGCTACCAAGCCTGAACTTGTGTAGAAAAGGAAGAATAAAAGGATAAAGAAAGCAGAAATTGTTTGGATCAGCTTAGAATTATCATTGAAACGACGAGATAGGAACTCCGGCAGCGTCAGTGATTCTGTCGTAATGCTGTAAGTACGTAGACGTTTTGCACTGATTAACCAGTTTGCCCAAGTACCAACAAGTAGACCACCAGCAAGCCAAAATGCTTCAAAGCCAGCAGCGTAAGCGTAACCAGGCAGGCCAAGTAGCAACCAACCACTCATGTCTGATGCACCAGCAGAAAGTGCAGCAGGCCATGGGCCTAACGAACGACCACCTAGGAAGTAGTCTGTTGAGTTAGATGTACGTTTGTAAGCAATAACACCGATCGCTAGCATCATAATTAGATACGCAATGAACGTCGTCGTTATTGCAAAACTGTTTTCTATCATTTGATAGTCCTCATTTTGTAGAAAGCCTTCCATGCCTAATTCAATGCAAGACACTCACCGTAAAGGCAAGCGAGTGCATTGAGTTAGGTATTGAGGCTCCAATGCACTATGAATTAAATCCAAAGATGGAGAAAACCCAACAATGGAAAAAACCAAAAGTGCTTAGAGCCAATTTTACTGAAGGTTAGTGAGCTTCGCTTCCAAGTTCGAGCAAGGTCGCGTTACCGCCCACGGCTGTTATATTTATAGTTCGCGTACGCTCGGTAATGAAGCGCAGCGATAGGTGTGGATCATTAGCAACATTCATTGTCACCAGATCCGTTTCAGCTACTAAACCGACGATTGCACCGTCACGCTTAGCAAGCTGTAAATTGATAGCTTGTGCCGTTTGCGAGTTACCTACGTAACCCACGCTACGTACATCGCAAGACAACAACTGTTGAGCAGCATCATACGAGGCAACTTGCACCAAGTTAGTTGGCAAGTTCGCCGACTTAGCTGCGTCTGCAACTAAGGTATTGAACTGCACATCATCACTGCACAATTGAACACTGTTACCTGCCAATAGCGCAGCAGTAATCAAAGCCATTGCAGTTTGCAGCGCTGGCACTTTCTCTTCGCAATCATCAACAATCACCAAAGCCACACCGCGACCAGCGGCATACAACTCATTGGTTTCGCCCGTAGGACCTGCCATTAGGTGATGTTCAGAAAGCAGCGCAGACGCTTGCTCTAGATGATAAGTCGCCACCATCGCCAAAGGCGAAGACTGACTTTCGATCTCTGATTTAAACGCAAGTACCTGAGCACTCTTGTAATCAAAGTCGGTAAGGTTCCATTGTTCCCACGCTAGCAAAGCATCAGAAAAACCTGTCACTTGATGAACCATGATAATGCTCCTTATGCCTTGTCTTGTGATTGAGAGAAATGAACATCAGTAAAGCGGTATAGGTAGTGAGGACCACCCGCTTTAGGGCCAGTACCTGACAAACCTTGACCACCAAATGGTTGAACACCAACAACGGCGCCCACTTGATCACGGTTGATGTAGCAGTTACCCACACGAACGTGTTTTTCGATCCAACGGTAAGTCGTCTCGTTACGGCTGTGGATACCCATGGTTAGGCCAAAACCGGTTTGGTTGATTTGGTCTACCACTTGCGCTAGCTCACTCGCTTTGAAGCGAACAATGTGTAGCACTGGGCCAAACTGTTCTTCTTTCAAGCAGCTGATGTCATCAATTTCAAAAGCACTTGGTGGAACAAAATCACCATGTTCACAATCAGAACCTAAAGAAAGTTGAGCCACCTTCTTCTGGGTATTGGTCATGTTTTCTAAGTGCGCCATTAACTTCTGTTTCGCGTTTTGGTCGATAACAGGGCCAACATCGGTTTTATGAAGGTGTGGAATGCCAACACTCAGCTCGTCCATTGCACCGTGAATCAATCCAACCACGCGGTCTGCTATGTCTTCTTGGATGTAAAGCACACGTAGTGCAGAACAGCGCTGACCTGCTGAAGCGAATGCTGAACGAATCACATCACGAACTACCTGTTCAGGCAGTGCAGTACTGTCGACGATCATCGCGTTCTGGCCGCCTGTTTCCGCAATAAACGGAACTGGCTTAGCGTTACGAGTGGCTAATGACACATTGATACGCTGTGCCGTTGGCGTAGAACCAGTAAAGGCAACGCCCGCAATCGCATCATGGCTTGTTAGTGCACTGCCGATCTCAGCACCGCGACCCGGTAGTAACTGAATGGTGCCAGCAGGGAAGCCCGCTTCATTCATCAGTTCAACCGCACGAGCAGCAATCAAGCTTGTTTGCTCGGCAGGCTTAGCCACAACCGTATTACCCGCCACTAGTGCTGCAGTAATTTGGCCAAGGAAGATGGCTAGAGGGAAGTTCCAAGGGCTGATACAAACGAACACACCACGACCTTGTCGAGAAGCGATTCGTGTTTGGCCATCAAAACCTTTTAGTTCGAAACCTTGTAGGTTGTCAGCTTGTTTAGCGTAGTAACGACAGAAGTCGACTGCTTCACGTACTTCATCAACACTATCGTGAATTGTCTTACCCGCTTCTTGATGACAAATCGCCACCAGCTCAGCGAGGTTGTCTTCCATCAAGTCAGCCAACTTATCAAGTGCAGCCGCTTTGGTTTCAACCGAAGTTGCGTTCCAATCTGCGAATGCTGCGTCTGCGCCAGTGATCGCTGCGGAAACATGATCAAGGTTAGCAAAAGCCACCTGACCCACATGAATACGACGATCATAAGGTGCCGTCACTTGCTCAACGTTCTGATCAGCCTTGATCATGCTTTCGGCAAGAGATTCACCGTTGATCACAGGGCCCGCAGTCCATTGATTGTTTAAGAAGCTTTTTACTTGCTCTTCAAATTGATGCGCTTCGCTTTCAATATCAATGTTCACACCGTAAGAGTTCTTACGCTCAGGGAACACCGCTGGAGGCAGAGGAATCTTAGTGTTGTGCAATGTATCGAATGCCAGAAGCATATCGACAGGATGTTGAGTCAGCTCTGCCACAGGGCAACGCGCATCAACTAGACGGTGGACAAACGAGCTGTTTGCACCGTTTTCTAGCAAGCGACGTACTAGGTATGGCAGTAGATCTTTATGGCTGCCAACCGGTGCGTATATACGTACCGACTGTTGGTAAGCTTCCATCGCATGGTTGTACAGAGAATCACCCATGCCGTGTAAGCGTTGGAATTCAAAGTCTTTATGGTCGGTCATGACAGCAATAGCAGAAACTGTATGAGCGTTGTGGCTCGCAAACTGCGGGAAGATATTGCCGCGAACACTTGGGCTCAATAGGTAACGCGCACATGCAAGGTAAGCTACGTCTGTCGCTTCTTTACGTGTGTAAACTGGGTAATCAGTAAAGCCAGCTTGTTGGGACCATTTGATTTCGCTGTCCCAGTAAGCGCCTTTTACCAAGCGAAGCGGGATCAAATCGCCCTGCTCTTTCGCTAAGCGGTTTAGCCATACTAGAACCGGTAGTGCACGCTTTGAGTAAGCTTGAATAACCAGACCAAATTTACCCCAACCTTTTACAAGGTCAGTGCGGTACAGTTTTTCGAATAATTTAAGAGAAAGCTCTAGGCGATCCGCTTCTTCCGCATCAATCGTAATCGCAACATCGAGCTCTACTGCACGGCGCAATAGCTGCTCTAGCGTGTCGCAAAGTTCAGTCAGTACACGGTCTTCGTTCGCCACTTCATAACGAGGGTGAAGCGCAGAAAGCTTGATAGATACCGATGGCGCAGGGCTCGATTTTGAAGAGACCTTCGATTCTGGAGAAACATAGTTGTCTCGACCTACGGCTTCAATCGCCATTAGGTAATCTTTGAAGTATTTGTTTGCGTCAGCAGTGGTCAGTGCCGCTTCACCTAGCATGTCGTATGAGTAGGTAAAACCTTTATCACGCATAGACTTACCATTCTTTTGCGCTTCAGCAATGCTGCGGCCAAGAACAAATTGGTGCCCCATCACCTTCATTGCTTGGTGCATCGCTTTGCGAATTACCGGCTCAGAAAGCTTGTTCACTAAACGGTTAACCGCTTGACCTGCACTCTGCTCTTTAGATGAAAGTCCAACCACCTTACCTGTTAGCATTAATCCCCAAGTGGATGCGTTAACAAATACTGAGTCTGAATTCTTTAGGTGAGATTTCCAATCCGCAACGCTTAATTTGTCACGAATCAGAGCATCAGCGGTTGCTGAATCAGGAATACGCATCAAGGCTTCCGCCAGACACATTAGCAAGATGCCCTCTTGAGTATCTAAGCTGTATTCAAGCAACAATGCATCGATCATCTGGATAGAAGTCTTATCCGCACGGATAGCTTCGATCAATGATGTCGTTTTGTCCGTGATCTGCTGCTTTTCTGACTCAGAAGGGGTAGCTAGCGGCAGAAGTTGCTCTAGCCATTGGGTTTCATCCACCATATATAATGGTGAGATAAGCGACCATAGATCAGCAAGCGACTGCTCGTTGAATTCTGGCTTTAACACATCAGTAGCTGTAAACATGCGTTTTCCTTAATCTCACACCCGGAATTAGCCCGGGATCTCTACAATGGCTGCAGTGTATTTAGAGTATATAAGGATTACTTGTCAAAAACTCCGAGTTTTTTGCTAAAAACTCGCTTTATTAACAAAACAAACACAAGGTCACATATGAAACTTTAAAATAATATGCCGTTTTGTTTCACTATTTAACAGAAATTTGCTTTTTGTATTGAGATGGTGACATGCCTTGAAGGCGTGAAAAGGTGTGAGTAAAGGAAGATTGACCGGAGAAACCAGCCAGTTCAGCGACCTGACCAAGGCTGAGGTTACCTTGTTCGATTAAACGACGAGATCGGTCGATACGCTTACCTAACACGTACTGATGCGGAGTAATACCCATTTGATCTTTGAATAGCATGTGGAACTGGCTTTCACCCAAGAACACACTACCCGCAAGCTGCGCGACGGAGATCTTATTTGCTAAATGCTGTTCTATGTAGCGATCCAACGCTTCAAGATCAAAGCGTGAATCTTTGATTGAGGTTTCAAATGCCGAGATGTGTCTTTGCATCAGCGCGATCACCGTGTCATTACAGGCTCGGCTTAGTAGAAGATCATTAGGACTGGCCTGCATTTCTTGCACCAACATATGGATAAGCTTTTGAATTTGCGCGTCTAATTGGAAGTAGACGTTCGATGATTCTAACTGATTGATCTTCTCTAGCATCAGAGGGTCATCATCCGTTGGCACTGGCATATTGAGTACGAGAATATCCGACTGGCCAACCACACCACCGAAAGCATGATCAGAGCTCGCCGTTACCACACAACCTTGACCTGGGCCGACAAGATTACCTTTACCGCTCACTTCAAATTCAGCCTGACCTTTTAAACCAATCACCACCTGCGAATAATGATGATCGTGACAGTCCATATGCGAAGGCAAAGTTATGATTTCCGCTGGTCGGGGGCCTGTAAGCCCTAGCGGAGACAAGTCTAGGTTTGGAAAGGGTAAAGGTTTTGGCATGACAGCAAAGTACTTAGGTCGACATGATAAGAATAATACTCTGAAATCTGCAGAAGATGAATTTGTAAATGATCATGAGAGATGTTTTCTCTTCTTCAAAGAAAGATCATTATTGATAACCACGTGATCATGTCTCCGGAAGTATGATCAAGTGAGCCCAAACTACGGGCTTTGTAAAGTCAACCTTCCAATCTTTAGGCCACTCTTGCTTGTTCCAAGAGCAAATAAATCTGAACACCAAAAGTCAAAGCAAGTCACAAATGGAAACCAAATGACTACACCATAACGACAATATTTTCTTATATAGCTCAATTATTTCGGTGTAAATATGTAAAAAGTGTATCCGAAGTACCGAAACTTAGCTTTTGAGTAGATTGGAGGGCAATAAAACGGTATAAAGACGGGTACTGTGTTAATTGCTAATAACTAGTGACTGACAACTAGGAAGTAGACACTTTATTAACGAGCCAATTTTAAATATACAAGTTGCAGGGACCTATGACTAACTTTCGAATTTCAGCGCTTTTACTTGCGCTATCCCCACTTTGGGTATCTGCATCGTTATCAGCTGAAGAACTGAATCAAGTCGATCCCGTTTCAGCTATCGATGCAAAGCTAACAGAGAAAAACTCAGATATTGAGCGTATTTCAGCGACCAAAGTATCGGCAACTGAGACCTTAAAACAACTTCAAAACCAGAACAGTAAGTTGTTACGTGAAGGTGAAGAGTTAAAGGCAAAACGTAACCGAGCTAAATCTGTACTCGACAAACAATACAGTCGCTTACTTGACGATCCAGAAACGGACCTGGTTTCTTTTCAGAAAGGATACCAAGATGCTTGGGCTGCGGTTAAAGAGAATCAATCGTCTCAGCTAGATAATCAGCAAGCGATGAATGAGAACGAAATTTACCTTTCTCAAATTAAGCAAAAGCAAGCTCGTTTGAATAATGAGCTGGCTAACTTGAAAGAATCAAAAGTTGAAGCTCGCGTTAAACGTATTGCAACAGAACTTCGTGAAAGTGCCGTTCTTGAAACGAGCTACACCACCACATGTTCATCAACAATGACACTGGGTGAGTGTATTGCTCAAGGTAAACACCTGACGAAGCAGAAAGCAGTACAAAACTTCAAGAGCAAATTACTTGAACAGCTCACAGAAAGCACGCTAGCGAAGCAAAACTTACAAGGTGTTCAATTGAACATTCATGTTCAAGACAGCCAAGCAATCAAGAGCGGTTTCTCTGGAAACAACTCTTACTTTGTGCAGATGCAAGCTCAACTTCAAGCAAAACCGGAAGCGATTGCAGCATGTAACTTATTGAACGTTTCAACTCGCTACTGTTTAACGGACAGCGACGTTAAGGTTACAAAGAAGAGCGACAAGCAGTGGGCAAACGTGATGGTACGTTCTGATCAGTACAATGACTCAGTCACTATCAACGGCATTAAATACGGCAGCACACCCCTAGAGGTTTCGCTACCGAGCGGTCGTCACCAAGTAACCATTTCAAAAGAAGGTTACGAGTCATACAACCGCACAGTGACTATTAACGGCAGCGATACTATTTGGGTGAAACTCCTTCCTAGTAAAGAAAATGAAATCTAAATATATAAAGCTAAGCCTGATATAAATAGCCGTGCCTATTTCACAAAGCTGAATGAATACTCGCCATCTTGTTTGTAGTTATAGAAAGTAGCTTCAAACGAAATGGCGTTTTCGTTAGAATATTCAATTAACCTAAATTACGACTGAAGTAGCCCAACATGCGCCAAGGTTTTCCTACTCTATTATTTGCACTTGCTCCATGCTTAATGACGCCTGCTGTTTTCGCTGAAGCGACATCTCCAGCAATCACGTCATCAGTCATCGACATTGAAAGCTCTCTTTTCGAAGAACATGCCAGTTTAACGGCTATCGAGAAGAAGATGGCGGACAAACAAAATCAAGTCGACAACCAAGCAGAGCAAATGGCACGTCAAGCCAAGTTATTAGCTCAATCAGAGCAAAAACTCGCAACGGCGAAAACTAGCCTAGAGCAAGATTACACTCGCATGATTGATGAGCCAGATTTCGATATCTCACCAGCTCAAAATCGCTTTCAAGATGCCTGGAAATCGGTAAAAGAGCACAAGCTTACGATTTCGGATTCAGAGCAAAAGCTTCAAAGCTTAGTGATGGAACTAGAGGCCATCAAAGCCGAAAAATCGGCTGTAGAAATGTCTATCGCCCATTTGAATCAAGACAAACTAAGAGCAAGAGCTGAGAGATTAAGAAGCGAGGTCACTCAAACACAAGAACATACCGTTAGCTTTACCAACCGCTGTAGCAGCGACATGACGTTAGCTCAATGTTCAGACCAAACGGTGGCTTTGACACTTCAAAAAGCAGTAAAACAATTTCAAAATAGCCTTGTATCCAACGCGACAGAATCAAAAATAGTAAAAGAACACCTAGCGTCT